>NZ_CP019791.1:3643691-3947332 GCF_002007645.1 Anaerohalosphaera lusitana
ACACCCGGGGCCGCCGGGGTGCCTGCTTTCTGGTTTTTGCTGCTACAGTTTAATGTTCCTTACTACCTTGAACAGAATTCAACAACGAGCTGCTCTTCAACTACGAGCTGGATATCGTCGCGTGTGGGCATCGATACCATAGTAGCTTCTGGTTTGTCGGCGTTGAGCTGGAGCCATTGCTGTGTCGTATAATTCGGGTTTGTCGCAAGCTGGTCCTTAATGGTCTTGCGGCTGCGATCGGAGTTTTTGACCGTGATCTTGTCGCCGACGGTTACTGCAAAGTCGGGGATATTGACCCTGCGGCCGTTCACATAGATGTGGCCGTGAGATACGATCTGACGGGCAGCCTTGCGTGAAGGAGCAAAATTGAGCTTATAAACGACATTGTCCAGACGGCATTCGAGAAGCTGGAGCAGGTTTACGCCCGTGTTGCCCTTGAGACGTTCAGCTTCGCGGAAGTACCGCATGAACTGTTTGTCCTGCATGCCATAGTATCTCTTGAGCTTCTGTTTTTCGCGTAGACGCACACCATAGTCGCTTCCTCTGCCACGACGCCAGCCGTGCATGCCCGGAGCCATATGACGCTCGCGACGCTCTACCGCGCACTTGCCTGTTTCGCAGCGTGCGCCCTTGAGCATCAGTTTCATCCCTTCGCGACGACAATGTTTACAAGATGAACCAAGATAACGTCCCATATACCATCAACTTCCAAATAAAGTGTTTCAGTGTATCTTTTTGTCTATGTAACTAACTATACTCTTCTGCGTTTGCGTGGACGACAGCCATTGTGAGGAATCGGAGTGATGTCCTCTATGGCGGCGATCCTGAGGCCAGCCTGCTGCAGAGCGGAGATCGCAGATTCTCTTCCGCTACCCGGGCCGTTGACTTTGATCTCGACTTCGCGGACACCGTTACGCATTGCTGTCTTTGCAGCGTTTTCGGCAGCACGCTGAGCGGCAAAAGGAGTGCTCTTACGAGAACCCTTGAAGCCGACCTGTCCGCCGGAACACTGGCAAATTGCAGCGCCGTCCATATCTGTGATCGTTACCAGCGTATTGTTGAACGTAGCTTTGATATTAACAATACCCTTGGCGATATTTTTTCTTACTTTTCGTTTAGTACTCTTGGCCATCCCAATACCTATCTATCGAAATTCATCAAGTGATCACTACTTGGCAATTAACGCATTTCCTTAACGCTTCGCTTGCCCGCAACGGTCTTCTTCTTACCCTTACGGGTTCTGGCGTTACTCTGGGTCATCTGGCCTCGAACGGGCAGACCTCTCTGGTGCCGGACACCGCGGTAGCAGCGGATATCCCTGAGGCGACCAATGTTCTGGGCCACACGCCTGCGAAGCTGACCTTCGACGACGTGGTTGTTCTGGATGATCTGCGCAATACGGCTGACTTCATCTTCGGTCAGCTTGTTCGCTCGCATTTCGCGGTCAACCTTTGCTTCTTTAATGATCACGTCCGCTATATGCTTGCCTACGCCGTGGATATAAGTCAGAGCAACCCACAACGGCTTGTCATTAGGAACATCAACACCTACTATACGCGGCATAACTACTCCTGTATACTTTCAAAAAGGTTAAAGTCTTTCTCCCTCTCGGCCATGGTACTTAGCCTTGACGCTGCTTATGTCGTGGATCCGCAGAGCAGATAACCCGTACGACGCCCTTGCGTCTGACGATCTTGCAGTTCTCACAAATACGTTTTACCGAACTACGTACTTTCATAATACCACACCATTCAAATATTTATAAGCTATTTTCTCAGTACTATTCGCCCACGCGTAAGATCGTATGGGCTCATTTCTACGGTTACCTGATCACCTGGCAGAATACGGATAAAATGCATTCTCATTTTGCCGGAGACGTGCGCCAGTATCTGGTGACCGTTTTCCAGCTCTACTTTGAACACCGCGTTGGGCAGGGCCTCAACTACAGTGGCGTCCAATTTGATCGCATCCTTCTTCGCCATAAAATTAAGCTACCGTTTTAACAACTTTTACCTGGCAGTCAAGACTTCACAACCGCCTTTTACTACTGCTATCGTGTGCTCGAAGTGAGCGGAGGGCTTGCGATCTCTTGTCACAACCGTCCAGCCGTCCTTGAGCACCTTTACTGACTTTTTGCCCATGTTGACCATGGGTTCTACTGCCAGTATCATCCCTTCTTTTAGCATTATGTCATTGCGAAGCAGTTCTTTGTTCACGAAGTTCTGGAGCTTCGGTTCCTCGTGCATCTCGGTTCCGATGCCGTGTCCGACGAATTCTTCGACAACGGAAAAACCAGCGTCTAAGGCACATTTTTCCATTGCTCCGGCGACTTCGCTCCACTTGACGCCCGGCTTGCATGTCTCGACCGCAATGTCGAGCAACCGCTGGGTTACGTCCATGAGCCGCTGTTTTTCGGGAGAGATATTCCCTACAGCCATGGTCATGGCCGAATCACCGCAGTAGCCGTTCAGCTTAACGCCGAAATCGACACTGAGTATATCGCCGTCACTGAGCTTGATGTCATGAGACGGAATACCGTGAACGACCTGTTCGTTAATCGATGCACAGATCGCACCTGGGAACGGCTGGCTCGCGTAGGGACTTTCGACACCCTTGAAGAGTGTTGCGGCCCCTGCTTCGGCTGCGACAGCCGTGGCCATATCGTCAAGTTCGCCGGTACTTATGCCCGGCTCAACTGCTTGCTGCAATTTCGAAAGAGCTTTTGCTACTATTGCCCCTGCATTACGGAGCAAATCTATTTCTCTGCGACTCCTGAGTGTTATCGCCATGAATCCTGACCAGTCTAGCCGTTGACCTTATCGAGTTCCTTGAACACTGACTCAGTTACGCCGTCAACAGACTGGTTGGCATCAATACTGATAATCTCAGTGCCGACCTTTTCGTAATATCCTACCACGGCAGCGGTCTGCTCGTGATAAATTTTCAATCTGTTCGCAACTACTTCCGGCTTGTCATCGTCTCTCTGGACGAGTTCGCCGCAACCATTGTCACATTGTCCCTCTACCTTGGGCTTGAGGTTTTCAATGTGATATACAGCACCGCACTCAGGACAGCTTCGACGGCCGGTCATGCGGCCCGCAACTACCTCGTCCGGTACTTCCAGGTTCACTACAGCGTCGAGCTTTTCGTCCGCCGCCTGCAGAGCCTTGTCGAGCTCCTCGGCCTGAACGACAGTACGCGGGAAACCGTCAAGGACGTAACCCTTGGGTGCCTTCTTCATCGCACCGATCATCATGTCGACGATCAGTTGATCGGGCACCAGGCCGCCTGAATCCATGTAGCTTTGAGCCTTTTTGCCGAGCTCGCTGCCTGCTGCTCTTTCCGCACGGAGTATGTCGCCGCTTGACAGATGCTCGAGTCCGTATCTGTCTACGATCCTTTTACATTGAGTGCCTTTGCCTGCACCCGGAGGGCCTAGTAGAATTATTCTCACCGGAACGCTCCCTTAATTCTTCCTGCGTCGCTGAAACCTTCGTAGTTATGCATTATCAAGCTTGATTCGATCTTCTGTACCAGATCAAGCGAGACGCTTACCGTAATAAGAAGCCCTGTACCACCGAGGAACATTGCCACGGTGTATGGGATACCCATCAGTCCGGCACAAACGGTCGGAACAACAGCGATGAACGCAAGGAACGCTGCACCGAAGTATGTTATCCTGACCATTACCGTTTCAAGGTATTCGGCTGTCCTGTGACCCGGGCGAAGACCTGGGATGAAGCTCCCACTGTCACGCAGCCTCTTTGCCATGTCCTTGGGCTGGAACTGAACAGTTGTCCAGAAATACGCGAAAGCGAAAATCAACAGCACGTACACAACATTATATGTATAAGCCGTCGGGCTGAACGCCTCGTTTATACGAGCCATCGCCGCGCCCCAGCCTTCGATCTTACCAAGCTGCTGGAACAGCACCGGCGGGAACATCATCAAACTTGACGCGAAGATGATGGGCATAACGCCGCCGTGATTCACACGCAGGGGCAGATAGTGCCTCTGTCCGCCGTACATTCTTCGGCCTCGCATCTGCTTAGCCTGCTGGATCGGTATGCGACGCTGTCCCTGAGTGATCAGGATCGCACCTGCGACCACGAATATGAAGGCACCGATCACGAATATAATGTCGTGCGGTCCGTTCATACCTTCCGGAGCATTCAGACTCATCGTCGTGTTTTCCGCGAAGGTCATGATCGCACCGGGCATTCTGGCAACAATACCGCCCATGATGAGCAGGCTGATGCCGTTACCGATGCCGTATTCATCTATCTGTTCGCCAAGCCACATAAGGAACAAGGTACCGGCTGTCATGCCGACCACTCCCATGAACATTGCCTGTTTTGCAACACCTGGGTATGTATAGTCCTTATATAACTGCATGATCATAAATGCCTGTACTATACATAACGGCACTGTCAGGTACCGCGTGTATTCCTGAATCTTCTTATAGCCCGCAGGCCCCTCCTGTCGGAGTTTTCTCAGTGCGGGGAGTACCTCGCCGAGCAGCATCAGAATAATAGATGCTGAAATGTACGGCATAATACCCAAGCCGAACAGGCTGGTTCTGTCGAGCCGGCCACCGGAGAACATCTGAAGATATTCGGTGACACGACCGAGCGGTGATTCAGCATCGCGACTGATGTCAGAGATCGCGCTGGTATCAAAGCCCGGCACGGGGATATGGTAGCCCAGCCGATAGATGCACAGCAGTGCAATCGTAAAGAGAATCTTATTTCTCAGATCTGGTATTTTAAATACATTTATGGCACTACGTAGCATCGGGCTCCCTCTTCTTAAGCAACCACCTTAACGCTTCCACCACAGCCTGATATCTTCGCCTCAGCACTTCTGCTGAACTTCTGCGCTGTGACACTGAGTTTCTTTGTCAGCTCACCGTCGCCGAGGATCTTGACCTTGCTCTTGACGCTTCGCACCAGGCCGGCCTTTGCCATTTCTGCAACGCTGACAGTCGTACCCTCATCGAAGACTCGCTCAAGTTCGGAGATGTTAACGACCTCGTACTTGCGGGCGAAATTTGCGTTATTGAAGCCGCGTTTGGGCAGCTTACGGAACAGGGGCATGCTTCCGCCTTCATAGAGCAGTGCAACACTGCCGCCAGAGCGAGAGCCGCACCCCTTGTGTCCGCGACCACTGGTCTTGCCGTGGCCTGAACCTCTGCCTCTTCCAATACGCTTACGTTTTTTATCTGAACCGGCTACTGCCGTGATTTCATTGCTCAACATCTTGGATCACCACCTTTTTAGACTTCAGCTTTTTACAGCTTCAGCTTCGATCTCAACACCGCGAAGAGACTCGATCGTCTCTTTGTCGCGCAATTTCAGCAAACCGTCCATCACTGCTTTGACAACGTTCTTAGCCGATGTGCTGCCGTAAATCTTGGTCAGGACGTTATGAACGCCTGCGTATTCCAGTACCGCACGAGGTGTAGAACCGGCGATAACACCAGTACCCGCACTTGCCGGAACCATAACAACCTTCGTCGCCCTGCTCTTGCCCACGACCTTATGGGGCAGTGTGCCATCAATGAGCGAGATTTTGTGAAGGTCCTTTTTCGCGTTCTTGATCGCCTTTTCGACGGACTGGGGTACTTCGTTGGCCTTGCCGTAACCGATACCTACGGTACCGTTACGGTCACCAACGACCACCAGTGCGGCAAAACTAAACCGGCGACCACCTTTAACAACCTTTGCACAACGGAAGATCTTTACCACTGTATCTTCCAGCGGCTGGTCACTTTGTGCTCCATATTTAAGTGCTTCTTCAGCCAACGTTCGTCTCCATTAAATCCAACGATCCTGGGGACCGCAGTTAGGGTTATCCTCTAAAACACTAGTCCGCCCTTGCGAGCACCGTCTGCCAGAGCTTTTACTCTGCCCTGATAACGGTAGCCGTTACGGTCGAAACGGACGGCTTTAATGCCAACGCCGATAGCTTCTTTAGCGATGGCTTCGCCAACAGTTTCAGCAGCCTTTTTGTTGCTGCCGTTTTCGATCTGATCACTGAGCCCCTTGGCCATTGTGCTCGACGATGCCAGTGTAACACCAGCGATGTCATCGATCACCTGCACATAGATGTGCCGACCGGAACGGAATACTGTCATCCGCGGGCGATCAGGCGTGCCGTAAACTTTCTTACGTACGCGTTTCTTTCGCCTGATCCTTGCTTGTCTGAACTTCTGAATACCCATAGAACTATGTTCCCAATTATCTCAAGCCGTATCGATTTATATAAACAGCTTAGTATCCTTAACAATCAACCGCCTGAAGCGAAGGACTTACCAGCCTTGCGCCTGACGTATTCGTCTGAGAAACGTATGCCCTTGCCCTTGTATGGCTCGGGGGGTCTTACCTTGCGTACATTTGCAGCAAACTGGCCGAGCTCGTGCTTGTTGTAGCCTGACAGAGTGAATACTGCCGGTACATCGTTACCACGAGTGGCGGGGGTCTTGATCTCGACGCTTACGCTCTTAGGCATTTTCAGTTCTACCGGGTGGCAGAATCCGACCTGAAGAACGAGCTTTCCGCCCTGCTCTTTGATGTTATAACCAGTTCCGTAGATCTCCATCTTACGGGCAAAGCCCTCTGTGGTACCAACAACCATGTTGTTGACCAGAGCACGCATGGTGCCATAGTTGGCACGATACTGTTTATTGGCTTCGTTTGTGTTGCTTACGATAACCTGTTTTGCGTCTTCGTCGACTTTGAGGTCTATACCAGGCAGACGATTCTGTTCCAGATTCCCCTTCGGGCCTGTAACCTTGACCTTGTCCTTGCCTATTTCGACCTTGACGCCTGCAGGGATAGCAATCGGTTTTTTTCCTATGCGACTCATTTAGCTCACCGTACAAATAACTTCGCCGCCGACATTGTCTTTGCGGCAGTTCTTGTCACTCATTATACCTTTACTGGTCGAAATTATCGAAACGCCCAGTCCGCCAAGTACTTCCGGAAGCTCATCGGCTCCCCTGTAAATGCGACAACCTGGCTTAGAAACCCGCTGCAGCTCAGTAATGACCGGATCACCGGCCAGTGTGTATCTGAGCTTTATGCGAATCAGGCCCTGTTTGCCGTCATCGATAACATCGTAATCTTCAATGTAACCCTCGTCCTTAAGTACTTCTGCAACGCCCTGGCAGCTCTTTGACGACCGAATCATAACTTGTGACATTTCGGCCCGTCCGCCGTTGCGTATCCGGGTTAACATATCAGCTATCGGATCCTGAAGACTCATTGTTTATAGCTCCAACCGCTTAAATCTAACGTTGAATCGTTTATATTAAAAACCCGCTTACCAGCTGGCCTTTCTAACGCCGGGGATCTTGCCTTCGTTTGCCATCTTGCGGAAGCAAATGCGGCAGATCTTAAACTTACGATAAACTGCTCTTGCCCTTCCGCAGAGCTGACAACGGGTGTAACCTCTGCTTCTGTACTTAGGCTTGCTGCGAGCTTTGTTTTCAAGTGCCGTCGTCGACATCAAACAACTCCATATATCAAATACAATGCTTCTTGCTTATTTACAATTAATGTCTACTTGCGTTCCCTGAAAGGCATTCCGAAGAGCTTGAGCAGGTCATAGCTTTCTTCATCAGAATCTGCCGTGGTCACGAAAGTAATATTGACGCCCTGGGGCGTATCGATATTAGCTGCATCGATCTCAGGAAACACGCTCTGCTCGACGAAACCCATAGAGAAGTTACCGCGACCGTCGAAACCCTTGGGGTTAAGACCACGGAAGTCCTTTACCCGCGGGATCGTAAGGTTGATCAGACGATCCATGAACTCATACATTCTTGCCTTGCGAAGCGTGACCTTGAGACCAATGGGCATGCCTTCACGCAGCTTAAAGTTTGAAACACTCTTGCGAGCCTTGCAGACCATAGGCTTCTGGCCGGCGATAGCGGTCATGTCCTTGATGCCGTTATCCAGATACTTCTTTTCATGGACTGCCATGCCGATACCCATCGACAGAACGACCTTTTCGATCCTGGGTACTGCCATCGGGCTCTTGTAGCTGTACTTTTCCTGGAGCCCAGGTCTTACTTTTGATTTGTATAAGTCTTTGTAACGCGACATATTTTTCCTCTGACTTTCGCTTAACGCCTTGCGACAGAATTCAGCTTTCGCTCACCATGCTGCAAGTCGGTGTTGTTTCTCCGTCGTTTTCGGGACGCCTGACTATCAGTTTCTATTTCTTTGATTTACTTTTACCTACAGCGCCGATCTCGTTGCCGGCAACTGAAACACGCTTCTTCTCACCTTTACTGCCGACCTCGAATCGAACTCTTGTTCCCTTGTTCGTTTTGGGATCAACGGGCAGCACATTACTGATGTGGATCGGCTGCTCAACCCGTATGCGGCCACCCTGCGGGTGTCTCTGCGAGGGTCGAACATGCTTGTATGCCAGATTATGTCCTTCTACAATTACGCGGTCCTTTTCGGGGATGACCTTGAGGACTTTACCAACCTGACCTTTATGTTCACCAGCGATGATCTCTACCGAATCGCCTTTTCTTATATGCCTTGCCATAATCGCTTCTCGTCTTTATTGCGAATAATATTGCTAAAATTGTTATACAACTTCGCTAGCCAGCGAGATGATCTTCATATAGTTCTTCTCGCGAAGCTCCCTAGCAACAGCACCGAAAATACGTGTGCCGATGGGGTTGCCTTCCGGATCGATCATAACTGCTGCGTTACTGTCGAAACGTACATAGCTGCCGTCCTTGCGGCGAACCGGGTACTTGGTCCTGATTATAACGCAACGGTGAATCTTTTTCGTGTCCAACTGACAGTTGGGCAGATTCCTCTTGATCGCTACACTGACAACGTCGCCAACGCTTGCTGTGGGACGAACGTACTTACCCTTTCGTGCACCGCCCTTACCCAGGACCTTGATGCACTGTGCGAGCTTAACGCCGCTGTTGTCAGCTATTTCTAACATGCTTTCTTGCTGAATCACTGGTATACCTCTTATTACTCAACAATTCCCTTCTCAACGACGCTTACCAGCCTCCAGCTTTTACTTTTGCTGATAGGCTTGCACTGGGCTATATCAACCGTATCGCCGATATTCGCGACATTTTTGGGATCATGAACACCAAGCTTTGTGCGTCGGCGAATGTATTTGCCGTACATCGGATGCTTGACAAGATAATTGATCTGAACCCGGATACTCTTGTCGCCGCTTCTGCTGACAACAACACCACGTTTCAATCTTTTCTGTATCGACGTATCCATTGCCTTACTGGCCCTTTATTTCATTCTCTCTGATTATCGTTTTGACGCGTGCGATGTCACGCTTGACGTTCTTCATGGCTCTGACGTTTTCAACGTTTTCGGTCATAGCCTGGCTACGCAGAGTAAAAACCTGCTTCTGCAGCTCTTCAAGCTTAGCCTGAAGCTCGTCACTACGCATATCTCTGATTTCTGCTGCCTTCATCATAACTCCAAACTATCCAAGCGAATGTCTTCGCGTTACAAACCTGCATCTGACCGGCATTTTATGTGCCACTCTGGCAAGAGCTGCCTTTGCGACATCTTCCGGTACACCGCTGATCTCGTACAATACTGTGCCGGGCTTGACTCTTGCGACCCAGCCTTCGACCTCGGCCTTACCTTTACCCATTCTTACTTCGAGAGGCTTAGAAGTATATGAATGATCCGGGAATATCCGGATGTAAACTTTACCCTGACGATGCAGGAAGTGAGTCGCCGCAATACGGCCGGCTTCGATCTGCCGACCTGTGATCCAATGATGCGACAAAGCCTGGATCCCGTATTCGCCAAAAGCTACGTAGTTGCCGCGAGACGCGTTACCACGCATCTTGCCACGCATCTTCTTACGATATTTTACTCTCTTTGGCATCAATGCCATTGCGATACCCTCGTGCTTATATGCTTACATATTTGAGTTATTGAGTTACTTACCGCCTGCAGGCTTACCTGGACCGCCGGGCTTGCCGCCCCTTCTTGGCCTTTGTCCCTTACGGGCACGCGGCTTTGGAGTGATCTCTTCGCCGAACTTACCCTTGTAGACCCAGGCTTTGACGCCGATGGCGCCATAAGTAGTTCTTGCAGTCGCGTAGCCATAGTCGACATTCGCATCCAGCGTCTGCAGCGGAATACTGCCGAGCTTCTGGGTTTCGGTTCTTGCGATCTCAGCACCGCCGAGACGACCGCTGCAGATAACCTTAACACCCTTGGCACCGGCGTTCATAGATGTTTCGCAGGCCTGCTTCATCGCACGACGGTAAGAACCACGCTTCTGGAGCTGCTGAGCGATATTCTCTGCCACAAGCTGTGCGTTCAGTGCCGGCTCTTTGACCTCAACGACATTGACGCTAACCTTACGGTCTATTAGCTCTTCGAGCTCGCCGCGGAGCTTATCTACTTCCGAACCGCGAGGACCGATCACCATACCCGGCCTAGCGGTGAAAAGTGTAACCTTGACCTCATTACGAGTCCGTGCGATCTCAGTCTTGCTGACTGCGGCGAACGGAGGCTGACGATTGAACCGCACATCGACATGATGACGGATGCGTTCGTCCTCAACCAGGAATTCACCATAGTTAGCTTTGGGAGCGAACCATGTGCTCTGCCATGGCAAAGTAATTCCAGTTCTAAACCCAATTGGCGATGTTTTCTGACCCATATCTAACCTGTTCTACAGAATACTGTTATTGCTTACAATTATATCTCGGCAACGGCAACGTGAATGTGGCTGGCTTGCTTACGAATCGGATGAGCCCGGCCACGGTCCTTGGGGTGCCATGCCTTTGTGCCGATACGCCGTCCAGCTCCGTCAACGCGTGCTTCGCAAACGTAAAGCTCTTCGACATTGGCTTCCTGCTCGTCCGCGTTGGCGATGGCACTTGAGAGTACTTGTTCTACCATGCGGGCGGCACGTTTATGTTCAAATTTGAGAACGTCCAAAGCATCCTGAACGCTTCGGCCGTTGATCATCTCGGTCACAAGTCTTGCTTTTCGGGGCGAAGACGGTGCGTAGCGATAACTAGCACGCCATTCGGAGATATCTCCAACTGCAACTCCAAGACCGTCTGCAAGTCTTTCGACGTCTTCTGTCTTAGGTGCAGGCTTTAGAAGATTCTTCTGCCAGTTCTTGAGAGCACGCAATGCGTCATCGGTGCTCATCCCGCCGTGCGCCAAGTGACCCGCCAACTGCTCAAGGCTCATCTTGCGTTCTGCACAAACACTATTTAATTTACTGCTGCTAAGCATCTTTCAACCTTATACTTTTCAGGTAGCTGCCTGTCTTTCAGGAACCTACGCTCGATCTCAAAACTATTTTTCGCCCGAGTGACCACGGAAGGTACGCGTCAGTGAGAACTCACCAAGCTTGTGTCCAACCATATCTTCAGTGACGAAAACCTTATTAAAGATTTTGCCGTTGTGAACCATGAACGTAAAACCAACAAATTCCGGGATTATGGTACAAGCCCTTGCCCATGTTTTTATCGGCTCGCTGGTGCCGGCTTCGACCTGCTTCATTACCTTGTAATAAAGCTTCTCATCAACGAATGGCCCTTTTTTCTGAGAACGTCCCATTAACTTTCCTCAATTATAATCAGCAACAGTCCTTAATCTATGCCAAGACCGTGTATAACTTTAAACAATCTGAACGCCGCGGTTAGTCTTTCTTCTACGGATGATCCGGTTGCTTCCGGGCTTGTTACGCTTACGAGTCTTTCCGCCCTTCGCGGGTACGCCGGTAGGCGAGCAAGGATGACGACCACCATTACTGCGGCCTTCACCACCACCCATCGGGTGAGCGACCGGGTTCATGGCCTTACCGCGTACGTGCGGCCTGCGACCCATGTGACGCTTGCGGCCGGCCTTGCCGATCCTTACGTTCTGGTAGTCAGCATTGCTGAGCTGGCCGATAGTAGCACGGCATTCCATGCGGATCATACGCATTTCGCCGCTTGGCAGGATAACAGTTGCCCAGTCGCCTTCTTTAGCGACCAGCCTTGCAGTTCCGCCCGCGGTTCGGACGAGCTTGCCGCCCTGTCCTGCTGTCATTTCGATATTATGTATTTCAACTCCGACCGGGATGCGACGCAAAGGCATGGCATTGCCCACACGCGGTTCAACATTGTCGCCGCTTTCGATCTTGTCGCCAACCTGAAGTCGTGAAGGAGCAAGTACGTATCTCTTTTCGCCGTCTTCATACTGAACCAGCGAGATAAAGCAGTTACGGTTCGGATCATATTCAATGGTCTGAACGGTTGCAGCAGAACTGTCCTTAGCGCGTTTAAAATCGATTATGCGATAGATGCGCCTTGCACCGCCGCCACGGAAACGAGTAGTCGTTTTGCCATGGTGATTCCGACCGCCTGTTTTCTTGATCCTCTTGCAGAGCGTCTTCTCAGGTTTGCCGGTGGTCAACTCCTTGCGGTAGTCGATTACCGACGCGTTTCTGCGTCCTGGACTTGTCGGTTTGTATACTTTAATAGCCATAATACTTTCTCTCTATTGCATCAAGCCAAGTAGGCTGACTCAATTAACTAGAACAGATCTATATGGTGATCCTCATGGAGTACCACAACCGCCTTTTTCCAGTTGCTCGTGCTGCCAATGTTCCTGCCGCGGCGACGAGGTTTACCTTTGCGGTTCATAGTTCTTACGTCGACAACCTTTACTCCGTAAAGCCTCTGAACAGCTTCACGAACCTGGGTCTTGTTGGCTCTTCTGTTTACCTGGAAAGCATAAGCATTGTACTTACCTGCAAAATGCATGCTTTGCTCTGTAACCAACGGTTTAATTACAATGTTATGATCATCCACGGCTAATACCTGCTATATCTGTTGAATAAACTCTAACTTCTGTTAACCAGTGACATCAGTGCATCTTTGGTTATCAGCATTTTCTGACGATTACAAATGTCGCCTGCATTGAGCTGAGCAACGTCCAGAACGGAAACCTTGGGAACGTTCCTGGCGGACTTGTATATATTTGTATCCTGTTCACTCAGGGTTACCAGGCAACTGCGATCGATCTTGAGATTCTTGAGAACGCCAGCAAAGTCTTTAGTCTTTGGAGCATCCATTGTCAGCTCATCGACAACAACTACGCCGCCTGCCTGCAACTTTGCCAGGATAGCAGAATCCCGTGCGAGCCTTCGCTGTTTTTTGGGCATATCCTTACCATAGTCACGAACGCCCTTTGCGAAAGCAACACCACCGCCGACTCGCTTGTTGGTGCGGCTGTTACCGACACGTGCATTACCGGTACCTTTCTGACGGAAAAGCTTCCGTGTGGAACCGGCAACCATGCCGCGGCTCTTGTTAGCTGCCGTACCTACGCGTTTGTTTGCGTGATACATAACGATCGCCTGCTTGAGCAGGGGATAGCGTACAGAACCGCCGAAGACTGCTTCGTCGACCTGGAGGCTCTCAACCTCTTTGCCTTCCCTGTTATATACTGCAACGTCAATCATCTTCTTTTCCACTGCTTATTTATAATTGTATATTCAGCAATACTTACTTTTTGCCCTTGGAGGCACGGATTTCAACATAACCACCCGATGCGCCGGCAACAGAACCCTTAACTATCAGCAGGTTCTTTTCTTCGTCGATGCCGACCAACTGATGATTCTTGCTTGTCACGCGGTCACAACCCATCTGACCGGCCATTCTCTTACCCTTTTTGACATTACCGCCGCTACCAGCGTCACTGGAATGGCCCGCGATAGAACCGGCGTGCCTGTGCATACGCTTAGTACCGTGACTCTGGGGGAAACCACCGAAACCGTGACGCTTCATTACACCTGCAAAACCTTTACCCTTGCTGGTGCCTACTACGTCTACGGATTTGATCTCCGCAAAGGCCGAGACGGTAACCTCATCGCCGAGGTTGACTTCCGGCTCAGTGCCTTCGTCAAGACGCCATTCGCGAATGAACCTCTTTGCTGTCGTATTAGCCTTTTTGGCATGACCGGCGGCTGCCTGTTTGACTCGCGACTTCTTCACATCGTCGTAGCCGAGCTGTACAGCCGAATAGCCGTCGGTCTCCGGGGTCTTAACTTGCGTCACAACACAAGGTCCGGCCTGGATCACAGTGACTGCTGCGATCTTGCCTTCCTCGTCATAAACCTGGGTCATCCCTATTTTTTTACCAAGCAACATTGCCATACGTCTATTCCTTCTGCTGGGGTATTTCCCCGAAAAGCTAAACTATAATATGTTAGGCCTTTATCTTTACAAAAACACCCGCCGGAACTACCAGCCTGTTAAGGGCCTCTACGGTGCGGGCATTGGCTTCATGAATATCGATCAAGCGCTTGTGTGTGCGCATTTCGAACTGCTCACGAGCTTTCTTATTAATATGCGGGCTGCGAAGCACAGTAAAACGCTCGATGCGCGTTGGCAGCGGAACCGGGCCGCTGACTCTGGCATGCGTGCGGCGTGCCTGGTCCACAATTTCACGAGCAGAAGCATCAAGTGACTTTGCATCGTATGCTTCCATCCGAATTCTAATTTTTTCCGTTTGCGTTGCCATCTACAAATCCTCGATCTTGGAATTCGACCTTCTAAACCCGCTCTGGCGGGTGAAAGTTTGCAAACATATACTTAGTGCTGCCAAAACACAAGCTAATTTCTGCGGATTTTATGCACATTTTCCGCATTTTCAGCATTGCTAAACAGCAATTTTGCCAAAAAGCAGGCAATCCATGCCATACTAGCCAGATAAATAATCCTGTAGTTGCGATCTCACAATAGTATCGGGCCACTGACTGGCTTTCGCCTTTGCCCACCCCAGCGTCATGCCGATGTGAAATCAAGCCCAACTTGAAACGCACGGTGTTAGCCGTGCTCGCTCCGGCTGTTGAAGGCAGAATATATATCACAAACTACGTGACCTGTCAATAGGCCTCTAGAATTTTCTCAGAAATTTGTTCGGGAACACGCTCATACGCCAGCGGTTCCATCGTAAATGAGCCTCTGCCGCCTGTCATACTGCGAATCTCGCCTGCATAGCCGAACATTTCGGCCAGCGGCACCTTCGCATCCAGCACGCGCATATTGCCGTGCACATGAGTATCGGTGATCATAGCTCGTTTTGCGATCAGACTTCCCTGTACTGAACCATAGTCGGACTCTGGAGCGACTACCTGCACCTTCATGATAGGTTCGAGCAGGATCGGTTTGGCTTTGCTCATCGCGTCACGAACCGCCATTGAGCCGGCCTGTTCAAACGCCATTTCCGAGCTGTCCACCGAGTGAGACGAACCGTCCAGGATAGTGGCCTTGACGCCGACAACCGGGAAACCCGCCAGCGGACCTGCTGTCAGGCCGTCCATAATACCCTTGCTGGTCGGATTAATGTATTCCTTAGGGATCGCCCCGCCGACTATTGCGTTTTCGACAGTATTCTCGTTCGTGTAATGGCCGTCTTCGTCCGCCTCAGGCTCGATCTCGATAACCGCGTGGCCGTACTGACCGCGACCGCCGGTCTGTTTGACGAATTTGCCCTCGCCGCCTGCGGACTGACTGATCGCTTCCTTATATGCGACCTTTGGTGTTCCGACGCGGACATTGACCTTCATGTCGCGGACGAGCTTGTTGCGCAGGATCTCCAGGTGAAGCTCGCCCATGCCGCTGATAATGGTCTGGCCCGTCTCTTCGCTGTATTGACAGCCGAAAGTCGGATCTTCGCGACGCAGAACCTGAAGAGCGTCGCCAAGCTTACCTCGCTCAGCGGCGGTAGCGGGTTCGATCGACATGCTTATGACCGTTTCCGGAAAACTTATGCTCTCAAGCACTACCGGATGCTTCGGGTCGCTGAGCGTGTCGCCGGTCCAGGTGTCCTTGAGTCCGATAACAGCAACGATATCACCTGCTTTAGCGACATCTCTGCTCTCTCGGGAAGCAGCGTGCATCTGGAAGATACGCGTGATGTTTTCCTTCTTATTTTTATTTGCATTAAGTACGCGAGTGCCCTTCTTGATGCTGCCCTGGTAAATACGCAAAAAGTTTAGGTCGCCGTGCTTATCACTGGTGATCTTAAACGCCAACGCCACCAGCGGCTTATTCGAATCGCAGTCTATCTCGATCGCTTCCTCTTCGTCGTCAGGCTTATGCCCGTAGAACTTCGGCCTGTCATAAGGTGAAGGAAGGAACCGGGTAACGCCGTCGAGCAGGCGGCGGGTTCCGATGTTCTTCAAGGCCGATCCTACAAATACAGGATTAAGCTTGTTCTGAAGCGTACCCTCGCGGATAGCTGCAATGATCCTGTCGGTGCTGATCGGATTCTCATGGACGTAGTCTTCCATGATGGACTCGTCGAACTCGGCAGCGGCCTCCAATAAATCATGCCTCGCGTGCTCAGCGGCATCCTTCATGTCTTCGGGGATGTCCTCGACTTTGAACTCGGCGCCTTTCTTTTCCTGATAGAACTTATAGACCTTCATATCCATGAGGTCCACGAAGCCCACGAAATCATTTTCAGCACCGATTGGAAGCTGCATGGGAACCGGATTGGCAAGCAGTTTGTCACGTATGCTCTGAACCGCCATTTCGAAATCTGCTCCGAGCTTGTCCATCTTATTAATGAAACAAAGGCACGGAAGCTCATACTTCTGACCCTGTCGCCAGACGGTTTCGCTCTGGGCCTGAACGCCTTCGCTTGCGTCGAAGACCGCCACTGCACCGTCGAGTACGCGCAATGACCGCTCGACCTCAGCGGTAAAGTCTACGTGACCAGGGGTATCGATCAGGTTTATCGCATGGCCCGCCCATTCACATCGCGTAGCAGCGGATGTAATGGTGATGCCTCGTTCCTGCTCTTCTTCCATCCAGTCCATAACGGCGGTACCCTCGTGGGTCTCACCGATCTTGTATGTTCTGCCGCTATAGAAAAGTACTCTTTCCGTAACGGTTGTTTTTCCGGCATCGATGTGTGCCATAATGCCGATATTTCTAAGTTTTTCGAGATTCTCTGCCATGCTTCAACTTTTCCTATCTTTTATAGCTTCCTAGTCTTTATTAATGCATTGATAAAAAAACTGCCACGGCCATGAAATGTAAAACCCAATGTACCGTGGCAGCTAAGTGCCTTACTATTTATTACCAGGCGAAGTGTGCAAACGCCTTGTTCGCTTCAGCCATTCTGTGCACGTTTTCACGTGTAGTCATCGCAGTACCTTCCTTGCGATATGCATCCAGAAGTTCGGATGCCAGACGCTGGCTCATCGGCTTGCCCTTCTTATTGCGGGTTGCCGCAAGGATCCAGCGGAACGCCAGAGCCTGCTGCCTTTTGGGCTTCACCTGCATTGGTACCTGGTAACTTGCACCGCCGACACGCTTGCTTCGTACCTCAAGCATGGGCTTTACATTGTTGATAGCCGTCTCGAAAACTTCGAGTGGGCTTTCATCTTTTATCTTATTGTCCATTATGTTCATTGCATCATAGAACACCTTCTGAGCGGTACTCTTTTTGCCGTCCCACATCAGACAATTGATAAATTTTGAAACGAGGATGCTGTTGAACTTCGCATCCGGTTTCATCTGAGCTCTGCTAGCCGTAAATCTCTTTGCCATTTACTTCACCTGATAACTATATCACTAAACGCTATATCAACCGCACGATCACCCTCACAGTTCGCAATTTGCAAATGGAGGCTGTACTTATTTCTTGGCACCGTACTTACTGCGACCCTGCTTACGACCGTCAACACCGGCGGTGTCGAGGCTGCCGCGTACGATGTGATAACGAACACCAGGAAGGTCACGTACCCTGCCGCCACGTACTATAACAGTACTGTGCTCCTGCAGGTTGTGATCGATACCCGGGATATAAGCCGTAACCTCTTTGCCGTTAGTCAGACGTACACGAGCTATCTTACGCAGAGCAGAATTAGGCTTTTTAGGTGTCTGTGTTCTTACTACCAGACAAACACCGCGTTTCTGCGGGCAACCGGTAATATCTGAAACACGCTTTTTCGCTTTTCTGCCTCTACCACGGCGAACTAACTGATTAATCGTCGGCATATTTTCTCCACACTTGCAATCATTGCCACTATTTCAAAACTGTATTTTATCGACCGGCCAAACACGTGCCAGCCAAATTCTTATATTTTTTACGATTCGTCAAGACCAAGAGCAGCCTTCATAGCCTTGTCGGCGGCTGCTTCGGCTTCCTTCTCTTCTCGCAGGTCCTCAAGCTGTTTCGGTACAGGAGGCTCAGCAAGATGCTTAACCTTCATGTTCAGGTAAGGCTTGAATGCCGTACCCGCCGGGATCAAGTGACCCAGTATAACGTTTTCCTTGAGACCGCATAAGTTGTCTATCTTACTGCCAAGTGCGGCCTCAGTCAAGACCTTAGTTGTCTCCTGGAAGCTCGCAGCCGAAATAAAGCTTTCCGACTGCAATGAAGCCTTGGTTATACCAAGCAGCAGCGTATTAGCTGAAGCGGGTCTCGGTTTCTTGCCCTTGGCGGTTTCACCGCCGAGCTGCTCGACCTTTTCGTTGGCCGCATCCAGCTCTTCACGGGTTACCAGCACGCCCTTTTCGAGATCCGTGTCGCCCGGCTCGGTGATCCGCAGCTTCTTGAACAGTTCTTCGTTAGATTCCCTGAACTGCTGCTTATCAACGATCTCGCCTGGCAGATAGTCGCTGTCACCGACGCTTTCGATCTCGACCTTACGCATCATCTGAGAGACGATAATCTCAATGTGCTTGTCGCTGATCGTCACGTTCTGGGCACGATATACGTTTTGGATCTCACGCAGCAGATACCTCTGCAGGGCCTCTTCACCCTTGATCCGCAGAATGTCATGCGGAACGAGCGGGCCGTCCGTCAGTGCGTCACCAGCATCGACGTAGTCACCGGTATGATAGTTCAGGTGACGGTCACGCGGAACGTGGTGTTCCTTTTCCATTCCGCTTTCGCTGCGTACGATGACAGTCATCTTACCGCGGCGTTTATCACTCTTGAGCTCGATGGTACCGCTGATCTCCGCCATAGCAGCGGGGTTCTTGGGCTTACGAGCTTCGAAAATCTCAGTAACACGAGGCAGACCGCCGGTAATATCCTGCGTACCGCCGCCGCCGCGAGGCAGACGAGCGAGCAGTGCACCGGCCTTGACTTCTTCGCCTTCTTCAACTTCCACGCGGGCCTTTGCGGGCAGGTAGTGAACGTCGAGGATCTTGCCTGTCTGATCTTCGATGATGACCTGCGGATGCTTATCACCCTTGTGTTCGATAATAACGGGTCGGCCGGGCTGTCCCTTGCGATCCTCTTCGATACGCATGGTCTCACCTTCGACAACGTCCATAAGTCGTACGAAACCGCCGACCTCAGCAAGGATCGGCACACGGTGCGGATCCCAACTGAACAGAATAGTACCCTTCTTGACCGGATCGCCGTCATTGACCTGGATGATTCCGCCGTAAGGAATCTTAAAGCGTTCGAGCTCACGTCCCTTGTCGTCGACAACCGCCATCTCTGCCTGGCGTTTCAGACAGATGTTAACAACTGTGCCGTCTTCCAACTCAAACGGAGCACTCTTGACGTCAATGAAGCTGGCTTTACCGGCACGCGGCGCCTTCTGCGAAGTTTCGAGAACGGCGATTTCCGCAATACCACCGGTATGGAAAGTACGCATAGTAAGCTGAGTACCAGGCTCACCGATCGACTGAGCGGCGATGATACCGACTGCCAGGCCTTCTTCGACCAAATCGCCTGCACTGAGGTCCCAGCCGTAACATTTGCCGCATACGCCAACCTTGCTTTCACAAGTAAGCGGGCTTCGCACCCTGATAGCGTCGAGACCGAGTTCCTCGATCTTGGCGGCAGCTTCTGCGGTTATTACCTCGTTTTCGCGGACGATCATTTCGTCCGTGATCGGGTTCCTGATATTGTCGCGAGCGGTTCGGCCGATGATCAACTGCCTCAGCGGCACATCGACTGCTTCGCCCTTGTAGACCGTCGTCTTTGTAATACCCTGCAGCGTGCCGCAATCGATCTCACTGACCATTACGTTCTGTGCGACGTCTGCAAGCTTACGTGTAAGATAACCGGAGTCGGCAGTCTTGAGAGCTGTATCAGCAAGACCCTTACGTGCACCGTGAGTCGAGCTGAAGTATTCAAGTACGTTCAGGCCCTCACGGAAATTCGACAGAATAGGCGTCTCGATGATCTCGCCGCTGGGCTTTGCCATCAGTGCACGCATACCTGCGAGCTGCTGAATCTGGTCGACGCTACCACGAGCACCGGAGTCCCTCATAACCCAGATCGGATTAAGGTAAGGCTTGCCGTCACGTGTATCGTTACGCATAGCGTCCATCATGCGGTTCGTGACTTCAACACGTGCATGTGTCCAGGCGTCGATGATCTGATTGTATCGTTCGCCGCCGGTCAGAACGCCCTGCTGGAAGTTCTTGATAACCTTATTGACACGTTTCTGAGTGCGTTCAACGATATCCCATTTCTCGTCAGGAATACGCAGGTCGGTAATACCAAAACTCAATCCAGCAAGCATCGCACGCTTGAAGCCGAGTTCTTTGATGTTGTCGAGCAGCTCGATAGTACCCTTACCGCCGCATATGTCATAGGAGTCAGAGATAACCGTGGACAGCCCCTTCTTATCCATGCCATAATTGTAGAATGGCATTTCTTCGGGCAGAATTTCATTGAACAGGCATCGGCCTGGAGTCGTTTCAATAACCCCGCCTTCTAGATCGCCCTTCTTGGTTCGGACCATCTTGCCCTCCGGCAGGCAGACCTTGACCTTCGCGTGCATTGCGACTTTGCCCAGCTCATGAGCGGTGATCGCTTCCTGCGTGCTGCGGAACATCATGCCCTCGCCCTTCTGATCGACACGCATGCAGGTAATATAGTAGTTACCGAGCACCATGTCCTGAGAAGGAGTCATCACAGGCGAGCCGTTAGCAGGCGAGAACAGGCTGTTCGTCGACAGCACCAGAGTGTGCACCTCGACCTGTGCCTCGATACTCAGCGGCAGATGGACCGCCATCTGGTCACCGTCAAAGTCAGCGTTAAAGCCCGAGCATACCAGCGGATGCAGAACGATCGCATTACCTTCCACGAGCACAGGCTCGAATGCCTGAATACCCATCCTGTGCAGTGTAGGTGCACGGTTGAGCAGTACAGGATGCTGATGAATTACCTCTTCGAGAATATCCCAGACGTGCTCATCACGACGCTCGAGCATGCGTTTTGCGCTCTTGATCGTGTCGGCGTGACCGCGTTCTTTAAGCTTGCGAATAATGAACGGCTGGAAAAGCTCCAGAGCGATCTTCTTGGGCAGGCCGCACTGATAAAGCTTGAGGTGAGGACCAACCACGATAACTGAACGAGCGGAGTAGTCCACACGCTTACCGAGCAGATTTTCACGGAAACGGCCCTGCTTACCCTTGATCATGTCGGTAAGACTCTTGAGAGGCCTGTTATTGCTTCCGAGTACCGGCCTGCGGCAGCGGTTGTTGTCCAGCAGCGAATCGACTGCCTGCTGCAGCATCCGCTTTTCGTTGCGAATGATAACCTCAGGAGCGTTCAGATCGATAAGCTTCTTGAGACGGTTATTTCTGTTAATGATGCGCCTGTAAAGGTCGTTCAGGTCACTTGTGGCAAAGTTGCCGCTTTCGAGCATGACCAGCGGACGCAGATCAGGCGGGATTACCGGGATCACATCCAGGATCATCCACTCAGGATTGTTTTCGCTTTCAAGTACCGCATTGACCGTTTTTAGCCTCTTGGTCAGGTCCTTGATCTTCTGCTTACTGTTGGTCTTTTTGACTTCTTCGCGAAGCTCGATGCTGATCGCCTTGAGATCGAGCTTGCCGAGCAGTTCCTGAACAGCCTCTGCACCCATGCTTGCCTTGAAGCAGTTGCCGTACTTGTTCAGGGCATCGCGATATTCTTCTTCGCTGAGAAGCTGCATGAACTTCAGCGGGCTCTGGCCGGGATCGGTTATTACATAGTCCTGGAAGTATACCACCTTTTCCAGAGAAGAGGTTTTCATGCCCAGAAGCGTGCTCAATCGGCTGGGCATTGCCTTGAAGAACCATATGTGTACGATCGGAGCGGCGAGATTGATGTGCCCCATTCTCTTACGGCGAACTCGGCTGTGCGTAACCTTGACGCCGCAGCGGTCGCAGATGATGCCCTTGAACTTAGTACCTTTATATTTACCGCAGGCACATTCCCAGTCCCGCTCAGGACCGAAAATACGCTCGCAGAACAGACCGTCCTTTTCGGGACGATAGGTTCGATAATTGATCGTCTCGGGTTTGCGCACTTCACCGAACGACCAGCTTCGGATATCATTAGGGCTTGCCAGTGATATCTTTACCGAACCGTAATCATTTATGCGATCGTAAATTGACTCTACCATTTTATGATCAACTCCGACTTTCACATTATTGCGACTTCGCCTGCCGATACCCCTTCAAGGGTTCACGACCACTTACAGAGGCTTATTGCCTACCCGCTTTTTCTCCAGTGAGATATTCAGGCCAAGGCCCCTGATCTCGTTACAAAGCACATCGAACGAGATCGGTGTGCCCGCTTCGAGAGTATTCATACCTTTGACCATCGATTCATAGATCTTGGTCCGACCTTCAATATCATCACTCTTGACAGTCAGCAATTCCTGCAGAGTATATGAAGCTCCGTATGCTTCCAGAGCCCAAACTTCCATTTCACCGAAACGCTGTCCACCAGTTCTGGCCTTACCGCCCAGAGGCTGCTGCGTGATCAGGCTGTATGGGCCTGTCGCACGAGCGTGGATCTTCTCGTCCACCAGGTGGTGCAGTTTCAGCATGTACATAAATCCAACCGTTGTCTGCTGTTCCAGCGGCTCACCAGTTCGGCCGTCATAAAGCTGGACCTTGAGACTTTCCGGCACTTCGACTCGCAGACCTCCGGCTGGCGGAGCCTTTTTGTCCGTCTCGAACATCTGCATCTGCTGTCGGACATAATCGTTGGCTTCTACCGTGACTTTTTGAATCTCGTCTTCGGTAGCACCATCGAAAACAGGCGTATTGGCCCTGAAGCCGAGAACCTTCCCGGACCAGCCGAGGATCGTCTCGAGGATCTGACCGACGTTCATACGACTGGGTACGCCGAGCGGATTCAGACAGATATCAACCGGTGTTCCGTCGTCCAGGAACGGCATATCTTCTTCGGGCATGATCTTGGCGATAACACCCTTGTTACCGTGGCGACCAGCCATCTTATCACCAACCGAAAGTACACGCTTGGTGGCAACGTAAACCTTGACCATTTCCAGAACACCGCTTGGCAGCTCGTCACCGTGCTTCATGCGGTTCAGTCGTACCTTTGCCTCTTCCTGCAGATCGCGGATCTTGGGCCAGAACTGTTCGATAATGTCCTTGGCCTGGCCGCGGAGCTTAGCGGGCTTGACCCACTCGATCTGGAAGTTCTCGATCTGCTCTTCGATGACGTCGTTATCATCGCTTGCACCGGCCTTCTGCAGTGTCGACGGGTCGACAATTTCGGTGCCAAACTGTTCGTTTATCTCACGCATCATGCGGCGGAACAGAGCACACTGCTTTGAGATCATTTCCTGCTCGTATTCCTGCATGCGGATCTTGAGTTCTGCCTTCTGCTCGTCGGACATGCCGCCGCGACGGATGAACCTGCGGGTCTTGATGACCGTACCTTCAAAACCGCTTGGAACCTCGAGCGAATCGTTCTTCACGTCCTCGCCCGCCCGGCCGAAGATAGCATGCAGAAGTTTTTCTTCCGGCGTAAGTTCGGTCTTGCTTTTCGGCGAAACCTTACCAACGAGAATATCGCCGGGCCCTACGCGGGTACCTTCGCGGATGATGCCGTTCTCGTCCAGGTTACGCAGGACCTTCTCGCCGACGTTTGGAATATCTCGCGTAAATTCCTCACGGCCGAGCTTTGTCTCGCGGATGTCGACGCTGAACTCATCAATGTGAATACTTGTGAAGACGTCATCCTTTACCAGTCTTTCGCTGATGATGATCGCATCCTCAAAGTTGTAGCCGTCGAACGGAACAAATGCCACGCAGACATTCTTACCAAGCGAAAGCACGCCGTTAGCGGTACCGCCGCCGTCCGCGATGATATCGCCAGCCTTGACCTCTTCGCCCAGTTTAACGCGAGGAGTCTGAGTAAGACAGGTTCTCTCGTTAAGGCCCTGGAACTTGATCAGATCGTACTCATCAGTGTCATTGACGACGATCTTGTTGGCATCTACAGCCGTAACGACGCCGTCATTGGTCGCACGAACGACCATGCTGGAATTCTTCGCGACGATCTCTTCCATGCCGGTTCCGACCAGCGGAGGCTCGGTTTCGAGCAGCGGCACGGACTGACGCATCATGTTCGATCCCATCAGAGCACGGTTAGCATCGTCATGCTCCAAAAACGGAATCAGCGATGCCGACACACCAACAGTCTGCTTCGGCGAAATATCTACAAAATCTACCTCTTCGCGCGGAGCCTGCGTAAGGTCACCGCCCTTTCGAGCGAGTACCAGACCCTTGCGAAGTTCGTTACTCTTCGGATCGACCATGCCGGGCGGAGCGAATACCGCTTTCATTTCCTCGTCCGCACGCATGTATGCGATCTCGTCGGTGACCTTCATATTCTCGACCTTGCGGTAAGGCGTGAGAAGGAAGCCGTACTCATCGACCTTAGAGAAAATACCCAGCGAAACGATCAGCCCGATGTTCGTACCTTCAGGTGTTTCGATCGGACACACTCGGCCGTAGTGACTGATATGAACGTCTCGCACCTCAAAGCCAGCACGCTTACGGTTAAGACCGCCCGGCCCAAGTGCACTTAGACGTCTTTCGTGCGTAAGCTGAGAAAGGCAGTTCGTCTGGTCCACAACCTGGCTGAGCTCGCCGCGACCGAAGAAGTATTCGATGCTGGAAGAGACGCTCTTGGAGTTGACCAGGTCAGCGATACGCTTGATATCGCCCGGGCTCTTCATGCTCATGCGTTCCTGCACCGTGCGACGCAGCTTGAGAAGACCCTTGCGGATCTCGTCGGCTGCCAGCTCGTCGATGGTACGCAGACGCCTGTTACCCAGATGGTCAATGTCGTCAATTTCGCCCTTGCCGTTACGCAGGCCGACGATATATTTCATTGTATTGAGGAAATCCTCCGGCCTGAGCGTCATCTTTGATTCCGCCAGGTCCTGATCGAACTTCCTGTTTATCCTGAATCTGCCCACGCGTCCGAGACGATAACGATTTTCGTCAAAGAACTTTTCGGCGAACAGTTGTTTTGCCTTGTCGATCTGAGCCGGGTTGCCCGGACGCAGTTTTACGTAAAGCTTGAGCAGAGCATCCTCGTGATTCTCGCAATCGTCCTCTGCGATCGTATTGAGGATCAGCGGGTCCTGCACTCTCTTAATAACTTCGATCTTGTCCAGCGAACTGGCCTGGATCTGACCAACCATATCGCCAAGCTGACAGCCGGCCTCAACTAGGATCTCGCCCGTCTCGGTATCAACGATCGGGCCTACCGACCACATTGACGGATCCAGCTTGCCTGTATCGACACTCTTTACGTCATAGAACAGACGGATGATCTGCTCTGTCGTTCCCATGTCCTCACTCATCGCACGCAGGAACGTGGTCGCAGGGATCTTGCTGGACTGGTCAATACGCACGACCAGAACATCCTTGCGAGTGACGGACATCTCTATCCAACTGCCGCGTTCTGGGATGATTCGGCAGCCATGAAGAATCCTGTCGCCGGATTCTTTGCTTTCAATTCCAAAATCCACACCGGGACTGCGGTGAAGCTGATTTACGATCACACGCTCGGCACCGTTGACGATGAACTCGCCGCCGCCGATCATGACCGGCATCTCGCCAAGATAGATCCCCTGCTCGGCAATGTCGTCCGCATTCGAGCGTTTGAGGGCGCAATGTATCTTCAGCGGGTAACCGTAAGTCAAGCGGAGTTCCCTGCACTGCTCAGGTGTATAGCGAGGCCGCTCGAGCTCATAGCTCATAAATTCGAGCTCTGCGGTCTTGTCATAGCTGACAATTGGGAATATCTCGCGAAGCAGTGCTTCCAGCCCGCTGTCTGTGCGATCATCGGGCGAAACATTTTCCTGCAAAAACCGGCTGTAACTTGCACGCTGAATCTCTACCAGATCCGGCACATCTGTTGCGTCACCGATCTTTCCAAAATTACGGACAGGCAAAAACTTCATTAATTACTCTCCGCTTCGGTTTCCTGTTACTCGTTACATCAATGCTGGCAGACCGTCCAAAAAACGGCCTGCCAGCCACAAATCCGCAAATAAAACTAAGCTTAAGCAAGCTCGACTGTAGCGCCGGCTGCCTCAAGCTGCTTCTGCATCTCTTCTGCTTCTTCCTTCGCAACGCCTTCCTTTACGGGCTTCGGCGCGTTGTCTACCAGTTCCTTGGCTTCCTTGAGGCCAAGACCTGTGATAGCACGTACTTCCTTGATTACGGCGATCTTCTTTTCGCCGGCTTCCTTGAGAACTACGTCGAAATCAGACTTTTCTTCTTCTTCTGCTGCTTCGCCGCCTGCTGCCGGGCCAGCCATCATTACTGCGCCGCCTGCTGCAGGCTCGATGCCGTGCTCTTCCTTGAGATAATCGCCAAGCTCTTTGGCCTGCATAAGTGTAAGACCAACGATCTTGTCGCCCAAATCCTTAATGTCTTCGCTCCATGTTCTTTCTTGTTCTGACATTTATATACTCCTGTGACCGTGTCTCGCGGTAGCCAAGGCTACGCTGCCCTGTTTAACCCCAGAGGGGACAACCACAAAACAAACCAACATTTCTCTTTTATCAATCAGCCAAATAAACTTACGCTGCTTCTTCCAGCTTCTCTATAAGGCTCTTTATACAGCCAGCGAGGTGCTGGGCAGGACCGGTGACTGCGCCGGCAATATTCGAGCCGGGTGTCTGAGCGATCTGAACGATCTCGCCCTGCAGTTCTGCCCGGTTCGGCATCTTCGCAAGAGCCTTTGCATCTTCACTGCTCAATGCTTCGCCGTCGACGTAAGCACCCTTGAAATTGACGAAGTCATATTTCTTGGTCCAATCCTCAAGTGCCTTTGCAACGTCTACAACGCTGTCGCCACCGTAAGCAACAGTACACGGGCCTGCTTCGAAAAGGCCGATACCGTTCGGTTTGTCGAGGTTCTCCATCGCGCGACGCATCATTGCATTGCGAACAACGCTCAATCTGATGTCCTTGTCACGCAGCTCGCCGCGCATCTCGTTATTCTCATTACCGCTGAGTCCCTTGGTTTCGACAACGACAAAATTGTCAACGTCGGAAAACTTTCTTTCCAGCTCAGCCTGAAGTAAATTCTTAACGTATTTACTCATAATTACACCTGTTCAATTATCTATATCGCGTCCTGCCTTTCAGCAGGTTGAATACCTGGGTTTACCGTACGTCCACCTGAACACTCGGGCTCATAGTCGCAGTCAGACAGACCTTCTTGATGTAGCCGCCCTTTACGCTGCTGGGCCTGATCTTCTTGACATGCGAAATGAACGCATCGGTGTTTTCCTTGAGCTTGCCCTCGCTGAAGCTGAGCTTGCCGACGACAACGTGCAGATTACCGTTCTTATCGTTGCGATACTCTACCTTACCAGCAGCAAACTCTTTTACGGCACTAACCACATCAGGTGTGACGGTGCCGTTCTTTGGAGAAGGCATCTTGCCCTGCGGACCAAGAACCCGGCCGAGCTTACCAACCTTGCCCATCACCTTGGGAGAGGCGATCGCAACGTCAAAATCGGTCCAGCCGTCTTCGATCTTCTTGACCAGCTCGTCGGTACCAGCTTCTGTAGCGCCGGCATTTTTAGCGGCCTCGACGTCCGAATCCTCGCAGAAAGCGATAACTTTCTTCTGCTTGCCGATACCGTTCGGCAGGCTGATCGCACCACGCAGCATCTGGTCGGCCTGTTTGGGGTCGATACCCAGGTGCATTACCAGTTCAACCGTCTGGTCGAATTTGGTGCTGTCCCAGCCCTTCACTTTTTTGATAGCTTCAGACAGAGGAAGTACTTCCTTGCCGGTAGTCTTCTCCGCATCCGCTCTGTATCTTTTACTCTTTTTTGCCATTACTTACTCCGCGAATCTTTATATCTCGCTCCCACTGCTAAGCCGTGGTCAGCTATTTCGGGTCGGACAACGCATCCGCCCGGCTTTGCTCGTTCTAGTCGACGACTTCAATACCCATACTGCGGGCAGTGCCTTCGATGATCCTGTCGGCATGCTCGGGATCGAAAGCGTTCAGGTCCTTCATCTTCATCTCGCTGATCTTGCGAACCTGTTCCTTGGTCACCTTGCCGACCTTGTCTTTGTTGGGTTCACCGCTGCCCTTCGCCAACCCTGCCTCTTTCTTGAGCAGTACTGCCGCCGGAGGGCTCTTTACGATGAAATCGAACGACCTGTCATTGTAGATATTGATCTCAACAGGCACGGTCATGCCGTTCATGTCAGAAGTGCGTTCGTTGAACTGACTTACGAACTGACCGATATTTACACCATGCTGACCCAGCGCAGGACCAATGGGAGGAGCCGGAGTGGCCTGACCACCAGGTGCCTGCAATTTTAATTTACCAACTACTTCCTTGGCCATCACTAACCTCGATAATAACTAGTCTCTGTCCAAATACCAATAAACTCAAAAAACACCAAATCCGCACCCCTCATACAAGGGTAGCGGTCAATTTTGCCACACTTTTTCAGATTATCCCGCCTTGGTTTTGCTGGCAAGGATGCTTTCCAATTAAACCTTTTCTATCTGCCAGTACTCGATATCAAGCGGAGTGCTCCTGCCGAAGATAGACACGATTACGCGAACAACGCCCCGCTCGCTGTCGATCGAATCCACAACGCCCTCGAAGTTCTCGAAAGCGCCTTCGTTGATCTTGACGATGTCGCCCTTCTGGAACTCAACCTTGATATTTGGAGCTTCCTCCGGCTTTTCCGCCTCCTTGAGCATCTTAGCAACGTCCGTGTCCCTCATCGGTGTCGGTATCCCGTCGGTTCCCACGAAATCGCCGACCCCCATCGTTTCCTTGATGATATACCAGGCATCATCATGAGGATGACCGCCTTCCTTGGTCTCCAGCTCCATGAAAACATATCCGGGGTACAGCTTGCGGGTTACCACTCGCTGCTTACCGCCGCGGATACGCTTGACGTGCTCTACCGGCACAATGATCCGTCCGACGCTGGTGATGCCCTCTGTACGCATCTTCTTTTCCAGCGCGTCGCGAACCCGCATTTCTTTATTTGAAGCTACCCGTAATACATACCACTGCATATTATGACCTTATAGTAAGGTAGTCCTCGTTAGTAGATATTGAAAACCTGATCCAGCACGTACCTGAATACAAAATCAGCCAGGAACAACAGGATCATCATGATGATCACTACTGAGATCACAACCATTGTGGAAGAGACGATCTCACGTCTGCTCGACCAGCTTACCTTTTTGATCTCGCCTTCGGCCGATATCAGGAAATCCGCAACCTTGCGGTTATTCAGCAGCCAGAACAGACCGCCTGCAAACGCCACACAAATAGCCATAGGAACCAGCGTCTGCACGAGTATACCCGCCTGAGCAAGCTGTCCATAAAGAACATAACACCCCGTGGCAACCAGAGCAAAGATACTGATGCCCGTCCACAAGCGTGTATGATAACCTTGTCCACTTTTATATATCTTCAGTCCCATGCCTCGCAGCCCCTGAAATATTTAAACATAAGCAAAAACACCGCATCTTGCGGTTCCGAAACAGGTCAGGAGGGACTCGAACCCCCAACCTACGGTTTTGGAGACCGTTGCTCTCCCAATTGAGCTACTGACCTACGTCCATGCGCTACTTACGCCGTATTTTGTGCGGTGTACGCTTGCGATCCTGCTTGCAGAACTTATTCAGTTGCAGCTTTGGAGTGCCGCCCTGAACATTTACTTCTGTCCTGTAGTTCCGGCTGCCGCAAGTCTTACATTCCAGCCACACATATTCGCGTTTGGTTGATCTAGCCATTACGACCTCACAATTTTTCGAAAATTCCCTAAAAGATATTGTCACGCCGCAGAACAGTGCAGCTCCCGACCAACAAATACCGGTTAAGGGATACAAACGGGTGCTGCCGCATTATAATTGCCGCAGCACCCGGGAGTCACCGAATACTTACTTACTCAATAATCTTTGTTACAACACCGGCACCGACAGTTCTGCCGCCTTCGCGAATAGCGAAACGCAGGCCGTCTTCCATAGCGATCTTGCTGATGATCTCTACTTCCATCTCGATGTTGTCGCCTGGCATACACATTTCAACTTCCTTGCCTTCACGGCTGCGGATAGCTGTAACAGCACCAGTTACGTCAGTTGTACGGAAGAAGAACTGAGGCCTGTAGCCTGGGAAGAACGGAGTATGACGGCCGCCCTCTTCCTTCTTCAATACGTATACCTCAGCGATGAACTTGGTATGAGGTGTGATAGAACCGGGCTTAGCGACTACCTGGCCGCGAAGCAGTTCCTTCTTCTCAACACCGCGAAGCAGCAGACCAACATTGTCACCAGCCTGGCCTTCGTCCAGCGTCTTGTTAAACATCTCAACGCCGGTAACGGTCGTCTTGCGAACATCGTCACTGAGACCAACAACCTCGACCTCGTCGCCAGTGTGAACCATACCACGCTCAACTCGGCCGGTACCAACAGTACCACGACCCTTGATGCTGAACACGTCTTCGACAGGCATCAGGAAGTCCTGATCTACTGCACGCTCGGGAACCGGAATGTAGTCATCCACAGCGTCCATCAGCTCATCGATAGGCTTACATGCCTCATCGTCCTTGCCATCGCATTCCATAGCTGCCAGAGCAGAACCCTTGATGATGGGGATCTCGTCGCCTGGGAATTCGTACTTATCGAGCAGCTCACGAAGTTCCATCTCAACCAGTTCGATCAGTTCAGGATCGTCAACCTGGTCAGTCTTGTTCATGAAAACAACAATTCTTGGTACGTTTACCTGACGTGCAAGCAGGATATGCTCACGAGTCTGGGGCATAGGACCATCACTTGCTGCAACCACGAGAATAGCACCGTCCATCTGAGCGGCACCAGTAATCATGTTCTTCACGTAGTCAGCGTGACCTGGGCAGTCAACGTGTGCGTAGTGACGGCTTTCCGTCTCGTACTCTACGTGTGCAGTGTTAATGGTGATACCACGCTCTTTTTCTTCAGGAGCGTTGTCGATCTCATCGAATTTTCTCGATGCGAAACCATATCTGTTAGCAAGACGCATTGTAATGGCAGCAGTCAATGTGGTCTTACCGTGGTCAATATGGCCGATCGTACCAATGTTAATGTGTGGTTTTGTACGTTCAAATACAGCCTTAGCCATCGTTCAGTAACCTCCAGCTTTTCGTATACTTTTTAAAATTGTCTCGTTCTTTTTACATGCGACCTGAAAACCGTTCAGGCCACTGCTCTATATAATAGTACGCCGATTACATGACAGGCCAGCTCGACACCTGCCCACGCCGTACTTGTTTCAATTTAGCTGCTGCGGGGATTTGAACCCCGGACCTCGTCCTTACCAAGGACGCGCTCTACCGACTGAGCTACAGCAGCGATACTATCTTAGCTAAGCCCCGAGCACAGCCGGGCTTACGTAATCTTATTTTATTCCGCACCCCCCGGAGAATCCGTAGGGATTCCCCGCCGTCCAGCCTGGTAAAAGGAAGAGTATAGTCCATCAAAAAAATTCTGCAACTACAAAAAGCAAAAAAACCGAAATTTTGGCAAATCTTGCGAGTAAGCCAAAAAACGGCCCCCGTCGCAAAGCTGAACCGCCTTTAGCGAAGGTTGCGGCAGTATAACATTAGTGGTGCTACATGCAATATTTTTTTGCTTTTTCGGCCTGGCTGATGCGGAGTGAGAGACAAACAATGCCCAACATCACTCCAAAGGTCGCATATTCAAACTTGGCAGAGCATTTAATGAGGAATGCGTTAACAGCAAGGCTGGACGAAAGTCAGGCGTCAGGCGAAGGGTCCGGGCTGACTTGGGGCGACACTTGCTCCTTATTGTCCTGCGAATCCGGCTGGGGAGCATCCTGCTCAGCCTGTTTGCTGGCAACCTGCGGGTCCGGATCGTATTCTCCCTGCCAGTTGTTGATCATTTTGGCCCACTGCGTTCTTTCGTCGCTGAACTTTATGTTCCCAAGTGCCTTGACAAGATCCTTTTTAGACTCATCAGGTGCCGAACCCCCAACATAATCAGATATCCTTTTGGCGATTATACCATTGGCCTCAATATCACCTTCGACCAGTTTTCGCCTTATAAGCTCGGCGACCTCGTCAAAAGATCCATTTTTCAAAGCCCGGCTAACCCGCCGATTGGTTAGCATTCTGTTGGCTTTATTGATTAAGGCACTGTCGTTTTCGCCCTCAGCTTTTTGTGCGGCCTTCCTTAGAACATAATCAACGCGTTCTTCACTGACCCCCGCAGCTTCAAGCTTCTCGGCCCATTTGACCAGCACCTCGGCCTTCTGGCGAAGCAGTATTGACTGCATGGCCTGCCAGGCAGTTTCGCCCTCACCTTTGTCAGCCTTGAGCTTATCTAACAGCCATTCCAGGTCCGCTTCCGCACCCACGTCCCCAGCAAGTCGAATGACCGACAGGCGAATGCCGCGGTCAGGGTCATCTTCCACCTGATGCTTTTTACTGTGTTCAAGCGCTGTGGCCTTGTCAAGCGCCGCCAACCCTCTCAGACCAGCCCGCCGTACAGCAGCGTTCTGGTCCGCACTAAGCCCCTGCAGAAATGATTCCTTGAAAAGTTTGGCCGCTTTTGAACGGGTGCTCGGCTGTTCCGCCAGACTGGCCATCACCTCGATAAGCTCTGCCCGTAACTGATCATTCTTCTCTTCACGAACAAACCTCTCGGCGATAAGTCCGAGGTATTTCTCTTTTGCCTCATCATCCAGACCGTTAGGCTCTAAAACTTTTCTGATAACCGCTGCCCCTGCTATGGCTTTGGAAGGGTCCTCGCTCATGAGGTATTCGGCCGCTTCATCAAGGGCTGCAAGTCTTACTGCCGGATCGAGCTTGACAGGTGAACCAGGTGAAAATGCAAAGTAGCAAGCCTCCCCCAGCGCTTCAAGGATTGCCAGTTTAACGCTTTCGTTCTCTTCGGCCCTGAGCTGTTTCAACAGACCGGGCCCAGGGTTCCTGTCACCCATTTTTGCCAGCACTTCAGCGGTCTTGAGCCTGACCTCCGCACTTTCATCGGCCAAAAGCGATACCAGCCTTTCGCCTATTTTCTCAGGAAGCACAACCGTAGCCGATCGCTTTTCGAGCTTGTTCATTGCCCAAAGTGCAACTTCGGCAAATTCGGTGGCCAGCTCATCGAATATCAAATTGCCCTTCCCCTTGTCATCCAGGCGCTCGTATTCCTGATCGAGCCTCTTTATATAAAGGTTTTTCCATTTATTCGCTGTTGCCTGAACCTGTTTCATCGCATCTTCAAGGCGAATTATCCTCTCACGGATGATCTCCTCGGGCTCTTTGTTCTGAAGTTCCCTCTTTATAGAGGGCGCATCTCCGTCCACTGATATCCAGTAAGGCAACGCCTTGCGAGCAGCTGAGGCGATGGCCTGATTTGAGCTATCGAGAATATCCACCAGGCAGATCAGCGAACCCCTCTTTTCGCTCGTCAGCCCGAGTGCGTAAATAGCGTTGATCCGGGCCTGCTGATCCGCATCGCCTTTCTTGGCGAGTTCGCAAATGTAATCTGCAATCTCAGAATAGGGGTAAATGGTCAGAACCCGTGCAGCCAGACGACCGACATCACCTTTCGCAGTCTTTAGGGCATTGAATATCTGGTCGCGATACTGGTTTTTGTCGGACAGCCCCCCCTCTTTATCCAGCAAAACCATCGCCTTTAGAACAGGACTCCTAACCTCCGGTTTTTCTGCAGCCTTCAAAGCATCTTGTAGTATCTCTTTTGCAGCAGGATCCTCATAACCTAGCAGCACAACTGCTGCATCAATACGATTCTGCTCTTTTGGACTGTCAAATAAAGCATTTCGGTAGACTCGGAGTTTGACTTCATCTTCGCTCTGCTCTCGCTTACCCTCACTGTCAACGGACTGATCCGATACCTGTTCCTCTTCAGATGCAGCTAATGAACGACCTTCGAACGACACGAGCGCCGCCGTAAAGATAAGTACAAGTATGACGCAAAGCTTTTTCACGTCGATGAATACCCCAAAATCAGTTCCACATTAACAAACCAAAGCCAAAAGGCCTCACTCAGGTACCAGTCTATACACCATATAGTGTGCGCACCACCCTCAGTTGCTCTATTCTATAGTATACGCCAGTAGTTGTAAAACCTATTTGCAGTCGGAATCAACAATTTGCCGCTTAAGAGGCTGATTTTTTTAAACGTAATTGCACCACGATCCATTTTCCTGTAAATCTCAAAAGGTCAGGGCTCACCCAGCCAGTACCAGAACTGTCACAAGAAGAGCTATCCAGAACAGAATCCATTCGCCCCACCAGTACCGCTGGTCATAAAGCACATGGTCCTTCCACCATTTCGGCGTATGGACATAATCACCGCCAGAAAGATGTTTCAAAGCATGTAATTTGTTCATTTTAAGTCTCCCTGTTAGAGCAACTCTACCTTTCTATACGTGTTCCGGCGATTTTGTTCTCAGATTTCCGCACTTTTCTATCTTCAACCAACCCCCTTCCATTCTGCGAGCCGCTTATGCTATACTATCCTTCATGAAAACCCGAGCATATCTTGATATCGAAACGACCGGCCTCAGCCGCAGCCGGGCAGAGTTGACCGTGGTGGGAATCGCTATCGAACGGCCGACGGCAATGGGCGAAGAACCTCTGGACCTGATACAGCTTGTAAGCCCCGAGATAGACGAGCCGGGGCTGTACAAATCCCTGGAATCCGTCGATGAGATTTACACATACAACGGCTCGCGTTTTGATCTGCCGTTCATAAAGTCAAGCCTGCAGGCCGACCTGAAAACCAAGTTCAGGCACACGGATCTGATGTACCACTGCTGGAAGAGAAAGCTCAAGGGAGGCCTTAAAAGCGTTGAACGTCAGCTCAAAATAGAACGAAACCTGACCGAGGTTGACGGCTATCAGGCAGTCGTTCTATGGTGGCAGTACATCAATCACAACGACCAAAATGCCCTGAAAACCCTGCTCGAATACAACGCCGAAGACGTAATAAACCTCCAGCACTTACGGCTCAAACTGAGCGTGGATTGAGCAGTCCGCGTCCGATAATCTCATGCATCGCCTCCCTGTAGTCGGCTGATCAGTCTCTTTTCAGCTATTTCCATACAACTGGCTGTTACCCGTTCACTCGAACCCGCCGATTGCCGAAAAACATTTGACGGAGTTCCGTGAATTGGATTCTATGGCGAAGATAAAAAAACAACTGCAAACACGAACAGGCATGACCCTTTTGGAGATGACTATTTCCATCTCGATAATGGCCATAGTCATGTCCGCGGTACTCCCGCAGTTTCATAACGTCTTTTCAAGTTGGGAATCGCGTCGAAATACCGCTGAACTGATACAGAACGGCCGAGTTCTGCACGAACATGTCAACCGCCTGCTCCGCGAAGCCGTAAAGATAACCGAAATGTCATCACCCGACTCGAACGCCGGCTATATCGAATTTGAGACTTCGGCAGGCGAAGAATACCGCTATGAACTCGCCGAAAACGGCTATGTCCGGTACGGCCTCAACGGCAGCATGCACGACCTTGCAGGACCTGTCGACAGTTTCAATATCAAATGCTATGAAAAAAGCATAAGCACCACACCGTTGACCGACCCTGACCTTGTCAGGTTCATCAAGGTCGAAAGCCGCTTCGATAATGCTCGCCAAAACGCCCGCGGCCGTAACTTCAAATCTTGCATCTCGCTGAATGCCGACAACAATCCCAACGATTCGCTCATTCATCACTGGAGCTTCGACGATCCGACTGGGAAAAAACTCAGCGACTCAGTTGGCTCCCTGCACGGCCATGCGGGCAATCAAGTAACAATGGGCCAGCCGTCGGCAAGAAACGATCTGGATTCGAGCATCAATCTCAACGGAGATATCGAAAAAAGCAAGGTCGATCTCAGAAAAGCCAATGATCTGCGAAAGCTCACAAAAAACTTCACGATCAGCGCCTGGGTGCGACCTGAGCCGATGGGCGAAAAAGCAGTGATCATCGGACCAAGTGAGAATCTGCACGGATGGTCGCTATCGCTATCGGACGGATGGCTGGTATTCACGGTCATGCCTGAGGAGGAGCACTGGGCCGACGCGAACGTGCCTCTTTACCAGTGGTCGCACGTCGCAATGGTATTTGACGGCGCCTGCAATATCAGCTTCTATCTTAATGGCGAGCTCACAGCCAGTGCAGCCGCTGACGGTCCCGCGGCCACAATAGGCGGCAACAAAGACTGGACCATAGGTCAAGCCAATGAACAGAACCCGTTCAAGGGCAATCTGGACGACATCAAGATTTTTGACACTGCATTGAATCCTCAGCAGGTCGCTTTCGTATACAAACTGGCAAACCCCGTCGCTCCAAACGGCAATAACGGCAACGGAAACGGCAGCAATAACGGAAATGGAAACGATAAAAGCAACAACGGCAACAACAACCCTCCTGAACCTAACGAAAACTCCGGAAGCGGCAACAACAATGGAAATGACAATAACAACGGCAAAGCAAACGGCAAGAACAAGAAGTAAGAGCCCCTAAGCTTGCTTTTAAACTTCCTCGTCAGTTCCATCACAATCATCCAACATATCTGGCCGCCACTTTTTGGTACGCTCCAGTGCCTGCTCTTTTCGCCACAGCTCGATCTTAGCGTGATTCCCGCTCATCAGCACCTCGGGCACCCGCATGCCTTTATACTCCACGGGCCGGGTGTAATGCGGATACTCCAGCAACCCCTCGCTGAACGATTCCTCGGTCGCGCTTTCTTCATGCCCGAGAGCCCCTTCCAGCAGCCGAACCACCGAATCGACCACCACCATCGCGACCAGCTCCCCGCCGCTTAGAACGTAATCACCTATCGAAACCGGCTCAGCACCAAGTCCCTGCTGAATTCGCTCATCGAACCCCTCATACCGGCCAGCGAGCAAAATTAGCCTTTTCTCCCCGCTGAGCTCCCGCACCAGCTTCTGATCCAGCTTCCGTCCTGCCGGCGACATCATCAGCACCCGCCCAGGTTCCGGATCCAACTGTTCGACATGCTCGAAACAGTTGAACACAGGCTCGCACATCATGACCATGCCCGGCCCGCCCCCATAAGGCGTATCGTCCACCTTTTTATAGTTGCCCAGGCCAAATTCACGTATATTCGTCAGCTCTATGTCCACAAGCCCCGCTTCCTGGGCCCGCTTAGGTATCGAATACCCCAGCGGTCCGGCGAACATCTCCGGAAACAGGGTCATAATGTCTATCCGCATAACATCCTCAGAAATAGCAGAAACAGTATCATAAATCGATGCGCGAACAGCATAGCCTGAAAGCGGCAATTAATCAACATTGCTGAACATTTGCCGATAGGCGGCTTATTGCAATGCAGGCCGACAGTTGTATTTCGCATTTCAATTTGTTATTCTATTGAGCCCTGTTATCAGACAGGTGTCAGCCTCAAGTAAAGCCGGGAAAATGACGAACTATATGTATCGTGATTCACTAAACCATTTCCATACAGGGCTTTACGACTTATGCATTGAAGAAGAGTGTGAACTGTAATGAACAAAAAGAATGCACCCACAAACAGCAGGCTCAGCGTCCTTGCAACCTCAGCGGCCTTTATCGCTTTTTTCTCCGCCCTGTTCCTGTACATATTACGAATGATCGAGCCGGTCCTGCTTTATGAGCGTTTCAACATCAGCTCCGTCATAATTCCCTTTGAAGAAAGCTGGACATTCCTCAGTGAATTCCTGCTTCGGCCCGGCGGTCCGGTCGAATACCTCACCAGCTACTTGTTCATCTTCTTCGAAAATAACCTGGCAGCGACAATTATCATTACCGCCCTGGCCGTACTGCTGTGGTTCTCTGTGCGTATGCTTTTCAAGACCTCCGGCTCCCCCTGGCCCGGCATACTCGCCTGGGTACCGACAGCAGCGATGATCATACCGTTCGCAAGATACGACTACACAGTCGAAAGCTTCGTCTCACTTGCAATCTGCACCCTGACCGCCGCTATCTTCATTAAGGTTGCACCGTGCCGGTCAGTAGCCCGAATCATCATTTACGTACTAGCGTTTTCTTCGCTCTACTATGCCTTCGCCGCCTACGCTTTTGCATTCGCAGTATTCGTCATCATGAGAGAGTTTCAAAGAAACATAAAAACCGCTACGGCCTTTTTGATCGCTGCCCTGGTCATCACCTATCTCATTCTGTCTCTGCCGATCTTTCAACCTATACCGCCGGACTTCACTGTGTTCAGCATCGTGCCCAAATGGGCAAATGAACTGTCAAAAAATGCCCTGATAACAGCCCCCGCATTCATGGCCGCTATATTGCTGCTTACAATCGTGTTTGTCCGTAAACCAGCACAAAAGAAGAAAAAACGCAATAAACAAAAGAATTCTCTCGGCTGGCTCAAACCCACAGCATCTGCGATCATAGTCATTTCTGCATGTGCAGTTTCTTTGCACTATGCTTTCCAGCCCAAACATAAAACGTCCTTGAAAACAGACTACCTCACACGCCAGGGAAAATGGAACGAACTCATAGCTTGCGGACAAAAAGATCCATACCTTTTCGTTAATCCTTCTTACAACCACAACCTCAATCTGGCTCTGTACCATAAAGGCCGATTCGAGACAGATCTCTTTAAATACCCACAAGATCCCAAAGCACTGACGCTGGAGCATCACCAGGGCCAGAAGAACAGGCGCCTGAGTTTCAAAGCCGCCCAACTGATACTCAAACTCGGCTACGTCAATGACGCTGAGAAAAAATGCTACGAACTGCTCGAGTCAGCAGGCAACTGGCCCGACGTGATCGAAACGCTTGGGTTGGTCAACCTGGCAAAGGACCAGACAATAACAGCGGATAACTTTCTCAAAAAGTTGAGTCACTTCCCGTCGCACACTGAAAAAGCCCAGGCATTGCTCAATAGAAAACAAGGCTCGCAAGAAGCAAAGCTCGTCGAGAAGCTGCAGTCAAGAGCACTTTGCAATATCAACCTGAAGAAGTTGGCACCCAACGCGGACAACTGGTTCGAATGGCTCCTGGCAAAGGACCCTACCAACGAAATGGCGTTCAAGTACATGATGGCTCATTACCTGCTCACCAAGCAGACTAACAAGATAACTCAGCACATCCACAGGCTAAAGGACTTCGGCAGGGCGGAGGTGCCGAGGAACTACCAGGAAGCGATAGTTCTTGAGATCGCCCGCAGCGGAAACGACAATGTGGTTCCCAGTGCATGGCGGCCGTCCGACAAGTCCATCGCTGTCTACCGCAGATTCCTCGATGCATGTTCAAGATTCAAAAACAGTAAACAGGCAAAACAGGCTCTCGCCCAGCAGTACGGCAACACCTATTATTATTACCATACATTCGATCTTTCAGGAGTTGGCAAGTGGTAACAAAGCACTCCATCAGAATAATAATTCTCATTTTAGCTGCACTCAACGCGGTCTCAGCAAATGCCGCTACATCATTGGACCGGCAGCCGGCAATCAAACCCGATTACGCATCCATAACGATCCCTTCGAACATTGCGCCGATGAATTTCGCGATCGAGGAAGAAGCTGCTAGCTTCACCGTCAAGATCACCTCAGGAAGCGACTCCAAAGGATTCACCGTCAAAACCAGCACCGACACGGTCAATATTCCGCCCGCCAAATGGACGAACCTGCTGAAAAAGGCAACCGGCAAAAACATCTACTTCGAAATAACCGCCCACGAGTCTGACGGAACAACCGTCAAGTTCAAAAAGATCACAAACCACGTTGCTACCGATCCCATTGACGACTATCTCGCGTATCGCTTCATGCGGCCGATCTACAACGGCTGGGCAAAGATCCAGATTCGCCAGCGTGACCTCACCAGCTTCGATGATTCCCGCATCATACACGGCAAAAAATTCGGCAATGCATGCATGAACTGCCATACCTTCCCGAACAACGAACCCGACCAGATGGCCATGGGCATCCGCGGTCAGTACGGCGTAGGCACCCTGCTGGCAATGGATGGTAAGGTGCAGAAACTGGGAACCAAGTGGGGCTACACCGAATGGCACCCAAACCGCAAGATCGCGGCCTACTCCATAAACAAAGTGCGTCAGTTTTTCCACGCAGTCGGCATGCAGGTCCGCGATGTAGTCGACCTCGACTCGGGCATCGTATATTATGACGTCGACGATCAGCAGATACGCACCGCCCCTGCACTGACCAAACCCGACAGACTCGAAACCTATCCTGCCTGGACGCCGGACGGCAAATGGCTCTACTTCTGCAGCGCACCGATACTGTGGGAGGACCGCGACACCGTACCGCCGAAAAATTTTGACAAGGTCCAATACGACCTCCGCCGCGTCAGCTACGACGCCGAGACAGACACATGGGGCGAGGCCGAAACCGTCCTCACCGCCGAAGAAACCGGCAAGAGCGTACTGATCCCAAAGATATCATCCGACGGCAAATACCTGGTTGTTTGCCTCACCGATTACGGATGTTTCCCTGTCTACCAGCCAAGCAGTGACCTTGCGATCATCGACCTGGACACGGGCGAATGGCGTAAAATGCCCGACACCGTCAACAGTGAATACAGTGAATCGTGGCACAGCTTTTCCAGCAACGGCCGATGGCTCACCTTCTCCAGCAAACGCATCGGCGGCCTTTTGACTCGCACCTTTTTCTGTCACATCGACGAGCAGGGCAACTTATCAAAAGCATTCATCCTGCCGCAGAAGGACCCGCACTTTTACGACTCGATCATCCAGACATACAGCCTGCCCCAGCTCGTAAAAGGACCGGTGCAGTATTCCGAAAAAGAACTCGTCCGTGCCGCACTGAGCGATGAGCAGATCGAAGCGTCGCTTCCGGTAACAGGTGCAACACCTAAAGTCAAAGAAGGCGACGATCCCTGGCAGCAGGTCCGCGAATAATCGAGGTTGTCATACAGCCACACCCCTGCTATAATTCCGCTTTTGGTTCTACCATTTCCAGCAGTTTGAAGGGTGTTGCATGACCTCATTACGTATTTCTCAAATAGAATTGCCATCCGCCGGTCTCGGCCCGGAAAACCCCCTGCCGCCACTTCGTCCGCTCGGGCTCAGCCAGCACGAACTGAAGGTCGCGGACTCCGTCCCTGCCCGGAACCGCAAGTACCTGAATTACGGCAGCGACGCAGGCTGCCTGCCCTACCGCTTCCAGGACTCCTACAACCGTATTAAACGGCCCAAACAGTTCACCGCAATTATTCTTGAAAACGACTTACTGACCGCAACCTTCCTGCCGACCCTCGGCGGCCGACTGTACTCGCTCCATCACAAACCCACAAATCGCCAACTGCTGCACAAAAATCCCGTGTTCCAGCCCGCGAACCTCGCCATGCGTAACGCCTGGTTCAGCGGCGGAGTCGAATGGAACATGTCCATACCAGGCCATTCGCCCTTTACCTGCGAGCCTGTTTTCGCAGCCCGCCTGCAAACCGACGACGGCACGCCGGTCCTCCGCATGTACGAATTCGAACGCATCCGCAAGGTGCCCTGGCAGATAGACTGCTTCCTGCCTGAAGGCTCACCGCTGCTGTTCGTACGCGTCCGCCTCATCAATTCGAACGACCACGAAATACCCATGTACTGGTGGTCCAACATCGCTGTAGACCAGGCGTCTGATACACGCGTACTCGCACCGGCAAACGAAGCGTTCACGCTAGGCGTCGAGTTCGAAATGAAGATGGTGCCCTTCCCCATGATCGAAGGCAGGGACATGTCCTACTCGCGAAATGTAAAGTACGCCTCCGACTACTTCTACCGTATGCCCGATATGCAAATGCCCTGGATCGCCGCCCTCGACCGCAATGGCCGCGGAATGTTCCAGGCATCGACTCCCCGTCTCAACGCACGCAAAACGTTTTACTGGGGCAATCAGCCCGGCGGTAGAAAATGGCAGCGATTCCTCTCCACCCCGCCCAACGAATACCTGGAGATACAGGCAGGCATCGCACCTACGCAGGCCGAATGCATCCCCATGCCGGCCCGCGCCGACTGGTCCTGGCTCGAAGCTTACGGCCCGCTCGAAGCTGGCCCCGAGATAATCCACGGCCTATGGAACCAAGCCATACAGCACACTCAGGACCAAATTCAGCAAACCCTGTCGCCGGCAGCGCTAGAAAAACTGCACCATGATACCGAAACCTTGGCCAATACGCCTCCGCAAGAGATTCTGCATCACGGCTCCGGCTGGGCCCGCCTTGAAAACCTGTTGAATGAATCCCAGAACACCGCTTCGCCGTTCCCGGCCTCGCAGATATTTCCACAGGAAAGCCTCACCGAACAGCAGCAGCCCTGGCTCGAACTTTTAAATAAAGGAACTTATCCCTACCGCCCGCCGCACGAACGGCCCGGCGCCTTCGTTAGCGACAAACGCTGGCTGTCCATGCTCAAGGATTCTATCGAAGCAGGCCGGTCCGATCACTGGCTCGCATGGCTGCATTTGGGCGTGATCCACTTTGCACAGAAGAACAATGAGGCAGCAAAACAGGCTTGGCAGATATCCCTGGATCGCGAACCCTCCGCATGGGCGTACCGCAATCTGGCACAACTAGAACTGCTCTCGAACGACGCGTCCGGCAAAGCTGCCGACCTCTACATTGCCACCGTCGAGCTCTTCGACGATCTGCCTCAATTGACCGCCGAAGCTGTAGACTGTCTCATAAAAACTGACCGCTGGAACGACCTGGAAAACATCCTTGCCGCCGCCCCGCAAAACGTCAGCTCGCACAGCAGAATCCAGCTCGCCTACGCCCGCCTGCAATTGCACCAGAGAAAACACGAACAAGCCGCCCGAACCCTGGCAGCCATCGAACTGCACGACCTCCGAGAAGCCGAATCCACCCTGACCGACCTGTGGGTCGACATTCATACTGCAATGCTGAAAGAACAAGGCAAATCCTCAAATAAAACAGCGATTCTCAAGCAATACCCCCTCCCCGAAAACATCGACTTCCGCATGACCGACGATTGACCCATCCACGGCCCTTACTTCGTACAACGATAAACTACCGCTGGCGGCAGATTCCGCCACACCACAGGCGATACCTCGACCGAACCGAATGCTCGTTCCAAACGACCACGAAACCGCTTCGCTGCCGGCAGAAACAACATCGACGCATACGCGAACGTCGTAAACACCCCGTCCTCCTTGAGCACTTCCCTCGCCTCGTTCAGAATACTCTCCTGCAATTCGTCGTCAAACGCCGCCCACGGCAGCCCCGAAACAATACAGTCCGCCGCCCCAAAACCGTTAGCTTCCATTATCCGGCATGCATTCGCAGCACTACCCGCCGCGATCACTGCATCAGGAAACTGCTTGCGAAGATGAACCACCAGCCGCGAATCCATCTCAACAGCCAGCACCTTCGCCTCTTCACGCTTCTGGCGAAGTATCTCCCGAGTAAACGATCCCGTCCCCGGCCCAAACTCCAGTATCCTGCTGCTATCACTCACCCCTGCCAGACCAACAATCTGACGTGCAAGATGACGACTGCTCGGCGCAACCGCACCGATGGTACGAGGCCGTTGAAAGAACTTGCTCAAAAAAACAATATGGCTCTGCCCTTTTTTCATCAACAATGCCACCCAAAAGAACTACCGTTAGCATATCTCCTAACCACCCAAACTATACGCCACTACACCAGAACAGCTCGCAATTTTCAACAAGATGTTAACAAAAACGCATAAAAAAGCCTTTATCACGGAATACCGTCCAATGGAAAAAAACTCTCACACACCCACCTGTTGTTATTGAACTCCCCGCGTAGCCGCAAGGGATTCCCGGCCTAATGAAACAGATAGCCCGCACCCTCACCGACTGCGAAGATGGATTCCTTAAAGACAAAACGTACCTGATTCACGACAGAGATCCACTGTATCGAACAGAAGGATTCCACGCTCTGCTCAAAACCTCCGGCGTAGAACCTGTAAGACTGCCGGCACACAGTCCCGACCTGAACGCCTATGCAGAAAGGTTCGTCAGGTCAGTAAAATCAGAATGCCTTGACCATCTGATTCTGTCGTCCGTCGAACAGCTCGAGTACGTTCTTGGTGAATACAGCAACTATTATCACCACGAGCGCATTCACCAATCACTGGGCAGAATCATCGAACCAAAGCACCAGCTTGACGAAACAGCCGATATCAGGTGCATTGAACGCCTCGGCGGACTGCTGAAATCCTACCACCGCCTGGCCGCGTAGCAGGAAGTCCCGTTGACAAACTAATCAGGCCTATGACATCCCCGCAACCCGTGCGTCAACACTGGCAATATTTACCACTTCCATCAAGTTGTAACCGACCAGGCCCACTGCCTACGCTGTCAATTACGGACGCAATTCCGAATCTTAACTTGTTAAAGACAACATTTTAAGCACAGATGACTTTTTGCACCCCACGCGAGCCAAAGTTTGAAATCTCAGCAGGAATGGATTCCCCTTTATCATAAAATCATACACAATTTACCAACGGTCGAAAAGTCGGAGAACAAGGCTTAACGTGCTGTTTTCACCTTCTCGTTATCATCAACAACCTCTTCTGTCTTTCGCTTTTGCAGATAAGTTGTCTTGTTGAGTTTCGGATACCCTTCTTTGCGTATCCGGTCACCCAAGGCCTGAAAGTTCTTGCGAGCATCATCCGGAATACCGCCGTCTATATCCAGACCGGTATTGAGGAGCAAGTTGGCATTATTATCTGAAGCACTCTCAAGCATTCGCCACAACTTAGCTGGTGACCAACACTTCGCATTCTTACGCCACGCCCAACTACCTGTCGAAGTCACACATATCTCGGCTTTTTTGCCATAATTCTTACTCCAGGCTTCATCTGCCAACTTCCGAATCCTTCTATTCTCGGGACTGTTACCGGGATAGGCACCTGCTATCGAACCAAGATGTCGCTCACCAATAAGAAAATCCTCAGTACCTGTCGCCCCAGTCTTGAAACCGATCAAAGCATGTGGCTGGTGTTCATGGATCAGATCATAAAACTCCTGCATTTTGAACATCTCTGGATTCGCAAGAACACCACCGAGTGTGTCGAACCAGAACCCCGCAACGGGCCCGTATTTTTCACAAAGCTCGCTCAATTGATTCTTGCAGAACTGGCGGTAAATCTCAAAATCCTCTTCCTTTGCATACCTGAAGTAATCCGGCTTGGCCTTGTAGTGGGGCCGGGCACAACCATAGAGATTCGAAGGCATAAAGTATGGGTGCGTCCAGTCAATACCTATCGAATAGTAAATAAACAACGGCATGTCTTCTGCGTGGCAGGCCTGAGCAAGTTCTCCGAGGAAATCCCGCTTTGCCTGATAATCCATACTGTCCCAGTCAGTGTAAGCTGAATCCCACAGACAGAAACCATCATGGTGCTTTGCAACGAATGTGATGTAATTCATCCCGCTGGCGCGAGCAAACTTTACAATCTCTTCAGCATCAAAATCTTTGCCCGTAAATCTTGCAGCCGTCTTCTTGTATTCCTCAAGCGGTATTCTGGAATAGAACATCTGCCACTCAGCTTCATAAGGGCCCCAGACACCCCAGTGAATAAACAGCCCCATGCGAGCTTGATCAAACCACTTAAAATTTGCCTGCCGAGGATTCTCAGCGTACAACTTCGCATGGTCCTCGAGATAACCGGGAACAGTTTTCTCCCCTGCCAGCGCGAGGGACGCCAAAGAAACTACCACAAGGATCAGTAAACACTTTTTTTCATAACTCTTTTTCATTACGCTACGCCCTTATGAATGACAGATGTAATAAAAAGCACAGGCAACTGCCCAAAGTAGCTGAAATGGCCAGTTGCCTTAACGTTTTCAGGTCACAAACAAATCAGTCACAGTTGCTTTCGGGTATCAAACTGCAATTCAGCCAACTGCTCGCGAACATCGCAAAATCTGCGAGATTAACCTTGCAATCGCCCGTAAAATCAGGATGAATTAAGAAACTATGAAAGCCAGACACCTTTAAAGCCACCTCAATCACATAGCCTTCTTATTAAAGCACTTACAAACACAGACCTTAACACAATTAACCGTCAACGCTTAACATAAATGCAATCACAGAGTTTAAACACCTTCAACTCGCCGTGTCAATTAGCCACTCTCACCAAATTCCATAAATAGTATAGGCAGCCTGCCAGCACTATCAACAATAAAGCTCTTAGTACGGCCTTTCCCAACAAATAAAAAACCAAATCCCCACCCCCCTCGCCGAATCCCCCAGCCGCACTATTTAGCAGTCCACCCGGAATGGACACGCCCCAAAGTCCTCGCAGGCGCGGCCATTGAACCCTTCCCCCACCGTCTCGCCATAAAAAAAGGGACACGCCCATCGGACATGTCCCTTCTGTATTGAATGCCTGGCAAACGCGTAAGATACGCTTATTCGCTCTTGGCTTCCTCAGCTTCTTTAGCCGCCTTTGCAGCCGCTTCTGCTGCAGCCTTGGCCGCCTCAGCTGCCTCTTCAGCGGCCTTTTCTGCTGCTATCTTTTCCGCCTTAGTGAAAGGCTTGCCCTTCTTACGGGCAATTTCCAGAGCCTTCTGACGGCGTTTCTTCCTCGCTTCACCGATCTTGGTTGTCACGCCCTTCTTGGCGAGGATATCAACAACCGTATCACTGGGAACTGCACCCTTTTCGATCCAGTACTTGGCACGCTCCAGATCGATCACGATCTGCTTTTCTTCGTCCTTCTCGATAGGATCATAGTGACCGATCTTCTCGAGGATCCTGCCGTCACGCGGATTGCGCGACTCGATAGCGTGGATCCTGAAGAAAGGTCTGTGCCTGCGACCTATCCTTGTCAATCTCAGTTTAACTGCCATTACTACTTCCTTTCAAACTTTCTCTATATGTCAAATTTTCGAGAACCGCTTATCGGTTCACGAAACACGTTTACATTCCAGACTGTAGCCGTTTATAAATATCGCAAAAACAGCCTCGTCAACCTTCGCATCCTGAGCGATCCGCTCTACCTGCTCATCCGTCAGGCTCGTCGCGTTGGCCTTTTCCTCGGGCGTCATGATCGCTACCGCCCGCCGGATCTGCTCCAGTTCCTCATGGCTGGGCGATTCGAGCATCCCGAGCTCACCCGAGCCGCGATTGTCCCCGAACTGCCGTCTGACCTGTCGGCCATACTCATCGCCAACAAAGCGAGCGACCTTTTCGAGGTACTGCTCCAGAGACATCCGCGATTTTGACGAAGCCGTCATTTTAATTCACAAATTCCAAAACGCTATATAAAATCAGAAAAAAACACGATTTTTGTGCCCGCAGAAGCATTCTCAGCCCCCACAAACTGCAAAATCCGCCCCCGTCAGCGGCGTTTCTTGATCTTGCCGCGTCTGCGTATCGTCTTTTTACGCTTGCTGCGTTGCTTAATCTTCTTGCCGCCCTGCATCATACTCGCCATGTCCATCCTGCCGGACATAAGCCCTTTCAAACCGCCCATACCGCCGCTGCTCACGACCTTCATCATATCCCGGCTGCGCTTGAACGTCTTGACCAGTGAAGCGACCTCGTTCGGCGTCCTGCCGCAACCGCGCGCGATACGCCGTCTGCGCGAAGCGCTTATAGTTTCCGGATCCCGGCGCTCCTCCTCTGTCATCGAGTGGATGATCCCCTCCATCTTGCCGATCTCGCCGTCGTCGATATCCATATTACCGAGCTGCTGACCTACGCCCGGCAGCAGCTTGAGCATACTGCTCATCCCGCCCATCTTCTTCATGGCCTTCATCTGCTTGAGGAAGTCGTCAAAGCCGAAGGTGCCCTTCTGCATCTTCGTCTGCATTTTCTTCGCTTCCTCTTCATCGTACTGCTCCTGGGCCTTCTCAACCAGGGTAACCACGTCACCCATGCCCAGAATACGACTTGCCATCCTGTCCGGATGAAACTCTTCGATCTTGTCGAGCTTTTCACCGACACCAATGAACTTGATCGGCTTGCCCGTAACGGCCTTGACACTCAAAGCAGCACCGCCTCGTGCGTCACCGTCAAGCTTGGTCAGTATCACGCCGTCCAGTTCCAGACGGTCGTTAAATTCCTTCGCCGACGTAACCGCGTCCTGGCCGATCATCGCGTCGCAAACCAGGTATATCTGGTGCGGCGTGACCGCCTTGGCTACATCGGAAACCTCGCCCATCATCTCTTCATCGATGTGCAGCCGCCCCGCCGTATCCAGGATAGCAACGTCGTAACCGCCCTGCTTACAACGCTTTATGCCGTTTTTCGCCACGCGGACCGCATCTTTCGTGTCCTCTGTATAAACCTCGACATCGATCTGCTCACCGAGCGTCACCAACTGATCGATAGCCGCAGGCCTCTGCAGGTCGTCCGCGATCATCATCGGCTTTTTGCCCTTGCTGATCAGATATTTCGCCAGCTTAGCAGCAGTCGTCGTTTTACCGCAACCCTGCAGACCCGCAAGCATTATTATAGTAGGACCGGGCGAGACAAAGTAAACCTGCGTATCCACGGGCCCCATCAGCTTGGTCAACTCATCATTTACGATCTTGACCATCACCTGACCGGGATGCAGCGACTTGACCACTTCCTGGCCCATGGCTGCTTCCTGCACGTCCTTGCAGAACTGCTTGGCCACTTTATAGTTTACATCCGCCTCCAGCAGGGCTTTTCGCACCTCACGCATGGCCTCCTTGACGTTGGCCTCGGTGATCTTGCCTTTACCGGAAAGCGATTTAAATACCGAATTAAATTTCTGCGTTAAAGCATCAAACAATGTAAGTCACCCTGAATAAAGAAGTTTCGCAAATTTTACAGGCGCAGGGATACCGAGCAATTAAACATGGAATTCTACGCACCAAAGCCCGATTGTTCAAGAAAAAACTCGAATTTGCCAACCTCAACACCCCTAACGACCCAAAATTCCCCACTTTAGCGTGCATTTCACCCCCGAACCTCGCTGTAATTCGGCAATATTGACAACTTTATCGAAAAAAACCTTGTCTTGACGGCTCAAATCCGTATACTGGGCAATTCTTTGTAGAGCTCGGTAGCGGTTGTGCGCCGTCCCGGGTCGGAATGATTGAATTTTTACCCATGTTTACGGGTAAGAAACGGACAGGAGATATAACCGTGAAGACAGAAATTCTCGAATCAGTAGAAAGCAAGAGCCTCAAGCAGGAACTGCCCCACTTTGAAGTGGGCGACACAGTACAGGTTCACTGCAAGATCAAAGAAGGCGAAAAAGAACGTATCCAGCTTTTCAGCGGTACGGTCATCGCTCGAAACGGCCGCGGCATCAACGAAACCTTCACCGTTCGCAGAATGATCGGCGACGAAGGCGTTGAGCGTGTTTTCCCGCTCCACTCGCCGAACGTCGTTACAGTCGAACCGATGCGATCCAGCAAGGTCCGCCGTGCAAAGCTCTACTTCCTCCGCGAACGTCGCGGCAAGGGCGTAAGACTCGCACAGCGTCGTAGCGATCACACTGCCCGCAGGTAATCGGGATCCCGGAAGTGCTCTGGTTCCCGGCCCTGAGAAAAAGGCTCCGCTCCAACTCCGCCAAACTCGGCAAGTGGGGCGAGAAGAAAAGCCTCAAGTTTCTCAAGAACAAGGGCCTCAAACCGATAACCACCAACTTCCGCGGCAGGTCCGGCGAGATCGACCTGATAATGAGCGATACCGACGGCAGGATCATTTTCGTCGAAGTCAAAACAAGGGCCAGCGAACACAAAGCGCTGGCCCATACTGCAGTTACACCACGCAAGCAAAAGCACCTCATCCGCACCGCCCGTGATTTCTGCCGTCAGTACAGCCTCAACGACCGTCCCATGCGTTTCGACGTGATCGCGGTAGTCCTCCCCGCCACCGGCCCGGCCGAAATTCGCCATTACGAAAACGCCTTTCGCCCCTGAACACAATCGCAAACAGGAGAAAACATAATGCAGTTGATCGACACACACGCACACCTGACGTTCCCCGAGATTGAAACGCAGGTCGAAGACGTACTCGCCCGCAGCCGCGAAGCAGGCGTCGACCGCTGGATCACCATCGGCACCGACCCCGAACAGATCGAAAAGACCATCGAACTCGCCCGCCGCCACGACAACATGTGGGCCGCCGTCGGCGTTCATCCCCACCACGCATCAGAAGTCGATCAGCCCCACCTTGACCGCATTCGCGAACTCGCAGCAGACCCCAAGGTCGTCGCCATCGGCGAAGCGGGCCTCGACTATCACTATGAACTCAGCGTCCGCGACAAGCAGAAAGAGGTTTTCCGCGCCCAGCTCCAGATCGCTGCCGACACAAACCTCCCCATCGTAGTCCACACCCGCAAGGCGTTCGAAGACAGCATGGAAATCCTGGACGAATTCGCGGGCAAACTCAAGAACGTCGTCATCCACTGCTACTCCGGCACACCCGAACAGACACAGCAGGTCCTCGACCGCGGCTTCTACATTTCATTCACCGGCATCGTCACCTTCAAACGCACCGACGACGTCCGTGAAGTCGCAAAGATGGTCCCCCTCGACCGCATGATGATAGAAACCGACACCCCCTACATCTCCCCCGAACCAGTCCGCAAACAAAAACCCAACGAACCGGCCCTGATGATCCACACCGCAAAACTCCTCGCCAACCTCCACGGACTGCCCCTTGAAACCTTCGCCCAAAAAGTAACCGCCACCAGCGAAAAATTCTTCAACCTTGCATAGCGTCATCATGACGGTATAATACCAAAGAGCGTATTTGATGCGTTTTTATGACAAACCAGAATATCTTCATTAAGAGTTCTAATTTTCGCTAAGGGAACGCAATGATGGAATTCGAAAATCTTGTGATGGTTTTTGTAGGCTTTTTTCTATTGGTTTTGATGTTAGTGGCACTGTTTGGTATCAAAAATTCATTTGCTAAAATACAAGCGGACATTCATAAGATCGCTGCAAAAATGGACCAGCAATCCGGCCCACAAGCCTAAACCCAGCATTCACCGCTTAGCAACCGCGATCCGGTCGTGCCTGGCAAAATCCTTCTCGATCCGCACCTCGCTGAACAGCCCCGTCCCTTCCAGCAGTTCCCGCACCGCGTCGCCCTGCTGATAGCCGATCTCCAGCATAACCGCGCCGTCCGGCTTCAAATACGTCGCAAGCTCCCCCATCATCCGCTCGTAAATATCCAGCCCCTTCTCCCCCGCGACCAGCGCCCTCGCCGGCTCATATTCCTTCACGTTCCTGTCCAGCCCCTCATACTCCGCCTCAGTCACGTAAGGCGGATTCGACACGATCAGATCAAACTGCTTATCCGCAAACCCTTCCACCGCCTCGAATAGATCGCCCCCGCAAAGCTCAACCTTCTCACCCAGCCCGTGCTTTTCTACGTTCCGCCCCGCAACCTCCATCGCCTCGTCGCAAATATCGGTCGCGATAACCTTCACATCCTCCACGCCTTTCGCAACCGCTGCCGCAATACATCCCGATCCCGTGCATAGCTCCAGCACATAACGCGGCACCTGCCGTTCACGCAAAAACTCGATCGCCCTCTCGACCAGTCCCTCCGTCTCAGGCCGCGGTATCAAAACCGCAGGTGAAACGTCTATCTGCATCGAATAAAATTCCGTATGCCCCACCAGGTACGCCACGGGCTCATGCTCGCCCGCCCGCTTTACCAGGTCCCGCAGCTTCGCCAACTTGTCCGGCCCGACCGGCTTATCGTAATGCATATAAAGCTGGATCCGCTCCAGCCCGAGAACATTCGAGAGCAGCATCTCCGCCGCCAGCCGAGGCGCATCCACGCCCTTGTTCTCGAAAAACGGTATCATCCAGTCAAGCAGCTTCTTAATCGTCCATGTCTGCGTCGCCATACAAAATTTCCATCGAAACTATGCAAATTGAAATTACAGCCGCACCTGCCGCGCTAAATATACATCTTGTCCATCATCCGCGGGAATGGTATGCACTGACGGATATGCTTTTCGCCCGTTATCCACGCAACCGTCCGCTCGACGCCCAATCCGAACCCTCCGTGCGGCACGGACCCGTACTTACGCAGATCCAGATACCACGAATAGTTCTCCGGATCGTAACCTTCCTCGTCAATCCGCTTCATTAAATAGTCGTAATCATCCTCACGCACACTACCGCCGATGATCTCTCCGAACCCCTCCGGCGCGAGCAGGTCGAAATTCTCGACCACATCCGTATTGCTCCGATCCGTCTTCATATAGAACGCCTTCGCACTCCGCGGATAATGCGTCACGAACACCGGCCGATCGTGCATCTGCGAAATGATCGTCTCATCCGAGCCGCCCAGGTCCTTGCCCCAGTTGAACTCCGCCGCCAGTTTCGCGTGCTTCGGATTGTTCTCGATCTTCTTCTCAAGCTCCTCAAGCTCCGTCCGCAGCTCGATCAGCATTCTCGCGTTCTTCTCACGCTTCCACTTCTTGACCCCGCCAGACTTCTCCTCCGCCTCGATATCCGCGATATGCTTTTCGATCTCCGTCTTGCGAGCCTTGAAAGACTCGAGCTGCTCGGCCATAAACTTCGCCGCCTTATCGCTCTTGAGAAGCTCCGCCGCCTCCGTATAAGTCATCCGCACGAACGGCGGCTTGATGTTCTCCAGATGCGGTATATCCGCCCCCAGCGTCTCAAGCTCGCCGCGATTCTTCTCCAGCACCTGCTGTACCACGAACGATACGAAATTCTCCCCAAGCTCCAGCAATCCCGGCAGATCGATATACGCAACCTCAGGCTCGACCATCCAGAACTCCGTCAAGTGCCTCCGCGTCTTGCTCTTTTCCGCGCGGAACGTCGGTCCAAAACAGTAGACCTTGCCGTAGCTCATCGCCGCCGACTCAAGATATAACTGCCCCGTCTGCGCCAGATACACCGGCTGACCGAAATAATCCACCTCGAACAGCGTCTGCTCACCCTCACCCGCCGTCGGCGCGAATATCGGCGTATCGATCAGCGTAAATCCGTTATCGTTGAAGAACCGTCGGATCGCATCGATCACCGTATGCCTTACCTTGCCTATCGCCCACTGCCTCTGCGATCGCAAATGCAGATGTCGATGCTTCAGCAGAAAGTCCACCCCATGCTCCTTGGGCGTGATCGGATAATCCGTCGCCTCGCATACCACCTCGGCACCCGTGACGCTCAGCTCATACCCGCCCACCGAACGCGGCTCCTCACGGCATGTCCCGGTAACTACCAGCGAAGACTCCTGCCCAAGCCGCTTGAGCTCGTCGAACTTTTCCTCCGCAAACTCCGCCTTCTCAACAATGCACTGGCAAAGCCCCGTTCCGTCCCGCAGGATCAGGAACACCAGCTTACCGCTCGAACGCGAATTATAAAGCCACCCCTGCAGCGAAACTTCTTCACCGACATGATCCTTCAGTTCACTGATCGTAGTCTTCTGTACCGCCATGATACCGCCTTAAAATCTCTCAAAGTTTGCAAATACAACACGCCGAAACCACATCGGCCGCCATGATCGTCACATTATAAACCCGCCCCATGCGATTTGTCGAGCAAATGATCCGCAATTCCCCGCACCAGTATCAGTCAAGCCGAACCTTTATCACGACCTTGCGAACATTCGCCGCCTCATCCAGCGTCCGCCCCGGCATATGTGCATCATGCGGATAGAACATAGCGAACATCCCCGGCTGCATGTTGATCGTCCCTGTATCTATCGAAGGCTCGTAAAACGCCACATCCCGCTCACCGTCATACGCCTCGATCTCGGCAAGATCACCGACATGGGCATGCCCGATCACCTCCGCCCCCGCCGTTATCAACTGTATATCCAGGTACCTGCGATGCGCCTCGAACCTGCCCAGCTCCCAGTCCTGCGTCTGGTATGAATCCACGTTGAAAAACAGCCGTTCGCCGTCGACCTCATACCGCCCGTCCGGCAACTGCGTAAAAGGCTGTCGCTGCAGCACTTCAAACGCACGCCCAAGATTACCACCGCCAAGCGCCGCATACCGCCCGGCATTCTCGATCCTGTCAAATACCACTTAATACTCCGTCATCACAAAGGCTCAGAACTCTCAACCCCGCCCTCATCGCTCTTAGGCTCGTCGGGTATTATCGCCCAGGCAACTATATACATAATTGCTACAGGTATGAAACCCGTAATAATAGCTGCAAATACCACGATCAGCCTGACCAGCGTCGGATCGATGTCATACGTCTCGCCGATCCCGCCGCAGACACCAAGCACCTTGCGATCCGTTCGCGACAAATACAACTTCCGCATAATTCGGCCTCCTCAAAAAACCTCGCTCAGTTGCTACTTATTATAGCATTTTTACCAGCGAAAAGCACCAGATCAAAAAAAGGCAGGCCCGAAAACCCGCCTTCTAATTTCCCTAGATATCCAGATTCTCACGCAGATAGGATTTCACCTGGTCAATATTGATCCGCTGCTGATCCATCGAATCACGCTCGCGAACCGTCACAGTGTCATCCTCCAGCGTCTGCCCGTCCACCGTCACGCAGTAAGGCGTACCCGCCTCGTCCTGCCTGCGGTAACGACGCCCAACAGCACCCTTCTCGTCATAGAAGCATGCAAAATGCTTCTTCAGATCGTTCGACAGCTTACCCGCGATCTCCGGCATGCCTTCCTTCTTCACCAGCGGGAACACAGCCGCCTTGATCGGCGCTATCGCAGGGTGGAACCTCAGCACATTACGCGTCTTACCCTTAACCTCTTCCTCGTCATACGCATCAACCAGAAACGCCAGCGTACTCCGGTCGATACCAGCCGAAGGCTCGATCACGTAAGGAATATACCGCTTCTTTTCCTGATCATCGAAGAATGACAACGGCCCCTTATGGTAATCCTCTGCCTCTTCCTTGAGCGTCACCTTCGTCAGATCCCGCCCGTTCTCGTACCAGTCGTTGATCGTCCGCATACCCCGCTGATGCTGCCGCAGGTCGTAATCGGTCCGGTTCGCGATCCCCTCCAGCTCCTGCCAGTCGCCCTGCCCGAACGGGAACTTATACTCCACGTCCACGCACGCTTTGGCGTAGTGAGCCAGCTCATCCGGATCATGATCCCGGAACCGCAGATTCTCTTTCTTGATGCCGTACTCGACATACCACTGGAACCGCTGTTCCTTCCAGTGCTTGTACCATTCCTCGTCCGTGCCCGGCTCGCAGAAAAACTCCATCTCCGCCTGCTCGAACTCACGCGTACGGAAGATAAACGCCTTAGTCGTCACCTCGTTACGAAAACTCTTACCGATCTGCGCGATACCGAACGGCACCTTCACCCGCGTGCTGTCCAGCACGTTCCGGAAATTCGCAAAAATACCCTGCGCCGTCTCGGGACGCAAAAATACCTTCATCTGATCGTCGACGTTCGCTCCCATCTCAGTCTGGAACATCAGCTTGAATTCCATCGGCGCCGAGAACTTCCCAACCGCCCCGCACGCAGGACACACCTTCTTATCCAGGTTCTTCGCATCCTTTGCCGCAAGCTCAGGATCGATATGCTCGGTATGCTCTTCCGCGCCTTCGGTCAGATGATCCACCCGCGAACGCGTATTGCACTTCTGACAAACCGTCACCAGGTCCGCAAATTTATCCGCATGACCGCTCGCCTTCCACACCAGTGGATGCATGAAGATCGACGAATCCAGCCCCACAACATCATCACGCATCTGCACCATGCTCTTCCACCATGCATTGCGCACGTTGCGCTTCAGCTCCGAGCCCAAAGGCCCGTAGTCATAACAGCTCGCCAGCCCGCCGTAGATCTCGCTCGACTGAAAAATAAACCCGCGCCGCTTGCAAAGTGAAACGATATCGTCCAGTTTTGTCAGTTTAGCCATAAAAAATTCCTGAATAAGCCCTCGTAAATTCGTTGTAAGTCGTTTTTCAAGCCGACATTGTACACCAAACCGCCCTGATTACAAGTTTATCACCTCCGGTTTTTATTAGAAGAAAACATTTCGATTCGCTATACTTATAGACAAGTAAACGATTTTACCGAACCCCGCCCCTCCCCGGGCAATTCACACAGGACGTAGATGGAACCGATACACGAACAAAAACAGTCAAGACTCAGAACCGCCGTCTTCGCGATCACGGTCTTTCTCGGCGCATTCCTGCTTTTCCAGGTCCAGCCGATCCTCGGCCGCTACGCCCTCCCCCTCTTCGGAGGCAGCCCCGAAGTCTGGACGACATGCATGCTCTTTTTCCAGGTCTTCCTGCTCGCCGGCTACGCATACGCCCACTTCATCAACAGCCGACTCTCCCCGCCCCGCCAGCTCGCCCTGCACCTCGCCCTGATCGTCTTCGCACTCATCATGCTCCCGATCATCCCCAACCCCGCCTACCGACCCGACGGCCAGGCAAACCCCATCATCCAGATACTGCTAATGCTCACCGGCTGCGTCGCCCTGCCCTACCTCCTGCTAGCTTCCAACAGCCCGCTCACCCAGGCATGGTTCACAAAAGCAAACCCCAACACAAAACCCTGGCGTCTCTACGCCCTCTCAAACGCAGGCTCCCTCCTAGCCCTGCTAAGCTACCCTTTCGTATTCGAACCGACCCTCACCCGCCAGACCCAGGCCACACTCTGGAGCTGGGGCTTCGCCGTCTTCGCAGGCCTGAACGCCCTATGCGCCCTGCTCGTCTGGAAATCGCACAAAAAATCCACCGCCCCCATAACCGAACCGAACGACCAACCCTCCCAGACCACAGCCGAAAACATCCCGCTCGCCCGTCGTCTCCTCTGGTTCGCCCTGCCCTGGGCCGCGGTCGTCGAACTGCTCGCCGTCACCAACACCATCACCCAGGACATCACCGTCGTGCCCTTCCTATGGGTCCTGCCGCTGTGCCTGTACCTGCTCTCGTTCATCATCACCTTTGACCACCAGCGCTGGTACATCCAGAAGTTGTGGATAGGTCTTTTCATCGCCGCCATCGCAGCCGTCATCTATGTCCGCCAACAGTCCGCCCTGGACGACCCCAACATAATTATCAACGCAAAAACCCTCGTCGCAGCATACTGCTTCCTGCTCTTCACCTGCTGCATGGTCTGCCACGGCGAGGTCTACCGCCTCCGCCCCCACGCAAGCAAACTGACCTCCTACTACCTCTCGATCTCCACCGGCGGCGCGCTCGGCGGCATCTTCGTCGCCATCATCGCACCCGCCATCTTCAGTGAATACACCGAACTCTACGTCGGCCTGCTAGCAACCGTCCTGTTCGTCCTGCTCGCCAACGACACAGGCAAAACCGCCTTCGCCCGCAGACGCAAAGTCGTCCTCGCCTCCGCCGTCGTACTCGTCGCAGTCACCGGCGCCGCCCTGCAGGGCAAACGCAGCACCGCCGGTCAGCGAGCCGTCGCCAACACCCGAAACTTCTTCGGCGTGCTCACCATCTGGGAAGAGGACTGGAACGACCCCGCCGCCCACAAATACATCATGCAGCACGGCACGACCTTCCACGGCCTGCAGTTCACCGACCCCGAAAAACGCCTCCTGCCAACCTCCTACTACGGCCCCGAAAGCGGCGTCGGCGTCGCAATGGACTACCTCCAGCAGAACGAACCGGACCTCAACATCGGCGTCGTCGGCCTGGGCGTGGGCACCATCTCCACCTACGGCCGTCCCGACGACTACATCCGCTTCTACGAGATCAACCCCGCCGTCGAGGACTTCGCCCGCGAATATTTCACCTACCTCTCCGATACAAAAGCCGATACAGACGTCGTCATAGGCGACGCACGCCTCTCGCTCGAAGCAGAACAAAACGCCTTCGACCTGCTCGTCCTCGACGCCTTCTCCAGCGACGCCGTCCCCATCCACCTGCTCACCAGAGAAGCCTTCCGGATATACCTCGACAACCTCAAACCAGACGGCATAATGGCACTGCACATATCATCCCAGCACCTCGACCTCGCCCCCGTAATAGCCCGACTCGCCCAGCACTTCAACCTTGCAGGCCGCATATTAGAGCCCAGCCGAGACAACCAGAAGGGAACCTTCGAATCAACCTGGATACTCCTCACCCCCGACCAGCAAACCCTAACCGCCCGCAAATTCCGCCTCCACTCCTTCCCCCTCAAACCCGACAAAGATACCAGCCTCTGGACCGACGACTTCGTAAACCCCCTCGAAGTTCTGGAATACTGACAGAGCACCAAAAACATGTTTGCTAGGTAACGACCGAGTTTCATAAAGCTGCATATCCACTATTGCTTAGCCGCCCATTTTATATCATCTTGTATGCTCTTATGAACAGCTAGACTATGTCAAACTTTCCAGAAAATCCCAACAGGATTACTCTTAAGGCGTTTTCTGCTCCCACGAATTTCGTTTAATTTTTTCATGATATCCTTTGCAGATGAGACACCAGATGATCCACTGAGAGCTGCAATTATTGCCAAGGGTATTGAACCTGTTGATGCAGCAGCTATCCCCAACCCCACACTACCAGCTAAAGCCACAGCCTGACCAGAAACGGACATTATCTCTTTTGGAAGTTCTTGTACGTGTGTTTCATATTCCTGTAAAGCGTCACGGAGATTCTGCGAAACCTTTTTTGTAACATCCTCGACTGCGTCGCAATCAACGGAACTAATTTCCATAATCCCTCTGCGAAAGACTTCTCTCATACCTTGCAATTTGTTACTCCTTCTTAACTCGATAATCCCTTGTGCTGGCACTTTTGAAAAGCACGGTATGTTCCGCAAATCTTCATGCAATACGTGTGTAACAAGAGTGTCCTCTGCGCCCATACTTAATTGTGATGCTGAACATTCGAGTTTCCATAAAAAGTACTGCCAAGAAGTAGGTGCGTCAATAATTGGAATTCCTCCGTACAGATCACAATGAGCTAAGACATTGTTGGCCTGCATGAATCTGCCTTGTAAACTTTTCAGCAATCTCATTTTTGAGGGTAATGGTTCAAATGGGATCGTTAGTTTTTTTTCAAAATCATCTAGAATGATGCCAATCTGATCAAGAGGCAAAGGATTTTCTTCAATATCAAATACAAACCTCTCTTTATTTTTTACACTTGACGCCAATGCTTCAACATCAGGTGCATGCTCAAAATACTCCTCTATGTCTTTAAAAGAATTGAATCGATAGTCAAAAACTTTTCCCAAATGATTCTGTAAATCGCTCTGACTAAACACTTCAATGATCTTTGGCAATTGATCTGACAAATAGAAATAGCTCGGAACAAATACCAAGATAGGAACGTCAACGTCTGCAATAGCCCACTCTTTATAGCTCATGGCAGCAAGTGCATTCTTCGCTAGAATGTAAGTTGAATGCTCAGGTTGCAGCATGGCATGCATACCAAGACTGCTAAAGATTGGGTCAGGCAGAACAATAGTATCCGCATACAGTCCTACGTTGCTTACAAGATTTGATTCCGGGTGTGGGAATACGTTACCACCGTAAACGGCTTTAAGTGTAGGCATTCGGCGAAGATGTGAAGCAGTAACCACATTTGCTGTACTCCACAATTCTTTTAGATATTCGAACATTTCGGGAGCTGCAGATTTCCACGCCTCCACATAGTCCTTGTCCTTGGCCATTATCTTTGCCATTTGGTGAGGTGTCAGTTCATGAGTTTTCATATCTCCATATGGTTTCGAGAAATAATATTCCAAGAATTCAACATATTTTTTCTGAACGTCGATTAAAGGCATCCGTGCAGCTTCACGCTCTATTACCTCAGCCCTAACCAGCTCAGCAGTAGCAACAAGTGCTGGGTTTACAGTATCCGGTAAGATTAGCCCATTTTCGTCATATCCTACTTCAGCTAAAGAGTCAATAACCATAGGGTCTATGTTTTTTTCAACTGCTCCTGACGCGAGTTCGGTCTCAAAAACGGCAATTGCTTCAGTAACTTGCTCAGGGGTCGTTGATTCAGATTTAGATGTTATGGCTTCTATCATACCGCTGCCTTTACCATTCCATTCGGGTTCCTTTTTTAGGACAACATATTCAAGGTGGTCTTTTTTTAGATTATCAGAAGAAAGAAAGTTGACGTCCTTTTTAACGATGCCTAATTCAAATAAGACAATGGGGCCTTGCGATGATTGTATAGCAGGAGCTAATATGTATGAATTATACTTGCTGTATTCTTTTTTAAAGTTGTCCAAATTGCAAGATTCTGGCGGAGGGGTCATGCGGTGGAAACGTCCCGTACAAAGCATTTGTTGCTCAATGTCATACCCTCTAGTTTTGGCACGACTGATGGCGGCTTTTGGATTGGTACCTATGAAAACGGAGTATCCATCAGGTTCGCTAGTAATATCACCTTCAATTATTGAAAAACGAATTAATTCCCTAGAATCATTTTCTCCAAGGTTATGTTTCCAACGGGAGAATATCTTTCTGCCAGCATCTTGACCATCAAAAAGAAGACCAACGACAGGTACAGCCTCGGCAGCAAATACATACAAAATTCCGTTCCAGCCAGCTCTATTCCAAAGTGAAACATCAATAACACCATCTATGTACATCTTTCCCCTCTACAAAAAGTCGACCACAGATAACTAAACAACTATTATTTAGAACCCCTCAGGCTCGTATAACGCAGAAACCAGAGTTAGTAGTACTAAGATACCATTCTATTCCTTTTGGAAATTGGTGGTGCTGCTCACTTTCAACAGCATTAATTGCTAGCTCCCAAAACAATACAACGGAATCCATTATACTGGTATATTAACAACTAGCAAGAGATTTTCGGGATTGTGGCTCGCATTATAGCATAAGGTTTACTATCCAAGGAACTTCAATATCCCCTACTCAATCTCATCCTTGATCTGATTCAGCAGATTGATCGCCTCGATCGGCGTCAGGTTGTTCACATCCAGATCGCTCAGCCTGTCCAGCACGCCCTTGTTCCGCTCCACGAACAGCATCTGCTGATCGTCGCTCGTCTTATGCCTCGTCAGCTCAGGCCCCGCCGCCTCTTTCGCGAACGTATTCTCCAGGTCCAGCAATATCTCCCGACTCCGCCGCACCACCGACTTCGGCAGCCCCGCCAGCTTCGCCACATGAATACCATAGCTCTTGTCCGTCCCGCCCGGCAGTATCTTATGCAAAAACACGATCTCGTCCTGCCACTCCCGCACCGCCACATTACAGTTCTTCACGTTCACCAGCAGCTCCGCAAGCTCGGTCAGCTCATGATAATGCGTCGCGAAAAGCGTCCTGCACTTGATCTCGTTCGCGATATGCTCCGTGATCGCCCACGCCAGCGAAAGCCCGTCATACGTACTCGTCCCCCGCCCGACCTCGTCCAGTATCACCAGCGACCGATCCGTCGCGTTGTTGATAATGTTCGCCGTCTCGGTCATCTCCACCATAAACGTCGACTGCCCCCGCATCAGCTCATCCGACGCCCCCACCCGCGTGAATATCCGATCCACCACCCCGATCTTCGCCTCCTTCGCCGGGATGAACGACCCCGTCTGCGCCAGCAGCACCAGCAGAGCAACCTGCCGAATGTACGTACTCTTACCCGCCATATTCGGCCCCGTGATCACACTAAGATCGCCATCCTCACCGCCAAGATTCACATCGTTGGGCACAAACTCACTACCCAGCGACTCAGCCAGCACCGGATGCTTGCCCTCGCTGATCTCCAGCGTCTTATCGCCAAGCATCGCGGGCCGAACATAGCTCCTGCTCCTCGCAAGATGCCCGAACGCAGCCAGGCAGTCCACCGTCGCAATGCAGTCCGCAAGCTCCTGCAGCCGCGAGATATACTTCGCCGTCTCCTCACGCAATTTCTCGAACAGCCGCTGCTCCAGCTCCAGCGCCTTATCCCGCGCCCCCAGCACCTCGTCCTCGTATTTCTTCAGCTCGTCCGTCACATAACGCTCAGCGTTCTTCAGTGTCTGCTTCCGCACAAAATCCGCCGGCGCCTTCTCCGCCATCGACCTCGGCAGCTCGATATAATACCCGAAAACCCTGTTATAACCGACCTTGAGATTCGCAAGCCCCGTCCGCTCGACCTGCCTCTGCTGAAACTCCGCCAGCCACGTCTTGCCGTCACTGCTCACCGACCGCAGATGGTCCAGCTCCTCGCTGAATCCGTCGCGAATCACCCCGCCGTCCCGCGTGTGCGGCGGACAATCAGGATCGATCGCCGCCTCCAGCAGATCCGCAAGCTCGTCCATGCTGTCGCACCGTTCAGCCAGCCGCCCCGCCATATCAGCCTCACATCCAGCCAGCACCTCCCGCAGCGCAGGCACACGCCTCAGCGTCCACCCCAGCGAAAGCAGATCCTTCGGCGACGTCCTGAACGTGCTGATCCTCGCAACGATCCGCTCCAGGTCCGCCACCTCCTTCAACTGACCGCGAATATCTTCGCACGCACTCTCGTTCTCCGCGAACTCCGCCACCGCGTCCTGCCGCATCTCGATAGCGCCCACATCACACAAAGGCATACATATCCACGCCCGCATCATCCGCGAACCCATCCCCGTCAGCGTCTGATCCACACTGTCCAGCAGCGTCCCCTTCTTGCTCTCGCTGCGTATCGTCCGCAATATCTCCAGCGACCGCAGCGAAGTCTGATCGATCTGCAGAAAATTCGACCGGCTCACCTTCCTCAGCGACGAAATATGCGTCAGCGCCGTCTTCTGCGTCTCCTCCAGGTACTCCAGCACCGCGCCTGCCGCATTGACACCAACAAAACCGTCGTCTATCCCGAACCCCTCCAGCGTCTTCATCTCGAAATGCTTGAGCAGCTTATCCTTCGCCATATGGCTGTCAAAATACCACCCCGGCCTCCGCGTAACCGTAGCCCCCGTCAGCCTCTCGATCTGCTGTTCAAGCTTCTTCCCCTCCATCTCGAACAGCTCGCCCCGCATCTCAGGCAACAGACACTCCTTCGGGCCAAGCCTCATAACCTCGTCCAGTATCGCCTTGTCGTCCTCCAGCTCCTGCACGAAAAAATGCCCCGTCGAAATATCCACCCAGCTAACCGCCGCAGACTTCGGCCCCAGAAACACCGAACACAGGAAATTGTCCTCCCTTGCCTCCAGCAGCATATCATCCGTCAGCGTCCCCGGCGTCACCACCCGCACAACATCCCGCTTGACCACCCCCTTCGCCTGCTTCGGATCCTCCACCTGTTCACACACCGCGACCTTGTACCCGGCCTGCAGCATCTTCTTCAAATACCCGTCCACCGCATGATAAGGCAGCCCCGCCAGCGGTATCGGATCCGTATTCTTATCCCGACTCGTCAGCGCAAGACCCAGCACCCGCGAACATGTCTTCGCATCCTCATAAAAGGTCTCGTAAAAGTCCCCCATCCGGAAAAACAGGATCGCATCCGCGTACTTTTCCTTGAAATGGTGGTACTGCTTCATCGCCGGCGTGATTTTTTTCGTCTTTTTAGCCATAGGCCGCGATTATACTCAAATCTCGCCGTCTCTCAACTCCGCTATCAGCAATTTCGCCTTTTCCGCGTCCCCCGCCTCCAAAAGCCGTTCCAAAAGCACCCTCTGCCTATCCGTGATCGCCGCCGCCTGTCCGATTTTATAATCCTCTACCTCCAGCACCCGCATTATCTCCCCGCAAAGCTCATCCACACCACTCCCCTGCACCGCACTCATCTCCACCGCCCCGTCAAACTCATACCCCACATCCTCCACGCCCAACTTCCGCCCCAGATCCGCCTTGTTCAGCACCGCCACCGCGCACCGCCCCAGGCCCTCCAGCCCCGTCCGTTCGATCCGCCTGCCCTCGCTCGCATCCACAACATACAGAACCATATCCGCCCCCTCGATCAGCTCCTTCGTCCGCTGCTGCGCCCGCTCCTCCAGCACATCCCCGCCAGCCAGCACCTCGTCCAGCCCAGCCGTATCCACCAGCTCAACCGCCAGCCCGCCGATCCGAAAATCCGAACTCACCCAGTCCCGCGTCGTCCCCGCCTGCTCGGTCACGATCGACCGCTGCCTGCCCGCAAGCGTATTCATCAGCGTACTCTTGCCCCCGTTCGGCGGCCCAGCCAGCACGATCCGACACCCCTCCACGAACAGCCGCGCCCGCTCACTCACCGCCAGCAACTCCCCGCAATCGGCCCGCACCTTCCCCAGCTCCCCCCGCTCGATCTCATCCGACCACCGCTCAACCACAGCCGCAAGCCCGTCCCCCGTCTGGTACGCCGCGATCTCCGCCCCCACCAGCGTAGCCGCCCTGCACTGGACCACCCTACTCTCCGCCGCTATCATGCTCTCACCCCTGCGTTTGTCTTTGACAAGCTCCTCCGCCTCGATCACCTGCACACCACGCCCCGCAAGCTCCCGCACGATCTCCTCCACGATCAGCGGATTGCCGTGACAGTTTATCGCAATATCATCTTCCCCCCGAACCGCAACCACCACATTGTCCAAAACCCGCTCACCAGCAACAATATCACCCGTATAAAGCCTCCCCGCCTCAAACGCTCGCGCCTCACCACCCCCAGTCCTAAACATCTCTCCCAAAACCCGCGCAGCCCCAGCCCCGCGAACCTCCACACTCGCAATAGCAGACACCCCCCGCCCAGTAACCACCGCCGCAAAAACCAAGCTACTCATCCGCTTCTCCGTAAAGCCGATACTTATCGCGGTCGAGACCGAGCATAACAATCTTACCACACAGGCCAGAATAAAATCGCAAAAAATCCTTGCCGACAATTATTGCAGGACCACAAAACAGCAACAAAATAGAACTGGATATCAGTCCTTCTCTGATAAGCTGAATTTCCCCCGTAATCAGAGCTGCAAAAATTGACATGCCGAGCGGGATAAGGAACCAGACACCCAGAAAAAGTCTTTTGGTAGTTGTCAACCTGACCTCGAAGAAGCTCAACATAGGAATTTGTAAGCCAAGCACTGGAAACCAAAAAGCCCACGCCGAGGACAGCAGAACAAAGCTTTCAACATTTTTTTGTTCTTCGCCACTACTCAAAGACAAAAGCTTCAAAGAGAATAAAACATTTATAGTTAAGTAAACCAACGCACAAGCTGCAATGAAAATGTCAGATTTTCGCATTCGCTTTCTTATGCTTTTGGTGGCAATGCCTTTAAATTTCCTCTTCCAGAGATACCCGTCTTTCTTGACTTTTTGTCTACCGACCAAAATAAAAATCGGAATTATGGCTATTAAAGCCAAAAGGCCGTTACAATCCCAATCCATGATCGCCTCCTGAGTAAATTCCTACTCCTGCCCCTCACCCTTATCCTTCTTACCCTGCTGCTGATCTTCTTCGTCCCACTCAGCGATCTGCGCCTGATCCGCCAGGTGCTTCTTATACGCCAGAATGATGCCCTTGACCACCAGGTCCGGCACCCACGCATCCACGAACGGACACCGCGCCTTGAGCATCTCACTGCCCCCGCCCGTCACGATCGTCTGAGGCCACCGCCCGACCTGCTCGGCATACATCTCCGCCATCGTCCGCAGCAGACCAACCGCCCCGTAATAGATCCCCGCGTTGATCGCATCCTTCGTATTTCCTCCCACCGGACTCATCGGCTCGTGCAGCTCCACGCGAGGTAGTTTATCGGTCCCCTCGTGCAGCGCATCGGCGCCCATCTCCAACCCCGGCGCGATCACGCCCCCCATGAACACGCCTTCCTCATCCACCAGGTCTATCGTTACAGCCGTCCCAAAATCCGCCACGACCACCGCATCCTCGATCACCGCGAACGCAGCCGCAGCCGCGACCACCCGGTCCGTCCCCACTTCCTTCTTATTCTCCACCCCCATCTCGATCGGCAGCCGCACGTCCTCGCCGATCACCTTGATCTTCTCGCCCAGCGCCCGATCGACCATCTTCCGCACTTCCTGCGTCAGCTTCTCGTTCACCGAGCAGACCACGATCACACCGTCACGCTTGTCTTCTGTCGACCCAGCCACAACCGGTACTTCCTCCCACGCCTTCGTCAGCTTGTCCTCCAGCTTGCCCAGCTCGTCACTGTGCACCGACTCGGTAAACTGCTCCCGGTCGTCAAGAAAAAACGCCGTCTTGATCTTCGTATTGCCAATATCTATCGCCAGTATATTCATTCTTCCTTACCTTTTACAACTCTCCAAAGTTTCTCATTAAGCTCGTCCAGCCCCTCACCCGTCACCGCCGAAACTCCCATCACCCCGTCCACGCCCAGCCTGTCGATAATGTCCTGCGTATACTCCCCGTCCGGGTCCAGGTCCGTCTTGTTGACCGCGATAATTTCCGGCTTCTCCGCCAGCGTCTTGCTGTGCATCGCCAGCTCATTCTTGATCTTATGATAATTTCCCACCGGATCACTGTTGTCGTCCGGCTGAATATCCAGCAGATGCAGCAGTATCCGCGTTCGCTCGATATGCTTCAAAAAGTCATGCCCCAGCCCCGCACCGTCGTGCGCACCCTCGATCAGCCCCGGGATATCCGCCATCACGAAACGCCTGAACCCCGGCAGCTCCACGATCCCAAGCACCGGCTCCAGCGTCGTAAACGGATAATTCGCCACCTTCGGCCGTGCATGCGAACTCCGCGAAACCAGTGTACTCTTGCCCGCGTTCGGCAAACCCACCAGCCCCACATCCGCGATCAGCTTCAGCTCAAGCCTCAAATTCCTCTCCTGCCCCACTTTGCCGTCCGTCGCCATCCGCGGCGCCTGATTCGTCGAACTCGCAAAGGACTTGTTCCCCCTACCCCCTCTGCCGCCGCGAACGATGCGAACCTCCATACCAGGCGTATCCATATCCTTTATCATCATATCGATGTCGGTATCGTAAACGATCGTCCCAACCGGCACCTTAATAACCAGATCCTCACCGCCGGCGCCGGCCTTGTTGCTCCCCTCACCCGGCATACCGTTCTTCGCCCGCCAGTGGTGCTTACCCGCAAAGTCCACCAGCGTATCGATCTCCTGACTGGCCAGAAAATACACATCGCCGCCCTTGCCCCCGTCGCCGCCGTCCGGACCGCCCTTGGCAACGAACTTCTCCCTGCGAAAACTCACACACCCGTGACCGCCGTCACCGGCCTTGACCCAGATTTTAGCTTCATCAACAAACATCTAATTGACCTGAAATAATATGGTAGCGAAAAGAATTGTACCGTATTTACACTTGAACGCCATAAAAAGCGACACTATAATCCTGCCTGCTTGAAATTAACGATAATCTAACACAAAACTGCGTCCCCGGCAACAGCATCACGTCTCGAACTTACCGACGCCTTACACAGGAAAAACCAGACTTGAAACTAACAGATTCGATCAACTTCAGATTAGTCACGTATATGCTGCTGCCATGCGCCGCAGTTCAGGCCGTAGTAATAGCGGCACAACATGGTCACGCCGCCTATTCAGTCAGTGAGAACGGCCCAATCGAATGGACCCAGTTCGCGGTCCTGATGATCTCCGGAAGCATCCTGCTCGCCCGTGCTTACAAAACCACCACTCCACAACTTTCTCGACTCATGGCCGCTTTCCCCATCATGGCCGCCGTTCGCGAACTCGACAAGGTCTTCGACCGCCGCATTTTCGACGGTTCCTGGCAGCTTACAGTCTTCGCCATCCTCGGCCTCACTGCATGGTACATCTCCCGCCACAGCAAGAAAATAGCCGACCAGCTTACAACCTTCCTCCGCGAAAGCTCCTCCGGCCTCATGCTCGCCGCAATGCTCATCATTCTGGGCATAAGCAGGATCGCGGGCCAGCAAACCTTCTGGGAAGCTGTTATGGGCGAAAACCACCTTACCGTAGTCGGCAGGCTCGTCGAAGAGACCCTCGAAATAACAGGCTATCTGATCCTCGCAGCGGCTGCTGTGGAAAAAACATTCTTCAACCTGCCCCTCAGCCTGCAAAATGAACTCGCCGAAAAAGAAACAATCCAGCAAAGAAACCTTATCCCCCGAAAGCAGGCAGGCTAGCGCCACCGCCCCTGTTCAAAATCATAATTGTAGTGCTGCCTAACCTTGAATACTGCCACAGACTGAGGCACCGCCTCAAAATACTGATCCACATCGTCGAACAGCACTTCCACCCCCTCCCTCGCAATAAAACCCGCCTTGTCCCCCGTAATTACGATCTCGTCCCAGACCACCCCATACCCCTCCAGCTCTTTCGCAACCTGCCACTCCGTACCGATCGGCCGATCCGTAATGACATGAACCCGCGCACAGGCCGAAACCAGCGCACGGGTCATAAAACTGAAAAATTCCGGGTACTCGCTTACCGTACCGTCAAGATCTACACCAATTTTCACTTTCGGCCCCCGCGGAAAAGTTTTCACACTCTCCATAGAAGCTGTTTCAAAACTGCTTTTGGCTTGCCGGCGAGCAATTTTTTCGGCTCGGCAAGGCGTGTAAAACCGGCCATAGCTATAACGCATTAATGGCTGGCACTGATGTCAGCCATTGCGTGTGCGTTGACTTGTCGGCCATATTAGACTTTCATCGCGTTATTTATCACCCTAAAGGGTGTATTGACGGTTTTGCACAACGCAGCCGAACGGAAAAAGGGCCGCCGGAAGACAAATCTGAGTATTGGAACCGCTTCTGATACCCCGCAAGGGACCAAAAGCAATGTTAGACTACCCGGCCAGCCGAAAGCCTGTTCAAAACCCCTGAACTAGCCGTTCACTTCCATATAGTCATCACAATCCCAGATACCGCCCGTATGAGCCGCCCGAACGCATACATCGCGATTACTGCAGTCCGCACAGATACCCTTGAGCTGACCCTGCACGGCTCCGACTTTCATGGGCTCGCTCGACAGCTTGCCCGATTCACTGTTGTTAAACTCCGCCGAAGCGCCCGTGTCAAACTCCTCACATTCGATCATGGGTTTGTCAGGCTTGACCTTCAGCGCACATTCGCCGCCCTTGACACATGTTCCGCAAATGTTACCCGCGTTACCGTTATCTGCCCGAATCACTTCTACTGAATCCATTTTACATCATCCCGATCAATTAGTTTATCTGAACTCTATTTTATAACCGTGCCGCAATATCAGTGCGACTTATAGTAATTATCAAAAATCCTACTACCTACGTCAATACTTATTCGCCGCATTTTTCACAAAACAAAAAATTTTTCTTCGAGCCAACTGCACCCAAAAGGCTTTAAAAACTGGTCGCCGATTTTGCCGATTTATCGCAAACATTAAACTTGCGACCCACCCCGCTGATTTGTATCCTGCAGTAATAGAAGTACTTTTTCTCAAAAACCTAAGCTCGCAGGCCTTGAAAAGATGAGCAAGCCAAAACAAATATTAATACAAACGCTTTTAGCAGCAGCACTTATATCTTCTGCCTTCGCCGAAGAAACTGAAAAAGGTCAGAAGGTTGTGATTACCGCTGCGCCTGCCCGCCGCCTCGCTGGTGCAAGGATAAAAAAAGAGGTCACTTGGCCCGACAATTACAAGCAGGCCATCAGCAAGGCCAAAAGGCAAAAAAAGGACCTGCTCATCGCATTTACCGGGGCGAAAATAACCCAGCCGGCCGCACTCCTCACAGCAAAGGTCCTTTATAAGGAAGATTTCTACGAAAAGGCCTCACGCAGTTTCACAATGCTCAACATAGACTGCCCACCGAACGCCAAGCTCAACGAATACCTCTCCGAGCAGCTCTACGTCCTGACAAACAAATACAAGGTCGATAATCTCCCGACCCTTTTCATAACCTCGCCCGATGGAACCCCCTACCAGGTCACCGGCTTCATCCCCAAAACAGCCACCCCCGAAAAGTATCTGCAGCACCTCCTCGAGCTGAAAAAAAAGAAAAATGAAATGGTCGACCTGTTCGAAAAGGCCGAAGATGAAGATTCCGCAACTAAGAAAGCCAAACTCCTCGACCGAGCCCTCTCCATGACCAACCCCGCTCTCGCACGCAATTTCCATAACGAAAAGATCGACTTTATCATAACTGCCGACAAGGACAACTCACTTGGCCTGAGAAACAAATACGCCGTCCCACGCCAGCTCGAAAAAGCATACCGAGCCATCGAAACACGCGACTATAAGCTCGCAAAAACCATAATCGACACAACCATCCGCGAACTCAGACCCGACGGCCCGCTCCTTCAGCAGCTCTACTACGCACGCTCACAGGCACAGTTCCACCTCGAAAACCCGCAGGGCCAGCTCGACAGCCTCAACCGCGCCCTCCAGGCCGCCCCTCAATCACCAATGGCCGACCAGATAAAACGAACCATCGCATACTACTTCACCGCCCCGACTGAAAATTCCACCCAGTTGCCGCGATAGAATAAGTAACCCAATCACTGCAAAACGCGTACTGCCTTGTGAACTCAACAAAAACTTGCTTTACGCAACACAAGCCGGGTATAATCAAGCCCTCATTATTATCTTTTTTGGAGGCATAACAAATGCGGTCTATAACAATCATACTTTTATCTCTCGTCATCATCGCATCAGCCGGCTGTTCTTCCGGCGAAGGCTATTCACGCCAGGGATACGACTTCTCCACCGTAGACACCGTCGCGGTCATCAGCGTAGAAGGCAGGATCGCCGGCGCAGCCGCCAAAAACCAGATCAGCGACTACTTCATCGCCGAGCTGCTCCAGAAAGGTTACGCACCCGTCGAACGTGCCGAAGTAGAGAAACTGCTCGAAGAGCACGAGTTCCAGGCCTCAGGCCTTACCAGCAACACCAACGCCGCCCAGGCAGGCCGAATTCTCAACGTCCCCGCGGTTATCATAGTGAACATCCCGGAGTTCAAGGACAACATCGCGATCTCAGCCAAGATGGTCGACGTCGAGGACGGCAGCATCCTCTGGCTCGCAACAGGTGAGGGCAAAGTCGGCGAATTCCTCACAACCCTCGGCGGCGCAGCAGCAGGTGCAGCAGCAGGCATCGCCGTCTCAGGCGAAGACGACGAAGCGGTTGGCGGCATCGCAGGCGGCGTACTTGGCGGAGTGGTCGCAAACCAGATGACGCCACAGAAAGAGAAAAAGGCCAAAGAGATAATCGACAAAATGTGCGAATCCCTGCCCTCCCTGATGACCAAACCCGAAAAGAAGGGCTGGTTCTAAATTTCACCCCACCCAGGCCATAAGCACAAAACTTCCGATAGAAAAAAGGCTGTGAGTCGCAAAACTCACAGCCTTTTGTTATGCACTAAAAACAGTTCCAACAGTTTCGCCAGCCAAGACTACTCCCATTCCTCTCGCTGCTGAGACTGAGAACGTGATCTCCATGTATTTGAGCTTCCGCCCGTCCCTGCCCCACTGCTATCATCAGGCGAAGCAAATACATTCGAAGGCATATGCTCAGGCTTCAGGAACAGATAATAAAGTTTCCCCTCGTGATAGACCTGACCAGCAAGCCGACCGGCCTCCTCGCCCTGTCCCAGATAAACATCGCACCTGCCCGGAGCCCTGATCGCTCCGCCCGTATCCTGGTCCAGCACGAACCCGGTATAATTGCTCGTCACCGTCCGACCGCCGATCGAACGCGGCATCTTCGAAGACATAAACACCAGCGACGCCCTCGGATATACCGACTTGTCGGTCGCTATCGTCCTCCACGGCGTAACGGGCTCATTCAGGCTCCCCCGCGGCGCGCCCCTGCTTATCTGGAAGAAAACAAAACGCGGATTCTGGCTCACATAATCGTCAACCTCCTCCGGGTGCACCTTGAAATAATCGATCATCGCCTTGAGACTCATCTTGTCCGCCGGGATCGCACTGTTCTTGAGCATCTGTTTCGAAACGCTCTGATACTTGTGTCCGTTTGTCGCCGCGTACCCGACCGTGATCAGCTTCCCGTCAGGCAGACGGATCTTCGCAGAGCCCTGCACGTGTGCGATATAGACCTCGAACGGATCGCTCAACCACACAAGCTCATTGCCCTCCAGCATATCCGACGCCTCGATATCCGTCCGCGAAGGATAATCAACAATGCTCCCGTTCGCCGTTCGCCGACCGAGTATCTCACCATTGGCCCCCTTCACCAGATCGTCAGGCTTAGAATACAGCGGATACTTAAAACGCGCCGTCCGTTTCATCGAACCATCAAATATCGGCGTGTAATAACCTGTAAACAGCACCGTCCCCATATTGTCACAACCAACCGAAATATAAACATCATACTTCCGCTTGATCGCCGCCGCCAGCTCCCTGCCAGACAACCCGCTGTCGAGCATGTTCACGAATTCCTGCAGACTCGCCACTACTTTACGATGCGAAATGTCACCATACGGAAAGAACTGCTGACTCGAAGGCTTTGCCATGTAATTAAGACTGTTCTTGATCGCCGACCGAAGATTGCTCGTATCACACGCTGCAATTGTGAAATCCGGAATCTGACTCGGATCCGTGATCTTTCTCAGCGCCAACTGTCCCGGCGGCAGCGGTTTTTCGTAATCCTTCTCGTCTTCCTCAACAACCTGATCCTGCTGACAACCCGCAAACAGCAAACCCATCAACGCCAACACAACAAGTAATCCCTTACGCCTCATCATTATCTCCATATAGTTACACACATTTATCACTTACACTTACACTTACATATCGGGCATAATAACAAAATTCTCCCTGTTTTTGTATGTCATTTCAAAAAATGCATCACCTGTTATCTCCCCCTCCGCTCGACTGGAGTTCTAAGCACCCTTTATGATTCCGCTCTGGCCTCTCTTTTTGCCCGAATTACCTTTGAAACCACAATCTTTTTAGTATATCATGCCAGCCTCATTTGCTGGCCCAAAGTCAGCGGGAAGCGTGGAGTTAACTGGTTTATCAACTTGTATCACGAAAGGTCAAACGTATGGAGATCAAAGCCTTCAAGGGACTGCGATTCAACCCCGATGTCGTAGGTGATGCCGGAAGCTGCATCTCACCGCCCTATGACGTCATCGACGAAGACATGCAGCAGGCATTGTATGACGCCAATCCTTACAATATCGTACGCGTAATTCAGGGCAAAAAATCATCCGAAGATTCATCGGACAATAACCAGTACACCCGCGCAGCCGAGTTCCTCAAAGATGCCCAGCAAGAACAGGCTCTCAAGCAGGATGAAAAAGATACCATCTACGCCTACGTCCAGGATTTCGAGATCAACGGCCAGCAGCAAACTCGAAGCGGCTTTGTCGCCCTCGGCAAAATCGAAGATTTCGGCTCCGGCGTGAAAGCTCACGAAAAAACTCTCGACGGTCCCAAAGCCGACCGCCTAAACCTCATGCGGGCAACCGCAGCCCAGTTCGGACAGATCTTCATGCTCTTCAACGACCCTGAAAAAGTCGCCGACAAGATCATGGAAAAAGCCGCCCAGGGCGCTCCCCTGCTTTCGTTCACCGATGACATGAATGTAGTCCACAAACTGTTCGCCATTGATGACCCAGCCGATGTCGAAGCCGTCAAGAACATGATGGGCGACAAACAGGCTATCATCGCGGACGGACACCACCGCTACGAAACGGCCCTCAACTACTGGAAAGAAACCCAGAACCCCGACGCACAGTACCGCATGATGACATTCGTCAACATGCACAATGAAGGCCTCGTCATCCAGCCTACTCACAGACTCGTCATGAACATGCCCGAATTTGATGTCGAAAAGCTGGTCGAGCAGCTCAAAGACGACTTTGCCGTCGTTCAGTTCAACTTCAACAGCGACGAAGCAAAACAGCTCGCACGCAAAAAGATGTTCGAGCAGATGAATAAGGCTTTCGAAAACGAAAAGGCAGCGCTTGGCATCTATGCAGCATCAGGATCATTCTACGTCGTCACCCTCAAAGACTTCGCATCCATGAACGACTTCGCCGACATGAGCGACGCAGCCAAAAAGCTCGACGTCAACGTATTGCATAACCTCATCCTCGATCGCGCAATGGGCATCGACGACGCAGCATTGGCAAAACAGAGCAACCTCAAGTACATCAAAGACATAGGCGACGCCATCGAACGCTCGATCGACGCTGTTGACTCCGGCCAAAGCCAGGTCGTATTCTTCATGAACCCCACGCGCATCGAACAGGTCAACGCCGTTGCAATGGCCGGCGAAAAAATGCCGCAGAAATCAACGTTCTTCCATCCCAAGGTCTTTACCGGCCTCGTGATCAACAAACTGTAAAAATGCAAAGGTACTTATTACCAATTTTATTAAGAGGAGTTTAGCAAATGACCGATTGGAAAAATCCTCCAAGACTGTTCATCCCCGGCCCCGTAAAGGTCGATGAGGACGTGCTGCAGCAGCTCGCCCGACCGACCCTGGGCCACAGGCTCAAAGAGTACGTCCAACTGCACAAAGAGACAGTGGACATGCTCAAAAAGATTCTCTATACCGACCAGAACATCTTCCTCAGTTCTTCATCAGCTTCAGGCATCTGGGAAGCTTCCATACGCAACTGCGTACAGATGGACGAAAAGGTCCTCTGCACAATGTGCGGTGCGTTCTCGGATAAATTCGCTTCGATCACCCGTTCCTGCGGCCGTGAAGCCGACGAGCTCAAGGTAGACTGGGGCCAGGCCATCACACCTGAAATGGTCGACGAAAAACTCGCATCCGGCAACTACACTGCCGTAACGATGGTCTACAACGAAACAAGCACAGGCGTAGCTAACCCTGTCTATGAGATCAGCGAAATGCTCCGCGAAAAATACCCGGACGTCCTCGTCTTTGTCGACGCAGTTTCCGGCATGGTCGGCCTGCCCATCCACTTCGACAAGCTCGGATGGGACGTAGTATTCGCATCGGTGCAAAAAGCCTGGGCCATCCCGCCGGGACTCACCGTAGCAGCAGTCAGCGACAGAGCTCTCGAAAAAGCCAAAGAGGTCCCCAACCGCGGCTACTACTTCGACTTCCTCGAATTCGCAAAAAGAGCCGAAAAACACCAGACGCCTACCACGCCTGCAATCCCCCACATCATGGCTCTGCACTACCAGTGCACCAAGCTGCTCGATGAGGGCATGGAAAACGTATGGAAGCGTCACAAGGAAATGGGCGACTTCGTCCGAGCATGGGCAAAAGAGAATTTCGCCCTCTTCGCACCCGAAGAATATGTCTCGGACACCCTCACCACGATCAAGAACACAAAAGGCATCGACGTCGCCGCCGTAAACAACGCTCTGCAGGAAAAGCACAACACAGTCTTCGGTAACGGCTACGGCAAGCTCAAGAATGAGACCTTCCGAATCGCTCACATGGGCGACATCAACATGGCCGACCTCAAGGAACTGCTCGGCTGGATCGACGAAGAGATCAAGTAAACCAGCCCCCTAGGAAATGCGAAAAGGCCTGCGGCTATCTCATACCGCAGGCCTTTCTTATTGCCAGGTAATTCTCTCCACTCCGGTCTATGCTGTTTTCTTCCTGCCGGCAGCAACGAACAGTCCACCCGTTACAAGCAGTGCAATCGTAGCAGGCTCTGGAACCGGAACACTGTCGGGCGTATTGACCGCCCATTCGCTCGACCCGTCAGGCAGCGCGATCACATGGGCACCGACACGAAGGGTCTGATCATTCATTGCCGAAACGATATCGTCAAAGTCAACCCATGGAGCAGTTGTGAAATTGAATCCGACATGCTCACCCGAATTCACTCCATCATGTGGAGGCCGGCGCATAGGTCCGGCACTGTAAGTCGTGTTGAATGCAAGACCTCCGCCAAGCTGTGGAGGACTTGCGCCGTGCCAGAAATCAACTCCTGAACCGTTGTCTATAACTGGAGCACCAAGCGCCGCCAGACCGTCATCGAAGTATACTCCGGCTATGGAACTGGATGCTGCCGTACTGTCATTGCGGAACTCAAACCTTACCATACCGGCAGTGGGCTCTGAAACGTCCACCAGCAGGGTAAGCTGTTCGCTGTCGTTATAGGCCCCATTGTCCGTGAATGGATTAACCTCGAATATCACACCCCCAGCCGCCTGCCCCCACGGCAGAACAGCAAGACCTATTAAAATCAACGTTAACCTTTTCATAATGCTCTCCTCTGATCAATTGATTTCCATTTAAAGACGGCCTTGGAACTTTTAACGACGGCCCAAGGCTTCATGGAAAACATAGGAAACAAAATCAATTCATCCAAACCGTTATTTTTTCAAAGAGCAGAAAACTTGTTTTTTCTATGCACTCTGTTATATTCCTTTCTACCCTATACGTCGACCAGCACCATGAGTCGGACTGAATTAGTGCATTTTTCTGCTAAGATCTCAGATGAATGGCCAAATAGTACTCAATAATACATATGTGACGATTGTAGCAATAAAAGAGGCTCTCAATTACGTCCACTACAAAAGACGGGTAAGTAATAATGAATTCTGACGCAAAATCCAGGCGATATGAACGAATCCACTCCCAACTGTCGGACCTTCTAAGCCAAACCCCCGATACGACCGCTCGAATGGCCACCACAGCCGCACTGCTGCACCACAAATTCAAGTCCTTTTTCTGGACAGGATTCTACCGCCTCATCGACGGCCAACTCACAGTCGGCCCATACCAGGGCCCCCTGGCTTGCCAGATCCTCGAAAAAGACAAAGGCGTCTGCTGGGCGGGCGTAAACTCACGCGAACCCGTCGTTGTACCCAACGTCCATGAATTCCCCGGCCACATCGCTTGCGACTCACGCTCCAAATCCGAGATCGTCGTCCCCTGCAAAGATAAAAACGGCAATATCTACGCAGTTCTTGACATAGACAGCACCGACTTCGACACCTTCGATGAAACAGATGCCGCCGGACTTGAAAATATCACCGCCCTGCTGACCCGCTGAAACCGCTGCTCCCCCATTTACACAGCAACTCAGATAACACTGGCAGGCAGTTCGATATAAAAGCACGTCCCCTCACCTGGCTCAGATTCCAGCCAAACCCTGCCGCCCAGCCGGTTTATCACCCTCCTCACTATCGTCAAACCCAACCCCTGCCCTTCAACCAGCCCCCCAGGCTCGAGCCTGTGGAACAGCTCGAATATTTTCTGCTGATGCTCCCTCTGTATCCCGATCCCGTTGTCACAAACTTTATACAAGCATCCCCCGTCCTGAACCTCACCGCTTATCTCTATCTCGCATCTCTTGCCGTCGCGATCCCTGTACTTGATCGCATTATCGATAAGATTCGTAAACACCTGGCTCAACTGAACATGGTCTCCACGGCAGCCGGGCACCTCACCAACCGTCAGCCGCACATCGTTCTCCTGCACAAGGTATGCCACCCCCTCAGCCACCTCTCCCAGTAGACCGTTCATGTTCACATTTTCTATCTTGAGCTCGGTTCGTCCAACCCTCGACAGTCTCAACAGACCCTTCAGCAGCATATCCATCTGCTCCACACCGCCCGTTATGTATCCCACACTCTCTTTAGCATCTTCACGCAGAAGTTTATGAATATCATCGATTGATTGGGCATTAAACTCTTCAGGCCCACCAATATCATTCAGCTTCTCATCCAGCTCTTCGACAGTCCGCTCCAGCTCATGACTGAAACCGCTGATATTCACAAGAGGCGATCTCAGATCATGACTGGCCACATAGACCAGGCTCTCCAGCTCTTCGTTCTTCATCTCCAGCTCACGAACAAGCTCCTCGCGCGCCTGTTCCGCTTGCTTACGGACTGTGATATCCGTAAACACAGCCACAAACTGACCTTTTTGCGGGCAATACGCAGCGATGTCAAACCATCGCCCGAGATTGGGATCATATTCCTCGAACCGCGTCGGCTCACCGGTCATCGCAACTTGCCCGAATCGCCTTATGAACGGACCGTTCTCAACTCCCGGCACAACTTCAGTCACCCGCTTGCCGATTGTTTCCGCACCGACAAGACCGGTCAGTCGCTCAAACGACTTGTTGACCTCCAGGAAAACGTAATCAACGGGCTCGCCCTTATCGTCCAGAACTATTTCGTGCAGTGCATACGCATTTATCGAATTTTCGAAAAGCTCCCTGAATCGCTTTTCGCTCACAGCCAGCTTTTCTCTGATCTCATACTCCTCCGTAACATCACGAAAAACAAGCACAACCCCCGCAGTCTTGCCGTCACTCAACACCACAGGCGCAGCCGAATCCGCGATCTGATACTCCCTCCCGTCCTTGGCTATCAGCGCTGTGTGATTCGCAAGCCCCACGATCTGCCCCGTCGCCAGAACTTTTTCGACAGGATTCTTGCAAACCTCCCTGCTTTTCGCATTGATAATATGAAAAACTTCCTGCAAAGGCCTGCCCTTCGCCTCACCCAGCTTCCAGCCGGTCAGCGACTCGGCGATAGGATTCATTCGCACCACACACCCTTGCGCATCGGTCGCGATCACTGCATCTCCTATGGAGTTGAGAGTCGCACGTGTGTTCTCCTCGTTCTCTTCCCTGGCATAGACAAGCCTGGCGACGATCAAACCGTACAGACATGATATCATCAGTACGAAAATTCTAACGTATATTTCGTGCCCGGGCACATCAGAAATGAATATCTGCAGAAAACTCAGATCTTCAAAGATAAGCAGATCAACAACACTGTCGAACACCCAAAAACCTAACCCGCCGAGAACTGAAAGCAGAAAAACTTTTTTTGGAGTACTCAAAAGAAAGCTCCCGAATAAAAACTCCCCCGCCCATCACCAAGACAAAAAACCGCTTACACTGCCAGCACAACGCTGTAACATAATAAAGTCACGATCCCAACACTTCAAACTAAAAAAACATTTTAACTGCTTCTTATGCTGACTTTACAGGTCGGAGTGCTTAACCCTGGATCGATTCACTTGCCGCCGGCAGGGAAACACAGAAACAGCAGCCCTTCCCCTCTTCCGACTCAATCCAGAGCTTGCCCCCGAGCCTGCTGATTATCCGCTTTACCGTCGCCAGTCCTATTCCCTCGCCCGGCACCGGTCCGTCAGGCTCCAGCCTGTGGAAGACCTCGAAGATCTTCGCCTGATAATCCTCATGTATACCCACGCCATTGTCGCTCACATAATAAACACAACGGCCACCATCCAGCTCACCCCCTACCTCGATCTCACAGCTTTCCCTGGCAGACTCGCGATATTTGATCGCATTATCAATCAGATTAGTAAACACCTGGATCAACTGTCCGTAATCCCCCATGCATGACGGAAGCGATCCGACTTTCAAGTCGATACCGGCATCCTGCAACTGATATGCAAGCCCGTCAACAACCTTTGTGATCAACCCGTTCATATCAACATCTTCGATCTTCAACTCAACACGACCAACACGGGAGAGACTCAGCAGGCCTTTAAGAAGCACGTCCATCTTCTCGGCACTTGCAACTATGAATTGAAGACTCTCGAACACCCCGCCGCCGACAACCTCGCGAACCTTGCTCTTCAATTGAGCCTCGGATAACCCCTCAGCGTTTTCAACTGTTTCTTTCAACTGTTCCACGCTCGCCTGCAATTCATGACTGAATCCGTGAATATTGACCAGAGGCGAACGCAGATCGTGGCTTGCAACATATATCAGGCTCTCCAGCTCTTCGTTCTTGAGCTCCAGCTCCTGCAGCAGCTTATCACGAATTTGCTCATCCCTCTTGCGGTCGGTTATGTCTCTCACCCATTCCACGAAGTAGCTCTCTTGCCCATTTGGATCGAGCACAGGCATTACCCTGATGTCCAGCCACGTCCCGTCGGGCAGCTCACTCTCCACCTGCCACGGCTTTTCCGTTTTGGCGATCTTCCTCACAGGACAGTCCGGACACATCTCCTTGCAATTCCGATAAACGCCGTAACACTTATCAAGTTCATTTCGTTTTTCCTTATCAATATCGCGGACTCCCTTCCAGTTGCTGTACACAACATTCATTTCACTGTCCTGTAGCGAGATCAGATCAGGCACAACATCCATGACTTTCTCTAATTGATCCTCGGTAACCCTTATCTTCTCGTGCATCTGTTTGGATTCCGTAAGATCGCGAAATGACAACACCACACCGAAAGTATCGCTTCCTTCCCATCGAACCGGTGCCGCCGAATCAGCTATCTGATGCTCTACTCCATCGTGACTTACGAGCACCTTATCGTTGCTCCATTCAACCGCTTCACCCGTCGCTATCACCTTTTCGACCGGGTTCCCAACTGCCTCACCGCTCTCAGCATCTTTTGTTTTGAATACGTCCCTGACAAGCTGACCTTTGACAGCTTCCTGCTTAAAACCCGTCAGTATCTCAGCAGCAGGATTCATTCTAACAACCCTTCCCGAGACATCCGTAACAATTACACCATCACCGATCGAATTAAGCGCCGCTCTCACGTTTCCTTCGCTCTTATCACGTTGCCTGAGAAACCTGGAGACAAGAATACCCGAAAAAACCGACACAAAAAGCACAACCAGACGCACATATATCTCATGGCCCGGCACCTGCGTAAAAAGCATGTCAACAAAAGTAACACCCTCAAAAACAATAGAATCGACAAACGCATCAAACACCCAAAAACCCAAACCGATCACGATTGAATATATTAAAATTTTATTCGGAGCACTCATAGTACCCCCATCAAAAAACCACATTGTCAAACCGTTCTTACAACCCCATGCTGCAAGCCATTCACATATCTATACTACTGCAGCACAAACAAAGACCGCAAAATCCTATGGAATTTCTAGGGTTTGCGCGTTTTCATCTTAATACCTAAAACACCACCCTTCGGTCCCTGACGACCGCAAATAAAATCTCAAATCCCTGCAATGTGTATTTCTGCTTTGCATGTGCCACATACCTGTCACCGGCCAAACTTGAAAACTTCCCTGTCCATCCGATATTTGTTAGGCTCTGTCTGGACGAATCACAGCAAAAAACGACTCGTAGTAATATGCCCGATCGCCGGACTTGCCTAAACTGGCAGCGGTGCGCTGTGACCGTGTCCACCCGGCATCGGGTATTTCTTCAGGGGGATTGAATGAGTTCCGCACAGCAGGCATTCAGTACAAAAAACGCAACACTTACCAACCACCACAAACCACTTTCACTAACTAAAGACCAAACAAGAGCCGCGATCTGGGCATCCAGACTTTTCCTCAGCCGCAAAAAGATCACACCCCAAACCCCCAAGGTACTCCATTATTACGCCCTCACCCTCGACAGCTTCCAACTGCCCGACGGCCGACCATACACCAACACCGTCTCAGCACTACAAACACTCTCAGCCTCGCTCGACTACGCCCGACTCCTGCACCTGCTTCCGCCCAACTCAATAATCGAACCGTCCCCATATCTCAAACTAATACCCCAGCACAAAAACCCTAATTCTGCCTCCGGCCCATATCACGTCGAAATATGGGCAGAAAACACATCCGCAGGTTACCTGTTCAGCCATTTCGCACAGCAAAACAACATCCCGCTCATCGCTTCTCCGGAGATTTTCACCCACACCACATACTGGCACTTCGCACGCAGAGCCGCCCACATCCGCCAACCGATAAAAATCATACACCTGACCGACATTTCAAGCGCAAACAGTCAACCCACCTCTATTGTCTGCATGAAAATACAGCAAATATTACAAAGCTATCGACTGCACAGATTCACCGTCAACGTGATCTCTCTCACTCCGGACCCGAACCCCCTGAAACTGCCCTCATGCCCCCAAAATCAAATCGGGAAATACCAAACAGCACACCCCACCCTTTACGAGCTGGAGGCATGGCATGCGATCGCACCCGGCGCTCCGCTCAATATGGTTCGCACCTGCATGAAAAGTCTCAAAAACGTCCCTGCCGGCCGCACTTCCCGATCTCATAAACGCTGAACAAAACTCTATTGCGACGGATAACTGAAGCTCATAACCGTTGGCTTTGCCAAACGTTTATACTCCGACATCTCCATCCTGATCGCGTTCTCATGGGTCCCGCCCTGGAAGACGATATAGTCCTCCTCGGCAAGCGTCTCATCGACAAAGGTCGTCAACCCATACAAGTTGCCGAAAGGCGGCTCGGCCCCCAATGCGCAGTCACCGAACATCTTGGCCATCTCGCCTTCCTCAGCCAGCTCCAGGCTCTCGGCACCCAACTGACGCTTCAGCATATCAAAGTCGATCTTGTAGCTCGCCGGCAGCACGCACATATAGTAGCTCTCATCCGCCTTTATCACCACAGGCTTAGCTACATGTATCCCCGGCACATGCTCCTCCGCTGCCATCTCCTGTGCCGTAAACGTCGGCCTGTGCTGTTTCACCTCATACTTTGCATGGATCTTGTCCAGATAGTCCATCAGTTGCATAACTTCCTCCTTTCTTTAGTACCTCTTTTTACCGCCCCGAATTACCTGCCTCACTCAACTCACAAACCGTATTTGTAGAAGCTGTTTCAAAACAGCTCAAAATTGTTGAATATGTTTCGAAATCTCCCTTTGCTCTTCGACTGAATATCAAAAACAGCAAAATAATAGCCGCAAGCAGCACCACCCTGACCATATGCCACAAATGCCTGGAAGTCAAAAAATCCCGATGGTCATCCACATAGTGACGCACATCATCAAAATGCAAATGCTCCCCAAGTCGGCTCATTGCAACAAAAACACTCATAAAGCCCCCGATATTTCCTCATACCTCTTACCAAACGCATGACTATCATAATACCATACGTATGCCGCCAGCATAAGTCTGTCCCGCACAGCAACATTTCAAATCACACATCCATCCCTGCGCTGTCCGCAAACCGCACTCATCCATAACTGGCTTCTAAAATCAATTATAACCCCCAGCCCGTTTTTGAGAACCCAAAAAAAACCGACTTCGCACATCTTCCCACCCATATCACATCAGTCCGCAGCCGGCAGCGCAACAAAAAACTTGCTCCCCTTACCAACCTCAGAATCTACCCATATCCTGCCCTCATGCCCGCTCACGATACGCCGCACAATAGTAAGGCCAAGCCCCTCACCCTCCGAACCGTCCGGGTCAAGCCTGTAAAACATCTCAAAAATCCTGTCAAGCTGATCCTGCTCGATACCGCCCCCATTATCCTCAACACAATATTCCGACCAGTCCCCCTTGCGCTCGCCGCTAACCCGAATAACGCCCTTACGCGAACCATCCAGATACTTCACGGCATTACCCATCAAATTGGAAAAAACCTGACTGATCTGCGTCGGATCCCCCATACACCCAGGTAAACCTTCTTCGACGATCACATCCACTTCCTTTTCCTGGATCTGAAATTCCATACTGTGCTTTATATTCGTAACAAGCATATTCATGTCCAACGGCTGAATATCCAACGCCGCCGTACCTATCCTGGCAAGTCTCAGCAGCGAACTGATCAGCGAATCCATCTTATCCGTACCGGCCGAGATAAACTTCAGCGATTCCGGCACCTCCGCACCGAGCAGTTCCTGAAGATCTTTTTCCTTTTCCTGTCCCAGTTCGACGTCTTTCAGCAACTCACCAATTCGCTCACAAGCATCTGCCAGCTCCATACCGAACCCGCGTATCGTCACCAGAGGCGACCGCAGATCGTGCGATGCAATATGTATGATCTGCTCCAGCTCCTTATTCTTTTGCTCCAGCAGCTTAAGGCACCTCTCCTTCTCCTCTTCTGCCACCCTCGCCTCCGTCACATCCCGCATAACACAATGCGTCTGAACAAACCGCCCGTTCTCATCATGGCAGATATTGCCGTCTGCCTCAATAAACCTTTTCCTTCCATCTGAACAAACCATGCAAACACTATGTCCACGCAGCTTCCCCGACTCCTTAAAGTCTTTGAACATACCATCAAAACCCTCGCTCGAACTCTCCATCAGAAATTCCTTAATACTCCTGCCCAGCACCTCCGACCGCTCGTAACCAAGCATCTCCAGCCACGCCGGATTAACCTCCAGTATACGCCCCTCAGCATCCAGCGACTGATACGCGACAGGCGAATTCTCATAAAACAATCGAAACCTCGCCTCACTCTCCTCGAGCTGCTTTGCCGACCTCATCCGGTAAACCGCCGCCTCGATTCCGTGCTGCAGTTCCTGATCCCCGAACGGCACATACAATGTGTAGCAAACGCCCATATCCTCCGGCACCGGTCGATTCTGACTCTTTTCATCGAACACATAAACAGCGGGCATCCCCTCCCGCGCGCACCAATCCCCCAGCACCTCATACGCCCGCGCACCGTCATTAAACTGGGCATCGGCTACCATCACATCTGATTCAATATCCCTCAGCCTTTCCGCTACGTCTCCACCACCGCGAACCACATCCGCAACCGTATATCCAAGCCTGTTTAATACCTCTGCCAGATCTCTTGCCTCAGAATTCACCCCCTCTACTATAACCACACGTTTTTCCACCATTCCGCAAAACCTTTCCACATCACATTGTCTCTGACAAACCGGCAAAAGCTCACTGCACCCGCTTCAGCTTTGCGGTCCACCAACACCGGCACCCACTTACCGGTCACTCTTGTTCACAACTCTTCACTGAACTTCACACATTAAACCCACCACAAGCCTCAGCCTCGGTCACCCTCACTCTCGTCATCCGCTCCCCGCTCCTGCTCGGGCACCGCCTCATCCTCTTCGGCCTCACCCTCCTTCTTCAGCTTCTCCTCGCTTCCACGCATCTCCACCGCTCGGCTGTGCTGCTCTTCCAACGGCCGCCTTGCCTCTCCAACTTCCGCCGGACGTGCTTCCTCAGGCTCAACCTTCCTTCTCGGCGCGGTCACCACCAGCAGCACACCGCCAACCGCAACTATACTCAACGTCAGTATCGCTCGGCTGACACCCGTGTACTCCAAGATGGTCATCTCTCCAAAATTCCACATCGAGTCGAGATACAGAAACGCCGGGTAAGCCAAAATAAAGAAATACGCACCGACCAGCATACCGATTACAGTAAAAATTGCATCGATCCTGCCAGCAGCCGCACACGCAAGCCCCGTCCCCGGACAGTACCCCGTCATGCCGAAGCCGATCCCCAGCAGCGCCCCGCCGACACCGTTGCCCAGCATCGCCGCTGGCTTGACATTGAAATTCGCCCATCCAGCCAGATCAAGTATCCACACGCCCAGCATGCCCACGAGAATAAACACCACGATCACACGAAGAGCATGAAAATCCTTCAGCCTCAATGTTCCTATTATCTTGTCCGGATTCGCCAGCCCCGAAAGGATCAGCGACGCACCGAACAACGCACCAACTACAAAACCTGTCCAGTCAACATTAATATCCATTCCTCTACCTCTCTATCTTCGGTACCCCGGGATATACAAGATGCGCAGTAAACACGCCGAACACGAACATCGCGATCGTAAATGGTATCACCGACAGCGAAAGCTGGGCCCATCCGCTTGCAAACTGCCCGCTCGTACAACCATGAGCGATACGGGCTCCAAGCAGAATGAAAAAACCTCCGAAAAACCCTGTCACGAGCCGACTTAATATCCCTCGATTCAGCGTCGCCCTCCACCATACAGTAGTAAACCTGGGCCTCCACCGCCCAATCGCAACAGCCGCTACAAACGCCCCTACGATCAGCCCGATGTCCAGCCACCAACCATACCCGAACTTCTGATACTTCTCATGGCTTATAAGCTCATGCTCCTGTGCATATTCCGGCGCAACCTTGTGCATTACCTTGCTGTCCGCAACCACGAACTGCGTGCTCACCCCCAAAGGCTTCTCCAGCGCCACCGCAAGTATCTGCGTCAGCCCAAGCAAGATACCCCCGATCCACCACACAAGCGGTGCCCGTCTTACCTCTAACTCCGACATAAACGCCTCCTTTTATTTTTCCAAAAATGAAATTTGATTGGAAACCACAGATGACAATACGCTATATCAATTTTAACCCCCAAACACTTTACCGATTATCTCACCCTATCAAACACTGTCAAGAATAAATATCCTCTAACACCCAAGACTGCTGATTTACTGACTGGAACTCGCAGTCCGCACGCAATTTATTCGATAACTGAGCAATTAAAAAACATTTGCAAATAAAGAGAAGTTGTTTTTTAATAGCAGAAACATATGTCCTACATATTTCATCAGGAGCCCCAAATGAGAACTAACGTTTACAGATCAGCCCTTTACTTCCTGCTTCTCTGCGTCCTCGCCTGCTGCACATCCACCACCTTCGCCGCCGAAGTCTACCTCGATGAACTGCAGATCGAAAACATCACCCAGGGCTGGGGCTCCCCGCAGACAAACAGATCCGTCGACGGCAACCCCATCTCCATATCCGGCAACGCCTTCAAACGCGGCATAGGCACCCACGCCCCCGCCACCATCGTCCTCGAACTGCACAAAACCGCAAAATCTTTCACCGCCCAGGTAGGCGTCGACGACGAACTCGGCCCCAACAGAGGCTCAGTCACATTCAAAGCCTCCACACCCGACAAAACACTCAACGAAACACCCGTCATGACCGCTGGCGACAAACCCCGCGAATTCACCGTCGACCTCACAAACCTCCGCTACCTTATCCTCGAAGTCACCGACGCTGGCGACGGCAACGGCCAGGACCACGCAGACCTCGCCAACGCAAAAATAACCTACACAGGCCAAAAACCCCGGATCATCCCCATCTCGCAACTCCCCCGCCCCGTCTCACCGACCAACCGCGCCAACGCCCCCGCAGCACTGATCCCCTACCCGCAAAAAGTCGAATGGACCGGCAAAAGATTCAATCTGATCGACTCGACAAGAGTTTCAATAAACAACACCGATTACAACTCAAAGAACCTGGAAAACGTTTTAAGTTTTCTCATCGCCGAACTTCAACCCCACGGAATAGACCGTACAAAGGGGTTTTTCATAGGCAGGCCCAATTACCTCATACTGCCGAACCAGATACGCCTTCATATAGACGAAATCTCCAAAGCCCCCGTAAACGCGGACCAGGCATACTCTATCACCGTCACCGACAAAGGCGCAACTGTCACCGCGCCAAACGCACAGGGCCTATACCACGGCACGCAGACCCTCCTCCAGCTCGTCAAAACCGACGGCGATCAGCCCTATATCCCCACATGCAAAATAACCGACTGGCCCGCATTCAAATACCGCGGCCTCATGCACGACCTCGGCCGCAACTACCAGTCGCCCGACCTGCTCAAAAAACAGATCGACCTGCTCGCCCAGTACAAGTTCAACGTCTTCCACATGCACCTGACCGACTACCCCGGCTTCCGCATCGAATCCATAAAATACCCAGAGCTCAACGACCCCGCCAACTACCGCGCCACCCGTCAGCCGGGCAAATTCTACACCTATGACCAGCTCAACGAGATCATCAACTACTGCCGCGACCGCCACATCCTCGTCATCCCCGAAATAGACATGCCCGGCCACAGCACATACTTCAACGAAACCTTCGGCGTCGACATGCAGTCCGAAAAAGGTACCGAGATCCTCAAAAACATCCTTGACGAATTCTTCGACCACATCGACCTGCCCATCATCCACATCGGCTCCGACGAGGTCCACATCAGCAACCCCGACTTCATGCCCACAATGGTAGACTTCATCCGCAAACACGACAAGGACATAGTAGTCTGGCGGCCAGGTCACCTCCCCGACAAAAAAGTCATTACCCAGCTCTGGAGCCGAGGCCCCAAGCCCGTCCCCGGCGTCCGCTACATCGACTCACAGGCAAACTACGTCAACCACATGGACCCGCTCATGGGCCCCGTCCGCGCATTCTTCCAGCAGCCCTGCCGTGTACCCCAAAGCACCGACCTCGCACTCGGCGGCATACTCTGCCACTGGCCCGACAACAACGTAGGCAAACAGATCAACATTTACCGCCAATCCCCCGTCTTCCCCGCCATGCTCGCTTACGCAGACCGCATCTGGCGCGGCGCACAACATAACCGCTACGACCTCTGGGCAAAGCTCCCCGCACCCCACACAGACGTCTTCGACGAATTTGCCCAATTCGAATCCGACATGCTCGCCCACCGCGACAAATACTTCACCGACATGCCCTTCCCCTACGTCAAACAGACCGACATCCGCTGGCGCATCGCAGGCCCCTTCGACCACCAGGGCGACTTCGACTCATCCTTCCCGCCCGAAGACTCCATTCAGCCCGACTACACCTTCGGAAACGAAACCTACAACTGGCGCCCCGCAACCGGCGGCACCGTCTTCCTCAGACACCACTTCGGCTTCCCCTCATACATAACCTCCGCCGACAAAGGCACCGTCTACGCCCTCGGCTTTATAAAAAGCGACCACGCCCAGGACGCACACATGTGGATCGGCTTCCATGACTACTCCCGCTCAGGCGGCCGTCGCGGCGGACCCTTCGCACAACTGGGCCAGTGGCATACCACCGACCCGAAGATCTGGCTCAACGACGAACCCATCGACCCGCCCGAATGGAACAACCCCGGGCTCGCGCGCAACACCAAGGAGATCCCCTTCACCGACGAAGGCTATATATACCGCGAACCCACAAAGATCAAGCTCCGCAAAGGCTGGAACAAGATATTCCTGAAGGTCCCTCACGGCGGCACAAGCTGGAAGTGGATGTTCACCGCCGTACCCGTCAAATGGGACGGCAAACGCGCAACCGAGCTCACCTCCGTCCGCTTCGCAACCGACGCCGAATACGACCGACTAATAAAACAGCAAAAATAACATCCATGCAACCGACAACAAAGGCCCGTCAACAGCGGGCCTTTCTTTTGAACATCACGAATATCGCTCAACAGAAACATTCAAGGTACTTCCTCCTGTTTACCAGGTCCCCAGCCGCATAATTTCACAGCTCGCCAAGAATGGACCCAGCGGAAAGTTCGTCGGAGGCGTGGCTGTTAAATTCTGCGGCGGCCAACTTGGTGCTGCTCATTATTCTGCGGCAACCTTTCTTTTGCGCCGAAAATCACCACTCAACCTTAAGAAATCCACCCCCAAATGTCGATGCATACCTTACCGGCAGTCGAATCAGCATGAGCCAATCCCCATAAATTGGCCCTGTTGAGCGAATGAAGATAGATCACCCTGAAGAAATTAAATAAAAAGCTCCGGCCGCTGACGAACATTAATCGTAATCTGGCGAAATGAATTGTGCCCATCAAAGACAAAATAGTCACCATGCATCACGCCGGAATACGAAATTCGTAACGATTCAAAAACCCTCCTAAACAGGAGTTGACTTTTACAAACGCATTAAGTAGAGTACCGCCCATGAGACGAGACATAGTACATGAAGGCTCAGGCCAACTGAAATACGAGATCCGTGAGATCGTCGCCATCGCCAAACAGCTCGAACAGCTAGGCGTGCCGATCACATGGGAAAATATCGGAGACCCCGTCATCAAGGGCGAACCCGTCCCCGCGTGGATAAAAGAAATAATCGGCGAACTCGCTGCACAGGACACAACCTACGGCTATGTGCCCACCCAGGGCGTAGTCGAAACGCGAGAATTCCTCGCCCAAAAGGTAAACGAACGCGACGGCTGCAAGATAACCCCCGACGACATCCTCTTCTTCAACGGACTTGGCGACGCCGTCGCGCGCATATTCGGCTACCTCCGCCGCGAGGCACGCGTGCTCGGCCCCTCACCCGCATACTCGACCCACTCCTCCGCCGAAGCTGCGCACTCAGGCTACGAGCACCTCACCTACGAACTAGACCCCAGCAACGGCTGGATGCCCGACCTCCAGGACCTCGAGAACAAGGTAAAGTACAACGACTCCATCGCGGGCCTCCTGCTCATCAACCCCGACAACCCAACCGGCTCCGTCTACTCGCGCGAGCTCCTCGAACAGATGATAGACATTGCCCGCAGACACGACATCTTCGTGATCTGCGACGAAATATACTCACACATCGTCTACAACGGCGCAAAGACAACGCACCTCAGCGAGGTCATCGGCGACGTACCAGGCATCGCCCTCCGCGGCATATCCAAAGAATACCCTTGGCCCGGCGGACGCTGCGGCTGGCTCGAAGCATACAACCAGGACAAATCACCGATGTTCGCCCAGTACATAAACACCATCATCCACGCCAAGATGCTCGAAGTCTGCTCCACTTCTCTGCCTCAGTATTCCATACCGCGCGTCATCGGCGATCCGCGTTACCCGGACCACCTCGAGCGCCGTGCAAAAATGTTCGAACATCGCGCAATCCAGGCCCACGAGATCCTCTCGAAGGTGCCCGGCATCAACGTCGTAAAACCCCAGGGAGCATTCTACATGTCAGTAACCTTCGACGAAGGCGTACTCAACGACAACCAGCACCTCTCCGTCGAAAACACCGCCGCACGCGAATACATCGAATCGCTCGTCCCCTCACTCGAGGTCGACAAACGTTTCGTCTACTACCTCCTCGCCGCACACGGCATATGCGTGGTCCCCCTCACAGGCTTCTGCTGCAAGCGCAAGGGCTTCCGAGTAACCCTGCTCGAATGCGACGACGAAAAACGAAAATGGACCTGGCAAACCATCGCCGAAAGCATCCACACCTACCTCAACTCCGCATAAACAGGTCCAAATCACCTTGCATCATCTAAGCTGAATCTCGCTTATTAAGACGAAAACTTCATGCTGCGCAAAAATACCAGTCTTTTATCAAAAATCCTTAACTTTTATGGGACTATCCCCGAACGTATCCCCAACTGCCCCTGTACAACCGGTGCATCTGCACATTATTTAACAAAAAGGTCTTCCCTGAGCACATATGACCGGCATAACCAGAAAAATAAAAACTCAGTTCTCGATCATAAAATGGCTAGGCTTCGCGATCGTCTTCCTGTTCATAGCCGTTTGCGCAACACTTTATTACATAGAAAAACGGTCGCATATACAGGCAGCCAAGGCCCTCGGCGAGCACACAACCCGCCATGTCGCCCTTATGTTCGAAGAATGGCTTGACGACCAGATAAACCTTCTCGATCTGATCGGAACCGACCCGCGAGTCATAAACGCCTGCAAAAACCCAACCGACCCGCAGGCAAGGAATCGGGCACGCGACTTCCTGATGAGCATCCAGTCAAAGTTCCCCTACTACGAAAACATCCCCATGGCCATCAATCTGCCCCCAGACCGGACCATACACATCGACGTCAACGGACACAACGTCCCTGTTTCCTCCGGCCAGGGATTCATCGACACCGCAGGCGGAGTCACCGTCGGAAAAGGCGGCTTCGAGTACAGCTACATCGACGAAATAGTAAACAACGGCAAAAAATATTACATCAGTGAAGTATACCCCTCCATCACCGGCGGCAACCCCGTCGCCGTGATCGCTCGAGGCGTCTACCATGAAACCGGCGACCTCATCGGAGGCATCGCCCTCGCACCCCGAATGAGCTACTTCACCTCCAACTTCGTTGATTCAGTCAAGATCGGCAAAACCGGCTACATGTTCTTCATGGACGACAGAAAGCTGCTAATCTCGCACCCAGACACTTCACTGATTCTTCAACCGCGATCAAACTTCGCCGACAGCACCATCGCCAACAGAATAATTGCGGGCCACTCCAGCTTCTCCGCAGAATACAAAGGCGTAAAGAAAACCTACATAACACGCAAAATAAACTTGCCCCCCCAAATGCACGAAAACGACTGGTACCTGGCATTCACCCAGGAAAACACCGAAATCTTCGCCTCAGCCCGCCGATTCCTCAAAACCCTCATAGCACTCGGTGTAGGCTTCATAGGTCTCCACCTCTTCGCAATGGCCATCACCCACCGCCTCGTCACACGCAAAACCGTCGAACTCGCCCGCACAAACGAACTCCTCCATTCACAGGTCGAATACCGAAAAAAGACCCAGGCCGAACTCGACAAGGCCCGCAGATCCGCAGAACAGGCAAACCGCGCAAAGTCCCAGTTCCTTGCAAACATGAGCCACGAGATACGCACCCCCATGAACGGCGTCATAGGCATGGCAGAACTCGCCCTGATGGACCAACCCTCACCCGAACAGGCAGCATACCTCACCCAGATCAAAAAATCCGCTCACGACCTGCTCGATATCATCAACGACATTCTGGACTTCTCGAAGATCGAAGCATCCCGCCTCGAACTCGAAAACATCGCCTTCGACCTCACCGAAACCATCGCCAACACCATAAACATCATCAGCCCAAAGGCCCGCGAAAAAGGCCTCACCCTCACCGTCGACATCGACCCCACCATCGAACCCATCCTCAAAGGCGACCCCACCCGCCTCAAGCAGATCCTCCTCAACCTTCTCTCCAACGCCGTAAAATTCACGAACGAAGGCTCTGTCTCGCTGAAGGTCCAAATGTCCGGCCCCGCCGCCAACACCACAAACTATATCAAGTGCGGCTTCCAAACCAGAACCGAACTGACCTTCACCGTCACCGACACCGGCCCGGGCATACCAACCGAAAAACAGGAAAAGCTCTTCACAGCATTCACACAGGCCGACTCCTCTACCACCCGACAATACGGCGGCACGGGCCTCGGCCTCGCCATCTCCGCCAAACTCGTAAAACTCATGCAGGGCAGGCTATCCGTCGACAGCACCCCAGGCCAAGGCACCTCCTTCACCTTCAACGCGCGCTTCACGATACCTACGGAATTCGAGCTCTACAAGATCCGTCGTAACCCCGACTTCGACTCCTTCGCATCCACCCGGCCGAACCTCACCCTCCCCGCCGAAACCACAATACTCATCGCCGACGACAGCATACTAAATCTCCGCATCACCGAGCAAATGCTCAAACGAACCGGCGCCAAAACAACTCTCGCCTTCAACGGACTCGAAGCCGTCGACAAATTCGTCACCGAAAAACCCCACCTCATCCTCATGGACTGCCAGATGCCCGAAATGGACGGCTACACCGCCGCTCGTAAGATCCGCGCAATGGAAAAGGACGCCGACCAGCACACACCCATCATAGCCCTCACCGCCTCCGCCGACAAACAGGCACGTAAAAACGCACTTGACGCCGGCATGGACGATCACCTCGCAAAACCCCTCCTCGTCGCCACACTCTACGAGACGCTTTCAAAGCATCTCCGCACCCCCGAAACCGCCGCACAACTGCAGCAGCCCGAAAACGTAAAACCCGACGTCAGCAAAAACAACGCAGAACAAAGTACTCACAACCAGCCGTCTCGCTCAGACGATGCCTCGATTCCCGCCAACCCGGACTCCGACCTCATCGACATCCAGGGCCTGCTCGCAACCTTCAACAATGACCGCAGCGAACTCGCCGAACTCTTCCAGCTCCTTTTCGAAAATTTACCCGCCGACATGCACAAGCTCGACCAGCACCTCCACAACTCCGACCGCGAAAACCTCAAAAAAACCGCACACCGCCTCAAAGGCATGCTCTCCGCCCTACGCATCTCATGCTCGACCACCTTCTACCACATCGAAAAAAACGCCCCCGACGCCCCCCTCGACGAACTGGAAAACCTCTGCACCCGCGCCCGCGACCAGATCGACCGCACCACCCAGTACATCAAAGATCAAAACCTCCACACACCAACAGACAATCCAGCCTAACCGTATCCTGCCCCCTCATATCCGCACAACATCAGCCCTGGCTAAAATCCGCACCCCGGTCCCACACAGCCCAGCCAGTTCCCCGCCATCTCCGCCAGCTCTGCCATCCCGTAATCAACCGTCCACCCCCGGCAAAGTTCCGCAAAATCCTCCAGATCCACATAGCAGTCACCCGTAAGATCCCCAGCCAATTTTGAATCATACCCCGGATCACCGCACCCCATATCCCGCACCAGCCGAGCGTAATTATAGATCCGTATCGCGTCCCCCTGCGGCCCATGTCCCGTCGGATAATCCGCCGGATCGCCCGCCTTCGGATCGCTCCGTTGCGCACCCGCCCCGTGCACATCCATCCACGTACCCCGCATGTATCCCATCGCCCTGCCAAACGCCACATATGCACCCGACTCCCCCGGCCTCTGCGTCCAGTTGCGATGCGTCGTACCGCTCCAGTAGCACGGCCAATCCGCCTGCCCTGCCTCGTTCGTTATCTGCGTGCACTCAAAAACCGTATCGATCGCAGCCGACCCCGTGATATCCGGCGACCGCGTGTAATCGACAATACTCTGCAGCTCCTTCACGTTCGGCAACCGCCAGTCACCGTATCCCAGGTGGTTCTCCGCATTCTTAGCCGCCGCCCACGCCAGGGCCTCACTCCAGTCCAGCCCCGTCCCGCTGTCCGCCTTAGCCCACATCAGCCCCGTCGCAGCATCCGAAACGGTCCCGTCACCATTATCCGCAAACTCGTTGGTCCCGTAACTCGCACTACCCCGCACATACAGAACATAAAAAGTCTTCGCCTCAGTCTGCCCCGGCATCACCCCCTTCGGATACCCCTTGATCCGCCCGTCCGCAAAATTCACCCCGAACATCGTCTCCGCCCCGCCCATCGTCGTACTCACATACAGCGTACTCGTAGCGAACTGCGCATCTATAAGCCTCTCGCCCGCACTCGTATCACCGTACGCAAAATCGAAATAATCCGTATCTATGAAAGGCACCAGCCCAGACGCATCCGTCCCGTTATAACCGCTCGGATCTTCACCCCGAAAATCGATCAGCGAATAAAGCTCCTTTATCGTCGGCAGCCGCCAGTCAGAATAACCCGCCAGCCCGAACGAATCCGCCCCAGCCAGCGCATCGGCATAGCTCATCTTGTCCGCCGCGTCGATATCCCCATCACCATCCATATCCGAACTCTTCGCCCACATCAGCGCGGTCACATTGTCCGTCACCGTCCCTTCGCCGTTGTCCGTATAGCTCGGCCCATCCCCTGCGTACTGAGCATCCTGCCCGTAAAACGCATCCCCCGCTCCCGGACACACCGACAACTCATAACTGTCGTCATAACAGACATCCTGCCCCGTATCCACCACCGCCGAACTCAGCCCCCCGGCAAACACAACCCCACCACAAAAACCAAGCACCACCCCAAAAAACGCAAATTTACCAAATAGCTTCATACAAACCTCCTAAAACACATTTCCAGCCCTCAAGACCCTCCAATCATACAAAATCCCCCTCCCAGAATCTACACCTTACCTCTTGGCCCACCCCGGACATCCCCAGAAAAAAGAAAACAGGCCCAGCCGCAAAAGACAGCCGAGCCCGCAGAGGTCATTCCTGCTCGTCCTCAAAATCATTCTTCAGTCTCAATTGTCACCCAGTCACTTACACCACTTTCTTCGACCAGCTTCTTAAGTTTGGATGTCAAACCGCTGCTGCTTCCTCTCTGATCTGAATATTCCTCCACAGTAAATACCAGAGGGAGTATACAAGGATCTGACAAATTATGATCGCTGGCTTTCAAAAACGCCTCTAATGTAACCTCTCTGTGTGACCGCCCACCCAAAAACAAGTAGACCTCTTTTTGTCGGTTGGCTGCTTGTATACGAACAGTTTGCGGTTCTAATATATGTATTCTGCTGCCCAGATCAATCTTGTGTAGCAAGTCTTTTTGACTGCTGAAATAGGACTTAAGTCCTTCCCTAAGTGCTAATGCATGGTCATACTCACTTGGCATTGCCGCAAATGTAATTCTGGCGGGAAAAGCATTAGTCCCTTCTAACAATTGTTTTATGCCTTCTTTCACCCTCTCCGACGGCACAAATTTTGCGTCTGCACTATTGTTCTTACAAACATCATTTTCAAACGGCCTCTTCAGGTTGCATAGCCGAATGGCACCGTCCAGAAAATCAACATGAATCCAGGTATGCAGTTCTTCTGTCTTCTTTGGCCCCAGTGGGGTCGAAGGAACGATGCCCATGGTTTCTCTTAGTTCGGCAATTATAGAGACGCTTTCAGCTTTAAGTGATGCCAGAGCAATTACTAGTTCAGGTCTAACGCTGTCGCTAAGATTCTTGCTGCCTAGCTTCTTTTCAGTCTGATTGATCTTCTCGTTCAACAGTTTGATTTGAGCATACTTTTCCGTAACTAAACGCACAACTTTGCCTTTAGGTGAATCAGCAGGCAAATTCTCAACCGCAATGCGTATCAGCTCAGCCAGCTCCGGGTCCTCCACCTTCCGCACACGTTCCAGCACCGTAGGCTCATCTTCCGCCGCCAACGCACTCCCCGCCGTCCCAAACACAACTGCCGCAAACACAACCGCCGTCGTCATCATTCTGATCTTCATCGCTCTATCCTTTCGCATTTATCTGCCGCTCACATTGCTCAAAAACGCACCATCGATCCCTGCCAGCACACCGCCCCGCCGACCGTCTCCGTCCACCGCCCGATCACCGCCGGCCTCCTCCGCGATCATCATATCCTCCTCTATCGGCACCAGGCTGATAGCCCGATCGAACGCCTCCCCCGCCCTGTCCTCCATCTGTATACTCGTAAAGAACCGCCCCGCATCCACCCACGCAAGAAACTCTCGCGGCACAGCTATCCTCACCATATCCTCGTCCACTCGCTCATCCCCCGAATCCGCAACCGCCCCCCGATCATGCTCCGCACCAGCCGTACCTGCCCCCGTCTGCGCCCGCCCCGCCGAAAATGCGATCAGCCCCACAAGCAGCAGCGAAGCAGCATAACTGCCCCACCGAACCGCCCGCCGAACAAAACATTTCCGCCGCAGCACCCGCGAAGAATTCGCCAGCACCTCTCGCTCGAAAGCCTCCGACGCCCGCGACTCAACCCCTTCAAACATCTTTTCGAAATCATGCTCTTTCATGATATCACCTCTATATACAAAACTCTTCCTTTGCAAGTCCCTGATAAACGCTCTTGAATTTCTCCCTCGCCCTCGTCAGCCGACTCTCTATCGCCCGCTCGCTCGCATCCATCTCCGCCGCCAGCTCCGCCACCGAACGCTTATGAAAATACTTCGCCTCCAGCACCGTCCTGTAATGCCCCGGCAGCCGTGCCAGCGTCTCGAGCACCAGCCGCTTATGCGAAAACTCATCCCCGCGATCCGCCCCCGCCTCAACCGTCTGCGAATCATAAACCACCGGCGACCTCTTCGACACATGCTTGCGGCAGCAGTTCCTCGCTATCCCGAACAGCCACGCCCGAAACCCGCCCCGCTCACTGTCAAACCGATGCAGCTTCTTCGCCGCCGTAATAAACGTCTGCTGCGTAACCTCCTCCGCATCATCAACCCGTCCCCTGACAAGCCCCAGCACAAAACTGTAAACCGGCCCAAAGTGCCCGCGGAACAACACCGCCCAGGCCCGCTCATCACCCCCGCAGGCCCGCTCAACCAAAGCCGATTCATAAACTGCATCCATAGCAACCCATCACACTGAAGTAATTAACCCTCCACCAACCCTTGCCCAAAACCACCAGAAATCCTTCGCAAAAAACCAAAAACTTCCACAAAAAACCAAAATACTTGATTCATCACTATGAGCTGTTTCAAAACTGCTTCTAAATACCACGAATCGGAAACAACATTAGGACATTACCCGTCCGTTCCTCGAACTAACTAGCCGCATAATTTCATAGCCCGCCGAGAATGGACCCAACGGACAGTACGTCGGAGGCGCGGCTGTTAAATTCTGCGGCGGCCAGTTGACTGTTGTCCTTTATTTCAGGATGAACCACAATATTAAACATATGGCTTTTTTCATACAGTTTTAAGAATAAAGCAATTGGATAGAATCTATCGGATCAGCCGATGTATAAATGCACAAGCCATCAAATTTCTGTTGTTATTTTATAGGGCTACAATGACAATCCGAATTCACCATCCCACAAAATCAAAACCTCAGAACAACAAACATGATTCACCGGCGCAAAAATCTGCAAATTACGATCTAACTCGCGAACCGCTCATTCAAGACATCGTCACCCAGCTCCGAAATAAAGACATCCTCTACCTCATCGCCCTACACGAATGGCTGAGCGGCTAATCACCGGCTGCCGACACACTGAACGGTCTGTCTTCCCAATCATACAAAACATATTGGAAAGCATCTTGAAAATCTGCACCCATTAAACTATTGATGTGCTCTTGTCGTTCGGGTTGAATGAACTTGATATCTCCGTTGCTGCCGTCGCAGAATCCAATTATGTTGTTCTGCCATGCCTGCTCGCGGCGTACCGCATCAAGTAGAGGCTGCATTGCCAGTCCCAGCCAAGTGTCAGAATACTCTGCCTCAAAGCCTTCAAGGTTGTTTTGCAGTGCCTTGAGTTGTACTAAGGTACAAGCCAGATTAGCAACCACCATTGTCTTGCGTTCGGTTGTTGAAGATTGAGCCAAGATGTTCGTGCAGTTATAGCGAATATTAGCAATTGTCTCAAGCGTTCCTGCATGAGAACCAACGATCCATGCTTTGCCAAGGCTTGTTTGGGCGGCATTTATTTGGCTCTTCACATCACCAAGCACGTTCACGATCTGATCAGCGGTTTCCAATACTTCCTTCGCCTCGGTTTTGTCTTTCTCAGCCTCCGCGAGTTTCGCCCGCATCTCGCTCTGCGTGGTCTTGGTGGTCAGCACACCGCCCAAAAATCCGCCCAGCAGGCACAGCAACCCCACGATCACGCACCAGATGATCAGTGCCGAACGCTCGTTCTGCTCGACAAAGAACTGATGCCCGCACCCGCTACACCTAAGCGGCCGATCCCCCAGATCGCCGTCCACCTCATAAACCGCACCACATTCCGGACAATTCGTCTGCATGCTCATTAGAACACCTCCTGATTTTTAACCTGCCTTATCCTGCGAATGCTCAGATTTTTCACGGCATTTTTGCAACACCCCTCGATGGGCTTTTTAAGTAAAATATACGCCGTAAAACCCACTACGGCAAACAAAAACTCGGGTCACCAATACCTGCTACACCCTCTCTACTTCATAAACTCAGGATTATACTCCCTCTTCTTAAAGCCCGGATACTTCCGCATTGTTCCCCTCATGCGCGGATAGCTGTCAAAGACATCCCCATTACCCATCACCCGCGGATCCTCCTGCTCGGCCAGAATGCCCTTGAGCCTTTCCCACAGCTCCGACTTCACATTCGCATATTTCGGATCATCCGCGATGTTGTCAACACAATCCGGATCCTTGCTAAGATCGTACAGCTCTTCTGCGGGCCGTTTCGCAACCGCCAGCTCATAAAACTTGCTCTCCGGGTCCTCCAGCACTACCTTCTTCGAAGGACCGCCGTCGATATCCGCCGCCCACTGATCGTAAGGATCGCGCGGATTCCCCATCGGCCACCGCTCCGGCTTGAAATTGCGTATATACAGATACTCGTCCGTCTGGATCGAACGCGCAGGGTAGCCGACATTGTCCGCCCTGGCATGCGTATGTCTTTCCCTCCCCGCAACCGCAAAACCCCTCGATGCATCAACCCTGCCGGCCTTGCCCGATCTCAGCTCCGCCAGAAAGCTCCTGCCAGACATCGTATCAGGAACCGCCTGGCCCGCTGCCTCCAGAAACGTCGGCGCAAGATCGATAAAACTAACGAAATCCGTCATCATCTCACTCCGCGCGGGCACCTCCCCCGCCCAGCACACAGCCATTGGCACATGTATCCCCGCCGCATAGACGTTGGCCTTGGCACGCGGGAACGGCATGCCGTTGTCACCCGTCACCACCACCAGCGTATTCTCCCACTCGCCGATCTCCTTGAGCTTTTCGATGATCCTGCCCAGGTGATCATCGAAATGCTCTATCTCACGGGCATAGTCCAGCAGGTCCGTACGCACGGTTTCATTGTCCGGCAGATACCCGGGTACATCTACATCGTCACGTTCTCCCTCGCCGCTGCCGTATTCATAAAACCGATGCGGCTCAAACCCGCCGTACCAGAAACAGAACGGCTGATCAGGGTCACGGTCCCCCAGGAACAGATTGAAATTCTCAGCATAATCAAGGTAACTGATGCCTCTGGTGGGTCGCTCCTTCAGTTTGGCCTTGTTATACCCCCTGCCGACAGGATTCTTATCCCAGCCTTTCGTCCGCCAGTCGCCCGGCCCCCACGGCTTGCCCGTGTATCCGACATGATAACCCGCCTGCTCCAGCAGCTCCGTATACACGGGCCAATTCTTCGGAAAATAACTGCCGTGCGTACCCGCTTCCTCGTTCTGCCATATGTTCCGACCCGTCAGAAGACTCGCCCGCGAAGGACTGCACTGAGGCGCGGGACAAAACGCATTCTTCATGAGCACCCCGACCCTTGCAACCTCATCAAATGACGGCGTGTTGACAAATTCACAGCCGTACGCACTGGCATGCGGATACGAATGATCATCCGAGATCGCCAGCAGTATGTTAGGACGCTTGCGAGATGCTTTCTCCGCACCAGCGGATTCGGACTGTTTTTCATTTGACACCCGAGCCTCACCAACACCGCCTATCAACCGAGCCGCTGGAAACACAGCGACACCGGCAGCAACCTGCTTAAGAAACCACCGCCTGGAGCTGATCGAACCGTTCATATTAAAAACCCTTTCAGAAACTCACACCACACCCTGTTGAGATGTGTCTACCGGACTCGCAACATATTTTTTACCATACAACTTGACAATTTTCCAGTAGGCGTGTAAATTGACCGCAAGACGCTGTTGAAAGATGAATTTAAGTCATAAAACAGCGTCCAGTAACAGGGTGGAACCGAGCTCTGGTTTTCCAACTCCCTCCCAAGCCCTTCTTAACTGCTTATTTTATAACGAGTTAGTGAAAGGAGCGGCAAATGAATTCTACCGCACATCGCAGCACCCAAACCCCATCTACAAATCGCAATGAAAGCATTTCTGCAGAAACACCACCCCAAAAACCATCGCAGGGACTGTTATTTTCCGAACCCGCGATCGCAGAAACCGGCGTATGGTGTGAGCTCAACGAAGGCATAGACCCCGCCCAGTGGGCACAGCTTTGCCGACAGCTAGGCTCGATGTCGCCCGGACAGTTCAAAAGGGCACAGAAAAAGCTTCTGCCAAACCCCGACGGCCTGATCCAGAGACTCAAACGAATGTTCACCCCGGACGCAAACCCCAACACCGACACACCACTCGTAAGCCTGGGCCCATCAGGCATTTACGGCAATTATCAAAAGGAAGTTTACTCCGGCAGTGCTACGATAGCATGATCAAGAGTTATCCATTTCACGCCTGAATATTCGCAAATAGCGATCCAGAAAAGTCACATGGCTGACTGGAGGTTTGCGTACAGTTTGAAAATTGTGATACAAGGGCAGCTCTGCGCATGAAAAAGTCCCTGCAAGTGCATAACCTGCAAGGACTTACGTCGGGGCGACAGGACTTGAACCTGCGACCTCAGCACCCCCAGGGGCAGCTTCGGTCCGGTTGTGGTCTTTTGGGTCAACAATTTAAATCGAGGTGTTTTAAAAGCTTATTTGCGGCTGCGGCCGCCTGAACCATTTGTTTTTATGTGCCGAAAATGACCCTTTTTGGCACACCACCGTTCACACGTCAAATCACGCCTTACGCATCGAAAAACGAGGTGCGGCGGCGTTGCAAGCCCGCCCAAAATTGAATACAGTTTGGGCGTGTTGCCCTGTACAGTCAATCCCCTCGACTGTCAATCATCACAACGCAATCTCGCGGCGGGTACGTCCGTGCCGACTCATGGACGGGTCGGTCCGCCGCACCTCATCTCAAAAAACAACCGAACAGTTTTCTCCCATTAACTGATCGGCGGCGGAAGGTCTTTTTTTTACTCATGACTGTCTCCTTTGGCCTTCCGCCTCTCTCTCTATTTTTCAAACCGATGCGTAAATTCAGCGAATCAAACTTTTCATCACCCTCCTCCAGGCGGTGCCGGGGCCGATACGTACCGGCCCGCCATATATCAGCGGCGAGGGTGACAGACGAGACGGACAGCTCGCCGGTCAGCGGAGAAAGCCCGCGAGCTCGTCGGTTGCTGCGGCGGGTCGCCGCGGCGGTACACTTTCGACCGGCGGGGTGAGATTCCCCGCCGTGTTTTGATCATGATCGAGGAGTGACTTTAGAATGATAATCGGCGTTGCAGTAACACCGGAATTTTATGACACCGCGATTGAGTCTAGGTGTGTGCAGATGGCAGTTGATGACGGCTCAGCCGCCATCGAGCCATGCGAGCAGCCGGCGGATGAGCCGGAGCAGCAGCACAAGCAAAAACAGCCGGCGGGCCGCGATGACGCGGTTCGCGATGAGAACAAGTCCGAGCCTGCACAAACCCACGGCAGGCCGGGCGATGAGCCGCCGTTCCCCAGCGGCGAAGATTGAATCGGCAGCCGCCGCGTGGGCGGCTGAAAATAAACGCACCGGAGAGCGTCCTTGCCGAAGCGGCACATCACGGCGCATCCGGACGACCACGCCGGAACCGGTCGCTGCGTCGGCGACGCGGTTCGGCAGGCATTGATTACGAAGCAAAAAAATGCTTGATGCACTTTTCCAATGAAGAATGAAAGTGCCGGGCGGGTCGACAGACAAGCGGCATCGCCCGCCCGGTTTCTTGTTTTCAAACGATTGGAGGCAGTCATGGGACACGCGGCGGAAAAAACAGAATCTCGGAAAATGTTGAACGCGACCGACAAGCAGATCATCGCGGCTAAGGCCGAGGGCCTGATGCTGTTTGACTTCGGCGAGCTGGGGATGATCGTGGCAAAGAGCCGAGCCAACGCGCAGCGGATGATGATCGAGCGGGGCAACAGCGAAGGCTCTGTAAGATACTGGCACGGCACGGTGGTCACCGGCAAGGTCGAGCTGTGCGATCGATGGGGCGAGAATTCGTACATGGAATCGCCCGATGTGATCATTGCCCAGGGCGAGGGTTTTAGAGTGACGGATATCGACTGAGGAATTTTGATTGTTCAAACAGTCTTAAATAAGCGGAGGCGAATATGCCGGTGAAGATGTTAAAAATCGAAAACGAATACGACGGCGGGCTGTTCCCTGTGGCTGCAAATATTTCTGAGTATGAGATCAGCGACGAGGAGCAAGCGCACGAGCTGCTCGAAGAGATAATCGACAGCGTCAACCCCGTTGAGGGCGGTCGGCTCAATGAGCGGGCACATTTCGCGCTCTCGCTCCGCGATGCGGGTGTACGCGGGCGGTCGTTTCTGGACGCGATGGCGGAATTTGACAGCAAGGGGCAGGCAGATGGATGAATTGGTGATTATCGTAGCAGCATTGTTGACCGTTTTGAATTTGTGCATACTGTTTTTGGACAAAAAAAATGAGGACGAAGGGCAAAAAAGAAAGGAGGGCTGAGCGATGCGGTGGATTATCGTGTCAGCGGCATTCTTCGGCATTGCTATCGTATTTGCGGCGGCGTGCAGAGATATAAAACGGACACTCGAAAGGACAAAGGGGGCAGCGAAAATGAAAAAGCGGAATAAAAATAAAAACAAGAAAAACCTGGCTGCGCAGATATACGAGCGGGGCTTTGAGCTGGGGATGCAAGGCTACACGTTTCAGGAATATTTGCGTGAGCGTGAGAAGATAAGACGTGAGCTGGGCGGCAGGCTCACCGGCGGACAGATGGAAGATGTGGTGCAGGAGCTTCGCAACGGTGTTGTCGAGGGTGCTGAGTGCAGGCTGGGGAAAAAACAGGATGAGTCCGCGGCGGACGCAAACGATGCGGTACAAAGAATGTTCGCCGACGGCGGGATGTTCGCCGACGCGGTTTTAAGCGGCGACGTCGGCAGCGGCGACTGCGAGACAATGCTGGAGGCGCTGGGATTTTTAAAGGCCGGGCCGGTGACCGGATCGATCACACCCTATGACCGCGCGGACGGCGTGCAGTTCGGGCGGGTGTTAAAAGACCTGTGCCGCGAACAGGACGAGCATATGACCATCACCGCCAAGGCGAAGTATTTAAGCATCTTCGAAAACACCTTTGGCGAACGTCGCTGGCCGGAGATCAAGGCGAGGATGGCGGAAAGGTACGGAGGCAAGCAATGAAAAACTGTGACTGCAGGAGCTGCGCGAAATTCGAAAAAGTCTGCAGCGGCAGGACCGATCTGGGCGGATGCATCGGCTGGGTGGAACAGTCTGTTGTTTTCACCGGCGGCGGCACTTCCGGGTCTGAAACTAAAAAACCTCTCAGCTCGATGCAGGTGTGGGGCGAGGACGGCGTCGAGGTCGGCGTTCGACCCGACATCGAGGCGATAAACACGCGGTGCCCGCACGTCGGCGGCAGACACTGCGACGCATGGGACGGCAGCCGTTGCCTGTACGAGGGCGGGTGTCTGTATGACGAGAGCGAGGTGGATGGATGAGTGAGGTGGTATTCGTAAGCGGTGACGGTCATGATGACAGCGACGAAAAGCTCAGGCGGCTGAGCCGCAAGTTAGAAAATGCCAGCAATATATGCGAAGAGCTCGGCGAACGCATCGACAGGCTCGAAGAGGTGCTTTTGGAGTGGCGAAAGTGCGGTGTGCCGATCATGGGTGCTGAGCTGATGGCGAAAACAGATAAGGTTCTGGGACTGCGGAAGCGAGGTAAAGGATGAGTGAGCGGCGGGCGGCGGTGCGGTTTATGCCGGAGCGGTACAAACGCGGGCTCGGGGCGATACTGATACCCGACTGCGAGTTTCCCGAGCCAAACGAGCGGCTGCACACGTGGCTGTTCACCGGCGAGGGCACGCTGGCGAAGTGGACCAACTGCCCGGGCGAGAAGCTGCTGACCGCCTGGGGCGTGCGGATCCCCGGCATCGGAAAGTACCGTCGGTCGGTCGCCGTCGACGAGCTTTCGAGGTACGCGGGCGAGCAGGGATTTTCACTGGTGTACGTCGCCGGGGTGTACGGGCCGAACAGCTTTGCCGACGCGTCGGCGATGAACGTTGAGAACAATATCATGGATAACTATAAAAAAATGGCCGGAACGAGATAGAAAGGGCACGAGATGGGAAGCAGGCGAAGGATAACAAAGGATCTGATGAAAGCCAAGGGCGTGCAGACGAAGCACAAAGAGACGCGATACGATGAGCGGGGACGGCCCTACTCGGTGCTGGTCAGCTCGATCGCCTCGACGGGACTGCGGGTGAAGGAGGCTTGATGGAGGTTCTGTTTTTGCTGATAATCATCGCGATGCTGTGCTGGTGCGACGATGACGAAAATGAATTGAATGTACACGATTTCGAGGACGAAGATGACGACGGTTAAGAATAATAGGACGGGGGCGGAAAGGCTCAACGATCTGGTCGAGCGGGCCCAGCAGTACGGTCTGACCGGTCAGTTCGGAGCCGAGCAGTACAGGAGGATCATCGACAGCGGTCTTGACGAGTACCCCAAGAATGTGCCGTACTTCGAGACGGTCGGCTGGCACGACAGCGGCAAGAGCATGTTCATCGCGAACGAGAGGCTGCGGCGGATCGCGCAGAACCTGATCGACTGCGTGCCCGAGCACCGGCACCTGCAGGAGGCAAAAATACTTTTGCTGGTACGAAGCGACGACGGCATCCGCCGAAAGCTCGAGGGCGGCAAGAAAGCGGTGCTGGGCAAGGGCGTGGAGGCACGCGAGGTGGATTTTGTCGTCTGGATATCCGGCGACTGGCTCGACCGGCTGGGCGTTACCAAAGAGCGGGGCTGTGAGGCGGAATTTGACGGGGCCGGTTTGCTGGGCGGCTGGGAGCCGATGCAGAGGACGGCGGCGCTGATCGATCACGAGCTGCTGCACTGCGGGGCAAAAATACTCGGCGAGTTCGTTAGGCGGAAGGATCTCGAGAAGAAGGTGGAAAGGCTGGGCGCAGCGTTTATCGAGGTCTGCGAGGACATCGTCTGCGAGGCGACCGACTCGGTGCTGGTGCGTTTTTACGATGTCGACGGCGGATTTAAATTTTGCATGCGAAAACATGACGTCGAGGAGTTTCACGGTGTGGCCTGCCGGCACGGGAGCTGGAACCGCCAGCTCGGCCGGCTGGTAGATGCGATCGTGCACCCGGATCCGCAAAAAGAGCTGCCGTTGGGCGATGGGGGTGAGGCGTGAGCGGGTTTGAGATGGTCGGCGGCGAGCTGGGCTACTTTGTGAAACGCTGCGGCGTGGACGGCTACCAGATACCGGTGTTTTTCGTGGTCAGGGGCGAGGAACTAGCCGCCAGGATATTCTGGCACCCGGCGGCGGGCGATTACGCACTGACCACCAAAGAAGACATGTCAATGACGCGTGAGACGCTGGCGCGGTGCCTGGAGATCATGAACACGCAGTCGCTGCGGATCATGCGGCGGAAGTCTGAACGGCTGCAGAAGAATTATCTGTTAAAAAGGCAAAGCGAAAAGGCAAAGCGAAGGGATAAAGATGGCGAGTGAAAATGATATGAAAAATGGAAATGGAAAAATGACAAGCAGGACGACGGAGCTGGAAGTCAAGAGCATTATCGTGCCGGACGGCAACAACAACCGGCAGCGGTTTGATAACCAAAAGCTGTTTGAGCTGGGCGAGAGTTTCAAGGAGAATTCGCAGCTTCAGCCGATCATCGTCAACCGCGTCAACGATCACAACTATTTGATCGCGGGCGAGCGGCGGCTGCGGGCGGCCAGGGCCGCGGGGCTGGCGTTCGTGGAGGCGAAGGTCTTTGAGGATCTCGACGAGCTGACGGTGCTGCGGATGCACATCGCGGAGAACCGCGACCGCGAGCAATTGAATGTGCTCGAAGAGGCACGCGGGATGCAGCGGCTGGCCGATCACGGCTGGGAGGTGAAAAAGATCGCAGAGGAATACCACGTCACCGACAGCACGGTTCGCAAGCGTTTGAATCTGTTAAAACTGCCGGACGATGTGCAGGAGATGATCGTGCGCGATGAGAATCCACTGCCCACGCATCAGGCGCTTTGTCTGGTCGGGCTCAGCGAATCCGAGGCTCGTCAACTGGCCCGCAGGGCAGCGCCGTTTCTGGGGCCGGTGGCCGGCGAAGCCGAGGTGCGAGGCTGGGTCAACGAGCTCAAGGAGGCGAAGGCGGGCCCGAAACTGGTGGACGACCCCCCCGCCCCGCCCAAGACGGTTACGGACGAGGAGCTGGGCAGTGAAGATGAAATAACCCGCGAGAACGTCGGGGCTGGCTCGCCGGTGAACGCTCCGGCGACCGGTGATGACTTCAAGAGCAAGCTGGGTTCTCGGTGGATCCCCAAAACGGGCAGGCATGCCGGGCATGTGGGAGTTTGTATTGGAGAATCTTCTGGACCGGGGGAACCAACTCAGGCATGTTTGGAATTCGCCGACGGCAGCGTAGAGTATTTCACGCGTGATTTGATCGATCCAACGACAAGATGGGAGGCGGCTCCGGAACGCAAGCCGCAGCATCCGAAAGAACCGAACGCGGGAGCGAAGGAGGATTTTCGCGGCACAAAATGGCTGAACCTTTGCGATGCGAATTACCAGAACAAGATAGGCACTTTCTACGGCACGTTCGACCCGAAGGATGCCGAGAGCAAGGTGTGGCTGGAGATCGACGGCGTAAGACGCAACGGCGGCTACTTCTGGCCGGGCGATCTGTGGCGGGTTTATGAGACGAGCGAGGAGCACAACCCCCGCCCCGGTTCGCTGTGGCGGGTGACGGTCGGGACTTACAACGGGCGGATCGGCAAGCACAAGGGCTGGAACGCAAAAAGGGACATCCTCGGCGACGATGACGACGAGCGTTGGTGCCTGCAGTTCGCGGACGGCGAGGCGGACTACTTCAGGCCGGACGATCTTGTCATGGCCAGCGAGGCGGAGGCCAAGCCGCAGTGGTCGGTCGCAGACGGCGATGCGATCGCGGACGGACTGACGCCGGTCAAGGTGCAGGTGACGATTCACGGCACGCTGGAGATCGACGAGAACGGCCAGCCGGTGATCTGCCAAAGCGAGGCACAGGTGCGGTCGACACCCGACGGCAAGACAGCGCTGAGCAGCGGAATCAGTTGCGAGAATTTGTGGCTGGACGACTGCACCGGACACGCGGCGGAGAAGCTGATACGCCATCTGACCATCGCACAGTCACAGTTGGACAAGGGGGAAAATGAAAAGTGATCTATCGTTTTGAAAAGGTCGACGGCGGGGTCTGCATCGATTCGCCGATGAGCTGCCCGTTTCGCACGATGGAAAGTGCAGAGGGATTTTGCCGTCTGGAAAGCCGCCTCGTGCGCGGCAAAGAGATAAAAAAGTTGTGTCCCGATCATGAAAACTTTCCGCCCCTTTGCCCGTTGCTGATGGGTGTGACACTGGCGGCGAAAGCGAGAAAGGTGGAGTGAGCTTTAATATGAGAGACGGCGATATTAAAAAGTATGAGCGGCGGGTGGTGTTCGGTTCCGGCGAGTTGTTCGGTGTCTGGCGGATCGATCTCAACGACCAGGGTGCGCCCGATAAACAGGAGGCACAGCGGATCGAGCAGCTCACCGGCGAGAGCACAGCCTGGAGGTGCGGCGACAGGATAATGACGCGAATCACGTGTCCGTATCGCTCGAACGCAAAGTGGTCCTCTCGCGAGAGCTGCAGTACGAGCTGTGCGTTTTTCCACGTCGAGCAGTGCGGAGTCGGTACGAAAGCGGCAAAGTGCGGTGATCATGTGATCGGGTTTATCGATGATGAGGACGGTACGGCATGATGGAGCTTTCGAAAGTAATTAGTTAAAAGGTCTAAGAGGGATCGATGGCTGGGAAAAAGGCTACAGGGAAAAGATCGGGCACGAAGACAGCGGCCAAGAAAAACGGCGGCGCGGCAAAGGCGTCGGCGAAGGCGAAGACCGCGAAGCCGAAGACGAAAAAGCGGTCTGGGCGGCGGTCTCGTATTAAAAAGGTGTGGCGGGTGTACCGGTTCGGCCCGCGGTACGAGCTGGCCGACGATATACGGATATGCCGGGAGTCGCCGCTGAAATTCACCAAGGACTTTGTGGGAAGCGGCACCGACGATGAGAGCGTGGGATACGCACAGCAGATGGTGATGCTCAAGAACCTGCCCAACTGGCTGACGCTGCGGGGGGCGTTCGCGGAACTGAAGAATATCGCGGCGAATCAGAGCAGGCTGTATCGGGGGTATTTGCTGTTTCAGTTCGAACCGGCTCAGCCGCGGCACATCGCGATGATGCTGGGCATCGACGAGGAGCGGGCGAAGGTGATATTGGAGGCGCTGGAAAGCGTGGGGCTGCTGGAGAAGGTGGCGATGCCGGAGTTTGTCGAGGACGATGAGGGCGATCCGCCGCCCGGAGGGGATGACGGCGATGGTGGGGATAGAAGAGGCGGCAAGGGTAAGGGAACGAAAAAGGGTACCGCTGACCGTGGGAAAAACAGCGGAACGATGCAGGACGGCGCTGCTAGTGGGAATCACAGCCGAACGAACGCAGGAACGAGAGAACCGCTAAAAGACGGGCAGGACACAATCGGCACGTCAGCGGGCGTGCAGGACAAGAGCGACGATCTTCGGTCGCAGGGTACCATTGCCCAACACAATGGAACGTCAGCGGAATCAAATGAAGCGGAATTAAAAAACGTAAACGAAACTGAAAAATCCTTAACCTCGTTAGGGGGGTGCGCATCCGAACGATCGGCGAGGACAGAGCCCGGGGCCGATGGGCCGCTGAATGCGGGCGCATCCGCTGAAAACGGCGATTTGGGGGGTGATTTCCGAACGCGGGGTCGGGGCACTGAATTCCGGAGTGTTCCCGAACAGCCCGGAACGCTCGGGAACGCTCGGGAAAATCCTTTGGAAGGGGAAGGGGAATGTAAAACCTCGGCCTTCGGCCTCGGCAGGGAAGAGAAAGGGGAAAAAGAAACGGCTGCGGCTGCGCCTCCGCCGGAAGTGCAAGCCGAAGTGAAAGGAAAAGCCGAACAGCGGGCTGCGGCTGCGCCTGTGCCCGCTGGGAAAGCCGAAATGCCAGCCGAGGGGAAAGTGCAAGCGGAGGCAGAACGGACGCTGAGCGGACGCACAGGGGCGGTGAAAGGGGAACGACAGGAGCCGAAGGGGATGGGGGAATACACAGATGAACGCGGCGAGGTGAACGCTGGCGGGCAGCGGGGAACGGACGAGAGCCCCTGCACTACCCCGGCCGCCACCCCGCCGATTGAGCCGAATGAGCCGACCAGAGCCGACGTTTCTGGGGCGTTACCGTCTGAGGGCGGGCGTCCCGGGGCGTCGCATGATCGGGGTGATGAGGATGAGGAAGCGAGGCTGCGGATGTGCGGGGCGAGGATCGGGATGCGGGGGCGGTACGGCCGGGAGGCGCTGGAGTTTGCGGGCGAGATATATGAGCTGCTGAGTTTGCCGTATGACCCGAGGAGCGAGACGGGCAAGCGTGAGCTGGGGGCGTTCGCCGCGGCGTGGCAGAGGGCGACGCTGGCGGGCCTGGGCGAGGTGGAGCTGGGCAAGCTGCGCGACAAGAGCGTCAAGGAGGCGAAGAAGATCAGGCGTGTCGGGCGGAGTCGAAAGCCCGGCGCGGTGTGGCTGTCGGTGTTCGGCAAGCGGCTCAATGCGATGGTGGGCGGGGCGAGAGCGGCCGCGGGATGATGCGGAAATGATGTAAGGTGTTGTAAATGCAGGAGTTAGCATGTTTTTGATGACGTGTACAATCAGGCGGATGGCGGGCAGATGTGGCGGCGATGCGGCTGTAAGTCCTTGCCCTGCCGCGACTTACACAGCGGGTCCTTCCCAGCCTCAAGAGCGCGGGATGGTGTGCGGTGGCGCGCAAAAAGCGCTTAATAATTTTTTATTTATCACCTTACATACTGTGAATAAAGGACTTATGAAAATATCGGCTGTGTGAACGGCCGGGTCTGGATATATGGCGAAGCGTAAGAAGACAACTAAAAACAGCGATAACAAGCCGGAAACGCAGGTTTCAGGCAGGTCGGCGAAGCGGGGCAAAACCGCCGCCTCCGGCGGTGCGGGCAAGACGGCGTGCAAAGGCTCAAAGCGGACTCAGCGGGTTGTAAAGTCGGGACCGAAGAAGGCGGACGGCGGCAGGTCTGTCAAGTCGGCGGGCAGCTCGAAGTCGCAATCTTCTTCCGGCGGCGATCGCGGTGTTGTTGTCGCTGAACAAGTTGCGGACATATCGTCAGCCGGTGCGGGTGACCATTTGCGCGGCGGTACGAAAAAGGCAGCGGGCAAGTCTTCCAGGAGCGGCAAAGCGGCAGCCGCGAAACCTGCAAGCAAGTCCGGATCCAAAACAAAGGCGTCGAAGCGAAAAGGCAAGTCCGGATCATCCGCCGCCCCTGCGAAAGCCTCCACCAGGGGCAAGTCAAAGAAGTCCGTCAAGAAAAAGGTCAGCAAGAAAAAGCTGCCGGTGGCTGTTGCGGTTATACGCGATCTGGCTTTTCACTCGGACAGCTTTACCGACGCTGCGAGCAAGTTTGTCGAGCTGGCCGCCAAGCGGAGGTGCAAGCGTGATCTGCAGGCGATTCTGGATGAGCACCAGGACCTGCAGGACGCATGGCAGCGCGGGCGGCTGTTGAAAAACATCGGTGAGCTGGCGGCGACAGGGGTAAACATCGGCGAGGCGGAGCATCATCTGAAACTGGCGACCGGTGAGCTCAAGGCGATGATGGCCGAGCAGTCGGAGGTGGCGGATATCTGGAACCAGTCGCGGCTGAAGCTGACGATCGATCTCAAGCAGGCGGTTGTCGCCAACGCCTTGCAGGGCAAGGTCGGCGCGTTGAAACAGGTTGAGACGCTTTTGCGGCGAGAGATAGCCCGCCCCAGCGCGGACTTTCACAGCCTGTCGATCGCCGATATGTGCGAGATACTGGGCATCACCCGGCAGACGCTGCATGATTGGTACAAAGAGAGAGGCTGCCCGCGTAACAGCGACGGCAGTTATGATCTGTGCCAGTTTTTTGAGTGGTACGAAAGGCACATCATCGAGACCAGGGGCACGGCGGGTAAGTCCGCGGCTCCGAAGCTGGATCCGTTGAAAGCCGCAAAGGCCCAGAAAATGGAAAAGGAGCTGGCGGAGCTGGAGGGTCGGCTGCTCGATCGTCAGCAGGTGGTTATGGGTCTGATGGCCAGGCATCAAAAATTTGTCAACGAGAGCGGCCGAGGTCTGCACGATCTGGCGATGCGGTGCCATAAACGGGACAGCGAGGATATCTTAAAATTACTGAACGAGCACATGACGGATCTGCGGCAGAAGATGTGTGAGGTGCCCGCCGAGATGCGGCTGCCGAGCGATGCGGAAAACAAATTGATCGAGGTTATGAGCATGCTGGCACCGGCGGAAGGTGACGGCGGAAAGGGGCAAGTGTAATGGGTTTAGATTTTAGTCATTGTGACGCAAGGTGGGGATATTTCAGTTTCGATGAATTTCGTAAACGACTTGCGACTCAAATTGGAATTGACTTGGACTCTATGGTTGGCCACGGCGGTACAAGGCCCTGGGAGGACGTGGATGATCCATTGAAGCCATTTCTGCATCATAGCGATTGCGACGGCGAATTGACAGTTGAGGAATGCAAGCAAGTTTATCCGAGACTGGAGCAGCTTTTGCAATCTTGGCCAGACGGTGATAATCCGTTTAGTCACAAGCGCAAAGGTATGGAGCTTGTCCGGGGCATGAAGCGTGCAATTGCACAAGGCGAACCGTTGGAGTTTCTTTAGGCAAATTTTAATTAAGGGGCAAGAGCAATGACTAAATCAAAGATCGAATGGACGGATCAGACGTGGAACCCGGTAGTCGGGTGCTCTAGGATTTCGGAGGGCTGCCAGAATTGCTACGCCGAGCGGATGGCCGGTCGGTTGGCAAACATGAACGTGCCGCAGTACAAACAGGTAGTGCTTTTTGAAGATATAGCAAATAGCCGGTTGTCGCCGGAAATCAAAGTAACCGGTTGGAACGGTGCTACGGCGTTTGTCGAGTCGGCCTTGCAAAAGCCCCTGCACTGGAAAAAGCCCAGAATGATATTTGTCTGCTCGATGGGTGATCTGTTTCATGAATCGGTTCCGTTTGAGTGGATCGACAAGGTGTTTGCGGTGATGGATCTGTGCCCGCAGCATACTTTTCAGGTACTGACTAAGCGGGCGGCGCGGATGCGGGAGTATTTTAAATCGGTAAAGGAGCTGCCAGTTGGGTCGCCCAGGGACATGGCAATATTTGACGGCTGGCGTGCTGTGTATGGTACTAAGCTGAATGAGCGGTTGTGGCCCCTGCCTAACGTCTGGCTGGGGGTTACTGCCGAGAACCAAACACGGGCGGATGAGCGGATCCCGGAATTGCTGCGATGCCCCGCCGTCGTGCGGTTTGTTTCGGTGGAACCGATGCTGGGAGCGGTTGTAATGCCCGAAGACGGGACGGCGTGTGAGTTCTGTGGACGTAATTATGAGTCGGTGACCGTCGACTGCGGTGACTGGTGTGAGGAGTTTTGCGCAAAGTGCCGCGATTATGACCCAGATGCCGTGAGCACGATTATTACCAATCACTTGGGTGACGGGCAATCGCATATAAACTGGGTTATCTGCGGAGGTGAGTCGGGGCCGGGGGCTCGTCCGTTGCATCCCAACTGGGTGCGGGGACTGCGTGACCAGTGCAGCGAGGCGGGCGTGCCGTTTTTGTTTAAGCAGTGGGGTGGGGCTAACAAGAAAAAAGCCGGGCGGCTGCTGGACGGTGTTTTGCATGATGAGTTTCCGGAGGTGAAGGTATGAACGAGAGTGAAAAGGATAAACTGTTTGATGAGGCTGTGCGGGTGGTGCGGGAGGCGGATCGGGGCAGCGTGTCATTGCTGCAGCGGCGGCTGGGGATCGGCTATGCACGAGCCGCCCGGCTGATAAATTCGCTGGAAGAAGCCGGCGTGATCGGTGCGTATCGAGTCGGCAAGGCGCGTGAGGTTTTGAAAGGGAAGATATGATTATGGATAAGACAATGAAAAGAAAGATTGAAGGGCTGGCGAGTATCGCCTGCGGACTTTTGCTGTGGGCGGTTTTCGGCTTGCTGGTCCTGTCGTGTCATCTGTGGTGGCAGGATGAGTGGACAAGTGAGGTTTACACTTCTGCGAAGTTCGGGCCGATGCTGTTTTTTGGCATCACCGGCATTATCCTGATCGTGGGATCCTTGGGGCTGGTTGCGTTCGGTGTGATCAGGTTTTTCGATGTCAAAGTTGATTGAGGTGAATTATGAAATGGTATTTAAAGTTGCTGGGCTCGACGCTGCTGTTTCTGGCGGGGTATGGAGTGTACGCATTGATATGCAAGTTTACTCCATGGCAATTCGATAATCAAAACGCTTATATCCTGGGCCTGATATTCACTTGCGGTCACTGGTATGAATGGAAAGGCGGCGAAGATGGCAGTTGAAAATTCTAAATTAAAATCAAAATCAAAATTAAAATCAAAATGTTTTCAGGCGGCGGAGGTTTTAAAACATTACAGCGACGGGCCGGTGGATGTCTGGGACGAGCAGTACGGCGTCGAGACGGACGATCAGCGGTCTGCGCTGCTGGGGGCGAACGCGCAGATTCTCTACAGCTTTTTCTGCGAGCAGGTGAGCCTGCAGGCGAGCGAGTGTTATTACGCCGGGCAGGTGGAGGATCTGACGGCCAATCTCGCCGAGCATGTTGAGAAAATTCAGCAGTTGGAAAAGCAGATCAGTGAATGGCGGCGTGCCACTTGTGCCAACGAGCCCAAAAACGCCTGCTCGCACGGCGAGATAAGAGACATCTTCCGCGAACATCTTGCGGAAAATTTGAAAGTCGAGATACCTACCGACAAACCCATAGAGCAGTGGATCCGAGGCGAGTTTATCCGGCGTGAGAACAGGATCGCGGAGATGAGCGAGAGAATTACGCAGGAGCGGGGGCGGGCGACGAAATTCGAACGGAAGATGAACGAGGTCAGGGCCGAACTGGCGGATGCGCAGGTCGAGATCATGGAGCTCAAGGGCAGGCGTACGGAGCCGACGGCTCGCGGGAGCGGCGGCAAGACCGAGAAGCCCAAAAAGATCGGGCGGCCGAGGAAGGGTAATCTCGACGCGAGGTTTATGAAGATACCGGCGACTGCATCTTCGCAGGTGCCTGCGGCGTTCGGTGATGCGGTCCGAACGAGCGGCCGGGGCAGCTCGGTTTATCGCGGGGCGTGTTATTACAAGCTCAAGGGCTGCTGGCGGGCTCAGCTTTGGGTTGAAGACAATGTTAAGACGCTGGGGCAGTATGAGATCGAGGAAGAGGCGGCTGCGGCGGTGCAGCGGGAATTGAGTAACGAACGGCTGGCGGTGGAGATGGAAGAGTTTGCACAACGCAAGAAGGCGGCGTTTCTGAAGGGCCGGCTGGATCAGTTCTACGCGATCGAGACGGGTTTGAAAGAGTCGCTCGGGCAGTGGATGTGCGGCGGGTGCGGGCACAACTACGAAGGCAGCAGGCCGGAGAAGTGCGTGAAGTGCAACGGCAGCAGTTTTGAGGCGGTGTAGTTTTTTTAATCCAGAAAAAGATGGTAAAGCCCAAACCGAAAACTGAAGATACGCCCTTGCGGTGGCCCGAACCTTTGCCGATGCAGGCGGATGAGCTGGCGGTGCTGCGTCCGCCCGAGCGGGTGACGATGGATGTTTGGGCGGAGCAGAACTATGTGCTCAGCGCAAAGACCGCCGAACGGCACGGCCCGTGGAGCAACGACATGGTGCCGTTTCTGGTGGAGCCGATGCGGAGGCTGTCGGACCCGGCCGTGCGGCAGGTGACCGCGATGGCGTGCAGCCAGGCGGGCAAGACGGAGCTGGCGAACATCTTTATCGGCTACACGATCGAGATGAACCCAGCGCCTACGCTGATCGTGATGCCGACCGAGGCGACCGTGCAGCGGCGTGTGAATACGCGGCTGCGGCCGATGTTCGAGGCGTGCCCGCAGCTTTTGCGGCATATCGGCGGCGACATCGAGAAGCTGAACGTCGGCAAGGAAACGATGCTCGACAACATGATACTGTACCTGGGCTGGGCGGGCTCTGCGATCGCGCTGGCGGACATCCCGGTGTGCAACGTGATATTTGATGAGCCGGGCAAATATCCCGACGGCAGCGGCAAAGAGGCGGACCCGATAAGCCTGGGCAAGAAGCGGCAAAGGACGTTCTCGACGCGGTCGAAGACGCTGGCGATCTCTACGCCGGTGCTGAAAAACGACCACATACACCGTGAGTTCGAGGCGGGCGACAAGCGGGAGTACTGGATAAAGTGTCAGCACTGCGGCGACTACCACCCGCCGAAGTGGAAGAACGTATTTCTGGAAAAAGACGAGAACGGCAGGCTGCTCGATCCGGAGACTTACCGCGCGGGCGGGCACAGCTGGTACGCGTGCCCGGAGTGCGGGGCGAAGTGGAGCGAGATCGAACGCTGGAAGGCCGTGCTGGCCGGCGTGTGGTGCCCGGAGGGGTGCACGGTGGACGGCGACGGCGTGGTACGCGGCGAGATACCGGTGACCACGCATCACAGCTACCACATAAACGCGATGATGCTGCATCCATCGTTCCAGACGATCGCGGACCTGGCGGGCGACTGGGCGTACGCTCAGCAGCAGCGGCGGGCGGGCAACATAAAACCCCTGCAGGATTTTATCAATTCCGAGCTTGGCGAGCCGTTCGAGGAGCGGGAGAAGCCGACCGAGATCACGGTCTTGAAAAGCCATGTCGGCGGATATCCGCCCGCGATCGTACCCGACGGCGTGCAGATGCTGACCTGCGGCATCGACGTGCAGATCGACCATGTGTGGTACTGGCTGGCGGGGTACGGGTATCTCTCGGAGGCATGGCAGATCGAGTGCGGCAGGATCGAGACCGGCGACACCTCGCGTCTGGAGAATTTCGAGCTGGTCGCTCAACTGCTGGAATCGTCGTGGCCGTTGGCGAACTCCGCCGAGGACCGGATCGCCATTAGGAGATCCGCGATCGACGCCAGCTACCGCACCGACGTGGTGCAGGACTTTTGCCTGCGGTGCGCATCGGACGTGGTGCCGGTGATGGGCGATCATACCGTCAAGGCCAGGCTGTACCGCCGCACGCCGGTGATGGGCGGCAAGGTGCATCGGTATGACATCTGCGTGAACACGATCAAGGACAGGATATACCGGCTGATGTACGAATCGGAGTCGCCGGGGCCGGGCTTTTATCATTTTCACCGCGAGGTGAGCGAGGACACGCTCAATCAGCTCGCCTCCGAAGAGGTAAAAAACGAACGCAAGGGGCGAAAGATAATCAAGGGGTGGTTCCCAAAATACGAGGGGCGGGCGAATCACCTTTGGGATGCGGCGGTTTACGCCGATTTCGCGGGCGAGCTGGCCGGTGCGAGGACGCTTCGGGATCCGGCGAAGCCGAAAAAGCGGATAAGGCTCAGCGATCGGCAAAAACGCGGGCGCACGAAACGATTTTAGGCGGAGACGATTTTAAAAATGCTCGGACGCAAGAAAAAGGACAGGGAAGGCAAAGAGAAGAAAGGGATCGTGTGCCCGAAATGCGGGTGTGCCGATCTTCGGTACGCGGACGGGCGGCCGTGGAACGTCTTGAAGACGGTGCCGGGGGCGAACTCGATCAGGCGGCGGAGGGTGTGCCGAAACTGCGGGAAATACGTCTGGACGCGCGAAGTTATCGAGGAATAGGGGCGGAGTCTAGCGCAAAAAAACAAAAAAAATGGCCCAAACGGTATATATGTAGACCATTTTGGGGTGCGGACGCGGAAAATGCACACAAGGAGCTGGATTTTTATAAAATAGTTTTGGCTCAGTACAAGTGAATAACGGGTTTTGCCTGCGGTCGGCCAACTGCAGGCGAACGCAAGAACAGATAAGGCGGCATTTGGGTGCCCAAACACCCGAGTGCCGCCTTTTTTGTTGCCCGCAGATAAGGATCAAGAGTTGGAGAATCATGGCGGTAAGCTACCAGGCAATAATCGACAAGATCGACCAGGCGATACTCGACGGCGTTGACGGGCCGGTGAAGTTTTCACTCAGCGGCCGCAGCTTTGAATACAACAGCCTGGACGAGCTGCTCAACGCCCGCGCGAAGTACGCCAGGCTCAACGCCGGCAAGAAACGCCCGGGCGGTGTACGCATCGCCAAGACCGTGGTGGGGGGATATTAAAAACGTGCGGATACCTTTTCTGAACAATCGAAAGAAAAAGGGCAAGCGGGCCCCCGGCCGCAAAGATATGGAGCGGCAGGTCCGCCAGGCCGTGCAGCGGTATTACGAGGTGGCAGCCAGCAACGCACAGACGATCAAATCCTTTGGCACCGCCCAGGCGGGCGACCCCAACGACTGGCTCAGCGACGATGTGCAGACGCTGAGGGCACGCGCGAGCTACGAGATCCGCCACAACGGTTATGCAAAGGGCATGACGCGGACGCGGGCGAACGACCTGATCGGGACGAGGCCGAGACTGCAGTTTCGCAGCGGCAACGCCAAATTCGACGAGGCGGTCGAGCGTGAATGGGCACTGTGGGCGGGCACGAGTGACAACCCAGTGTGGGGAGTCGGCTATTGCGACGCCGAGGGCACCAAGTCGCTGAGCGATATATTAAAAATTGCCTGCGCACGCCACCAGGACGACAGCGGCGACGGCTACATCATAATGACACGCGAGAGGCGAGGACCGGGCAACTGGCGGCAGCGAGGCGACCGGGGCGTGCGGCTGCGTCTGAGGCTGGTCCATCCGGATCGGATAATGACGCCCTGGGGAGTCGACGACGACAGCGTAAAGGACGGCATCGAGTACGACGCGAACGGCCGACCCGCCTATTACTACGTGATGAAGGAACACCCCAACTCCGCGACGGCGGATCTGGTGGGCAAGTACGAAAAGATCCCGGCAAAGTACGTGCTGCACTATTTCGAATTCGAATACGCCGACCAGGCGCACGGCGAGCCGAGAATCACGCCGTCTCTGTGGACGTGGAACAAGATGCGGAGGTACACCGAGGCTGTGGTGGGCTCTGCGGAGCTGGCGGCGTGCCTGGCGGGGATCATCACCGGCGATTCCGACCCGGACGACGACGAGGTGCTCGATTGGGACACAGTGGAGATCGTCAAGAACGCACTGATGACCGTGCCCGGAGGCGGCGACATCCACCAGTTCAAGGCCGAGCAGCCCACAGGCACATACAAGGAGTTCAAGGCCGAGCTGCTCAATGAGGCGGCAAGGCCGTCGAACATGCCCTACAACGTCGCTGCGGGCAATTCCAGCGGCTACAACTACTCATCGGGGAGGCTCGACAAGCAGGAATATCAGAAGGACACCGCCAACGAACGCCACGGCGTGGAGACGAGGATCCTGGCTGCGATCGCCGCCGAATGGCTCCGCGAGGCGATGCTGATACCCGGATTTCTGCCTTCCGCCCCGCCGGAGGTGCTGCGTAACGCACGCGGCGGCTGGTACTGGGACGGTGTGGGCCACGTGGATCCGCAAAAAGAGGCGAACGCGCAGGAAACCCGCCTGCACAGGAGCAAGGTGTCAAACTTCGCGGACGAATGCGCCAAGGACGGCAAGGACTGGCAGCAGGTGATGATCCAGCGGGCGAAGGAAAAGGAATTTGCCGAGAGTCTCGGGCTCAATTACGAGCAGGCGGCGGTCGCGGATATGCCGCCGCAGAATGGCAATGATGACCAGGACGATGATGACGAGGACGAAGACGATGAGCAATAAAAATCGCAAGAAACGCCGGAGCAAGGGACGCAAGCGGGTGATCGAGCAGCTCCGCAGCGAGAACGCACAGCTCAAGAATACTCCGGACGACGAGAAGCTCGCCGAGGAGATGCAGCAGCGGAACCTGACCACGCGGCAGTTTTCGGTTCGAGCGCAGACACTGGACGAGAAGGAACGGACGGTCGAGGCGGTGATCGCCACCGAGGAGCGGGTAGTGGTGCTGGACTGGCGTCGGTGGGAGCCGATCGAGGAGATACTGCGGATGGACGGGGTGGTTCTGCCCGACAGCCGGCAGGTGCCGATGTTCGACACTCACATGCGTTGGGGCGGCACGGCGTCGGTAATGGGCAGCACACGCGACATACACGTAGAGGGCGGCAAGCTGGTCGGGACGAATCACTTTTCGAGCAGGCAGGCCAGCGAAGAGGCGTGGACGCTCGTCAGAGAGGGACATCTGACGGACAACAGCATCGGATACCGGGTGCTGGATTACGAAAAGATCGAGCCGGGCGAGACCGCGACCATCGGCGGCAGAAAATACACCGCATCGCCGAAGATGGCGCTTCGCGTGGCGACCGAGTGGGAGGTGATCGAAAACAGCATCTGCCCGATCGGAGCGGACCGCACCGCCAAGAATCGCGGTGATCAACATACAGAGCAGGACAGGAAGCCAAATCAAAAACAAAACCAAAACCATTTTCAAGTTCACAAAAAGCAGGAGAAACGAACCATGAAGTTCAATGAATGGCTGAAAGAGAGAGGGTTCGACCCGGAAACGATCAGCGAAGAGCAGCGAGCCAGCCTCGAAGAGCTCTACAAAGCTGAGCAGAGCCGGAGCGAACCGGAAACGGAACCGAAGACGAAGACGAAGAAAAAGACCGAGCCCGAGCAAGGCAGCCGGTCGGCAGGCGAGGACCCCGCGGCCATGCGCGAGGCGATCAAGGCCGAGATGGAGGCGGTTCGCGAACAAGAGCGCGCCGAGCGTGCCAGGGTCGACGAGCAGATCAGAAAGCTCGGCGAAGAGGTCGGCATCGAGCAGTCGCTGATAGACGATGCGATCCACGGCGGCAAGACCGTCGAGGGCGCACAGCGGTATTTTCTCGAAAAGATCCGCAGCGACCGACCGGAGGTAGGATCCGCACCGGCGATCATCAGCCGCGACAACACGGTCAACCGCGAGGTGATCGAGGATGCGATGCTGCTGCGTGCCGGGTACGAAGATCAGGTGGTCGAAGACAGCAACGGCGAAAAGCGTGCCGACAAGGCCGATCGCTTCCGCGATATGTCGGTGCTGGAGATCGCTCGTCAGTCGCTTCGCATGGCCGGTCAGCCGGTGCCCTACGGTACCGAAGAGGTCATTCGGGCGGCGTTCGAGATGGACATGCGGGGATTCTCGAATTACTCGCTTTCGACGATGCTCGGCAACGTCGCCAACAAGTCGCTGCTCCGCGGCTACGAGCTGGTCAAAAAGACCTGGCAGGCGTGGTGCACGACCGGCAGCGTGAGCGACTTCAAAGAAGTCACGAGAAATCGCTTCACCCTCCAGGACGGCTTCCAGGAGGTCAAGAACGGCGGCAGGATCGATCACACCACCGCGACCGAAGAGGCCGAGAAGTACAGCATCACGACCTACGCGCAGATGTTCGCGATTACCCGAAACGACATCATCAACGACGACCTGAATCAGTTCACGAAGGTCCCGATGCACATGGGTCGAGACGCCGGTCTGCTCGCGGGCAAGCTGGTCTACGCAATTCTCACCGGCAACCCGAAGATGGGCGACGGCAAGAGCCTGTTCGTCAGCGGCCACAGCAACCTCAACACCTCGACCGGCCTGACGATGGACAACCTCAAGAGCTCGATCACGACTTTTGAGAAGCAGACGGACAAGGGCAGCAGAAACATCCGCCTGAGCCCGAAGTACATCATCGTGCCGTCGGCACTGTACTGGACGGCCAAGGAGCTGCTGCAGTCGACGCTGATCGTCGCCACCGGCAGCACCGACGCGGTCAAGGGCAACAAGAACGTGGTCGCGGGCGAGGTCGAGCCGATCAAGGAACCGATCCTCAACGACGACTCGGCCACCACCTGGTATCTGGCGGCGGATCCGAGCGAGGCCGACACCGTAGAGGTCGCTTACCTCAACGGCAAGCAGACGCCTACGGTCGAAAAGTTCCCGATGACGCCGGACGTGCTGGGCGTGCAGTATCGGGCGTATCTCGACGTCGGTGCCAAGGCTCTCGACTGGCGGACGCTTCAGAAGAACACCGCGTAAACCGGTTAGCAAGATAACGCTGCGGCGGGCGGGCTGATGCTCGACCCGCGGCGGCCTTGTTTTGAGCGGATAAAACAAATTGCAAATCAGATTTTGATGGAGAATAAAAATGGAACTCGAATCGATTTTTAAACTAGGTTACGGCCGGCTCGACTACACCGCCGGCGGCGACGGCGCCACCAGCGGCCAGGTCGTGCAGGTAGCGGGCAAGGCCGGTGTCGTGACGCGTGATCTCGACGACAGCGAGGCCGGTTACGCGGACGTTGAAGGCATATTCCAGATACGTGCGGCGGCCGTAGTCGGCAATGCAGGCGACAACGCCTGGTGGGACGAAGACGGCGACCCCTACGGCGACAGCGACAACGCCGGTAAAGGCGCACTGACCACGATCGCCAGCGACGGCGATTTCTGGGTGGGCACGCTCGTCGAGGACCTTGCGGCCACAGACGGCGAGGTAAAAGTAGCTCTCAACGTCGAAACGCCCGGTCTGCCCGCGTGGACAGGCAAGACGCACGAGACCAAGGACGACGACTACACCGTCGACGCACAGGACAACGGCAAGGTGCTGCACATCGCCACCGACGCCAAGACGTTCACGCTGCCGGCGACATCCGCGGGCTTTGAGATCACGTTCGTCAACGACGGCGCTGATGCCGTCGTCGAGCTGACGGTGAGCCCGAACGCCAACGACAAGATCACCGGAGTCGACCTGGCGGGCGCAGACAACAAGGATATCGTCAACACCAAGGCGACCGCCGAACACGGCGACTTTATCACCCTGGTGGGCAACGGCGGCGACGGCTGGTACATCAAGGCGATCCGCGGCACCTGGGCACTCGAGACCTAGCAGATAGCCTCACAATAAACACACCTCGATCAGCCGGGCGGTCTTTCATGCCGGGCCGTCCGGCAGTCTTGATCGGGGTGGGAACCGAAGGCGGAGTTTACAGACGAAAAAGGAAAGGGCAAAACGATGCAGGACTCTCATTCAAATTTTCATTTTGACAAAACGCCGACCAAACACAAGCTCGCCGCCAATATCGCGGTGGCGATGCTGCTTTACGTGATCATTCTGCTGGCGATCGCCGCGGGCGGCTGCACGGACGACAAATTCGTCCATCAGACGTTCGACGAGGCGGGCAACCTCACCAGCCTGACGGAGATCACGCACTTCACCGCCGGCGGCAAGGAATACAAGGGTCTTCGCGGCCAGGCGCCCAACGGCTGGCTGATCGAGCTGGAGGGAAGCGCCAGCCAGGAAGTGGAGATCGAGACGTTTACCGCAAAGCTCATCGAATGGATGCAGGCGCAGTCAAAATGAGCCGACAGATCAGCTACATACCGCCGATAGTCGAGCTGCTCGACAACGGCAACATAAGACTGTCGCGTGGATGGCGTGTCCGCGCGGGCGACTGGAGTTTTATCGCAAGACAAGGATTCGTCAGCGACGGCAACTCCGTGCCCTGGCTGTTCCGCGGGCTCGTCCCCAAGTTCGGCCGAAACACGGTTGCAGGTATCGCCCATGACTGGCTGTATTACAGCGGTGAGATGATCAACAGCAGTGGACGTGCTGTCCAGATCAGCCAGAGACAGGCTGACATGATCAGGCTCGAATTGTGCCGGTGGTGCAGCGTGCCGTGGTGGCAGCGGCTGGTGAGCTATATCGGTCTGAGGATCGGCGGCTGGTACGCCTGGCGAAAGCACCGCAAACGAAGAGCAGGTGCCGAACGAAGAGCAGTTACCGGCCAGCGGAATCAAGCCTCTCAACCCGACAATGAAGATGGTGCCACGGGGGCCGGTCGAATTGTAAAAGAGCCAGCGGCAGGGCCGAGCCCCCGCACCAAATCGCAGGAGGATTTGTAGGCGATGAGCGACTTTGAGACACTGGTAAAGGATGCGGAGGCGAAGGCAATGACCAAGGTCGGCGGCGAGATCACCGCCACGCCGGCGGGCGGCGATGCGATCACGATCAGCTCGGCGATAGTCGGACCCGCAGACAAGGTCAGAAGCTACGACCAGCAGGGCAACCAGACGGTCGAACGCAGGAGCGTAACGATACTGCGAAGCGAATGGAACTCGCCCGCGATCGACGACACGCTGACCATCGAGGGGGCGAGCTGGCGGATCGACGACATCGACGAGCAGGACTTTTCAATCACGACCGTCACCGCGGTCAAGACGACCGACAACGCCCGACACAGCGACGGCCACTTCGTGAGGGCGGAGACGTAAAGTAAAGTTATTTTCAAAACAGAAACGAAAAATGGAGATCATGGCAGAATGCCCGACAACGAACATCAACCGGATTGCCCTCACCACGGCGAGATCAACGCGGAGATCCGAAATTTGAAGGCAAGCGACGCCAGGCAGTGGGACGTTTTGGAACGTGTGCAGAACCGGCTGCCGGTCTGGGCGACGACTTGGATCGGCGTGCTCATGGCCATCGCCGGGGCGCTGGGGACGGCGCTGCTGACATGATGAGTCCGCCGAAAACCACGCAGGAAAAACGGCTGGCCGAAGAGATCAAACGGCTCAGCAGGTGGCGGGATGAGCTGAACGAACACATTACGACGCTGGAGATGCGACTGGCGTTGCAGATAAACGAAAGAGAACACAGGCAGAACGGAGAGCAGCAGATATGACCGGAACCGAATGGAAAGAACTCAGGGCACTTACGAGCGAGGCCGACACCGGCCCGGCCGTCGATGCGATCGACTGGGATACGATGCTGGCGACCGGCAGGGTTAAGCCCGGGCACGTAAACGCATACAAGTCCGGCGGGCTGTGGTTTTTCCGCGCGTACGGCAAGGGCAGCACCGGCGATACGATCCGAATGGCGGTGTGGGCGGCAAGACAGGAAGGCGGCGACTTCGCTTTGGTGTTCGTGGCAAAGTTCACGCTGGGAGCGACGCCCGTACCAGGCATGAGCGGCTACTACTTCGCCGAGGCGGTCACGATCGAATACCAGCCGTGGCCGCGTGATGTGGTCGCTGAAAACGGCGAGCACTACGTCATGGGCACGGGAGCCACCGCAAACGCGGGTGTCGCCACCGTCGCCGTCGATTCGCTGGAAGCGGCACGCCTGATCGGGTTTATGGAAAGCGTCAGCGGAGCCACCGAGTGGGCGGCGGAATTCGCACAGGCAGTAGTATAAGAAGGGAAATAACCATGACCCAAGAAGAACTCGAACAACAAACACAGTCTTTACGCGACAGGCTTGATGCGGCTACTGATCCAGTGGAGATCAACATACTTAACAAGCTGATACCTGTTAATGAGGACCCGAACGTATACGGCTTTTATACCGATGTCGAGATCGACGGCCTGCTGCGACTTCGCAACGACTACCTGAATGAGCAGGGCCAGGCATTGTTTGATGAGCTGCTCGAAAACCCGACGATCTATCAGCCTGAAGACATCATAACTGAGATTATCGCCGAAGTGCGGTACAGGCTGACTGGTGCGAGGATTCGCGAATGATAGAACTGCTGCCAATCACGGTATTTGATACGGTCGGCGACACGTCCGATTGGACGAAAGGTGCTGGCTGGTCTGAAACCGCCGGCGGAGAATTCAAGGCCGTTGGCGATGACTCCACCGTCGGCTCCGGCGTAGCGTACATCACAATGCCAATCATTGCAGGCAGAACGTATGCGCTGACTTTTACGGTGTCATCCGTCAGCGTAGGTGCCGACGTAACGCTTGACATTGGACTGGGCGGCGGTACGCCGGTCAGTGTTGTGCCGGAACTTAACGAAGGACCCTCGCCCAAAGAGTACACCTGCTCTGTCACTGCCGGTGCGGGCAACAGCTATTTGAGTATGGAGTTGTTGAGCTCCAGCGGGCCTTTGGAGTCGACTGAGTACGTTCAGCTCTCCGCACTCTCCCTGCAAGTTGCCGACATGACCGGCGAGACTCCCTCAGAGCCCGATGCGGTGTATGTCGGTGCCAAAGGCGATGCTTCCGTCCCCGATGGCGATGGCGGGACTGCTCCGGCTCCCTGCGGTGTGTACGTTTGGGATTCGGACACTGACCACGGCGGCGAGCAGCTTGGCTATTATAACGGCGAGCGGGTGTACATTTCGCAGGACACGCACCCTGACGGGGCGGGTGGTGATCCGGTGAAGTGGTATATATATTTCAAAAGTAGTTCAAGCCTGTATATAATTGGTACTGTTGTGACTGAGGCGGGTCAACCAACTGGAGGTTGGTACACAGACGCCCTTATCGCTGATGTATATATCCCATCAACGCAGTTAACCGGCACCCTGCAAGTCTCCCGCTACAACCAGCTTGCCAAATCCACACGGCAGGTGGGGATAAAGACAGACGGCGTGAGCGGCTATGCTGTATGTGCTCAGGCAGGCAGTTGGCTCAACCAGCACAAGGACGGCAAGTTTGCGGTGGGGATAAGCACTAAGGGTTTAAGTGTATCCGCTAATTACGAGCGATACGTGTCTTCGGAGACGGCGGAATCAGTGGGGATACAGGTATTTGAAACAAATGATGGCGATGCAAACTTCTATTGGTTTTCCGACGGAAATGTCAGCAATGCCAAGTTTCAGTTTGATCGTCCGTATAACTCTGACTATTGGCATGGCTTTTGCGACGGAGCTATAGCGTATCCCTCTAACATAGCCTTAGCTGGCCCTCTGGAGGACATGGCCGCTGGCATATATATAGGCTCCACGCCTGCCTTAACAAAGGAGTCTAGGGTCAGAGCCGCATCCATCCACCTGCTCGACCTCGATGCCTGCACAATTACAGAGGCATGGCGTAACGATGTTGCGGCGATATTGGAGCGGTACAAGACCCAGCCACACACAGCGGCGGCAAAGCTGGTTGAGTATGACTCTAATATAGAGGGCATATACTACGCCTTCAACGAGACGGCAAGTCCCGCAGGCACGTACATGCACGCATACGACATACAGACGCAGACTGCACTTGAGACTGGCGGGTATGTGACTATGGTGAGTGAGGATGGGGTGAGGGCGGTTAGTTTGGGTGCCGACCCGTTCGGACGCGGGCGATATAATCTCTCTTTGCCACTGCCGCCGGTACGAGGGAGGTATGACGCGTGATCCTCACACGACCGACAATTACATACATGCTCGACGGCACTACGCTGACCGCGGCGGTGACCAGCAGCTACGATGTGCAGATGTACGTCAAGAGCGACGCCGACGCCGACTGGACGGATGCGGGGCTCGTCACCGGGCCCAGCGATGCCGACGAGCTGGTGATCGCCGACCTCGATGCGTCCAGGGTCTACGCAGCACTGGGCGTGGCCAGAAGCGACAGTCTCGCCGCGATCTCCGCACCCACCGCCGCAAAGATATTCCGCCCGGTCGCAACAGAGACCGAGGTGACCGCGACCGGGGCGTTCGGCAAGGCCGCCGCCGCCCTGCGAGATATGATCGCGGCAAGCTCCACCTTCCAAAACGACATCGGAGCCGTCGGCACCGACGAAGAAAAACAGGCTCAGGCAAAACAGTATATTCACATCGCGCTGTACGACCCGGACACCGAGTTCGAGCGTCCGTTCGTTCTGATCAGCCCGACAGACAGCGACAGATCCGAGCTCTATGCCGAGGCAGCGTACGCGGGCAGCGGGCAGCTAAAGGTCGAGTTCGAGCGGTCGATACCGACAGCGTACCAGGCCGCCGAGCAGACCGCCAACGCCGAGCTGGACTTTCACAACTTCGTCGACGGCGTGATAGACGACTGCCAAAAACTCTCCAGCGAGCCCGGCTATCTGCTCACGCGAGAATGGAACCGGATAATGCAGCCGGCACGCTACGCACATGACATCGAGGCGTATTTGACCGCGTTCCACGTGCTGTGGGGCCTGACCGATTAAAAAACGTTACAAAACGAATTGAAAGGACGATAAAAAATGTCATACACAATGCACACACTGGCAGGTGTTAAATACGACACCACGCTGATCAAGGGCATCACCGCCCAGACGTTTTCGCAGCAGCTCGTCGAGCTGCTCGAGGGCGGCAACGGCAGCGTCGACAACGGATTTTCCGCAGTGGCGGGCGCAGATCCGCAGTTGACATTTACCACCACCGCCATCAAGACCGCCCTGGCCACGCTGGGCGATATCGACGGCAAGGCGATCGCCGCCAGCAATTTTGTCATGTGGTTCCAGGCGGTAACGAACGGCGGCACACGCGAAGGCGCAACCAGCCATATCAAGGGCACCGCGGTGCAGGGTTTGATAATACCGCAGACGCTCACCCTGCCGCATCGAGGCAAGGCGACGCTGCAGTATCTGTGCATCTTCGTCAGCTCCGACGGATCCACCGCCCCGATCGCGTTCACCGGTTCGCAGTCACTGGACACCGGCGAGGGAGCCGCCGACGAGCTGTACACGCTGGGCGCATGCGAGATCAACGGCACAGCCGTCGAGGCCGTGCAGCAGGCGGTGATCGACTTCGGCATCACGCCCTGGACCGAAGGCGGCAGCGGCGACAAGTACCGCAGCTTCGCGGCCATCGGCACCCGCCAGCCGACCATCACGCTGGAAACCAGCCAGATCGGCAACATCACCTCCGACAACTGGGGCATACTCGGCGCCGCCCAGGACGAGACCGAGGGCTCCGAGAGCGTGATCAACGCGGCGGCACTGACCAACGGCGGTACGCTGGCGGGCACCAACGTATCGTTCACGGTCAACCGCGGGCGGATCCAGCTCGAACCGATCTCCGGCAGCTCCGGTCAGCGGCTGGGCACCAGCATCAAAATAACGCCGATCTACGACGGCAGCAACGACGTGATCGCCGTCGGCGGGCTGGCGTAATTGTTTAAAATAAAAAGCAGCTAAAACGGCAAAACGAAAAAGGGAAAAAGGGAAAAAGGGAAAACGATGGGACAGTTTTTATATTTTATCGCGGCGGGCGAAAAGGCAGACACGCTCTGCTCGCGACTGCGTTCGATGGCCGAGCAGGGTATCGAGATCACCAGGCGAAAATGCAAAGGGCCCGAAGGCAAAGACGGCAGCATACACACCGCCGAACCGGCCAAACGAGCGATGTACCTTGAGAACGAGCAGACGTGGATGCCCAGCGCGTGCGGCGAATTCCATGTCGGCTACTACGACGACGACCCGCCAGGGCCCGCCGACATCCAGCGGCCGGACGCGATCGGCGGCCATCCGGTCGAGATGTGCGGACAAAAATGGCTCGTGCCCGCGATACGTTTGATCGACGGAGGGTCGGCACTGCCGCAGGCGATGACGTTCGAGAACGGCCGGGTGATCGCCGAGCCGATACCGAGATACGCCGAGCTGAGCAGCCGCGTGGAAAAATTCTTCGACGAGTTCGTCGCCGCCCACTCGCCCGACAGCGACGGCGTCGTGGGCACCTGGGCGGACCCGATGGGCTCGCTTGAGCTGATAGCGGACGCGATGAGCCTGAACTATTACATCGGAGTAAACGAGCTTGCCGTGCTCAGAGCGGTGACGACGCACTCGATGAAAGAGGCGATGATGGCGATGATCGACTGGCCGACCGTCAAGAAAGCGGCGGAGGCGGAGGCTAAAAAAAAACGCACCGACGAAAACTGCGATACTGCCGATGGCGTGCCGGGCTGATACCCGGCTACCTGCCGACGTTCGCGGATGTGTACTGGTTTAACTGCGAGATGGGCTGATAAAAAATGATCGTAATGGAACTTGAAATGCGGGGCTCGCTGGAGGGCAAGAAGATGCGGTTCAAGTCCGCCACCAAGGCCGCCCTCAAGACGGTGGTCAAGAGCTGGCACAAACAGGCCCTGCCAAAACATTTCAAGTCCGGCGCAAAGCGGCGGTACGACTACGACGCCCGGCACCCGCGTTACGCACGCTACAAACGCAGAAAGGGCCTGCCGCCGTTGGTGTTCTCGGGCCGGTCGAAAAAACAGCTCACGCGAACGATCAAGGTCGTCGACTCCGGCGGCGTGGTGAAAGGAAAATTCGTCACCGACAACCGCGTGCGATACTTCTGGATGACACCGCCGGGCCATCCGAAAAAGGGCGAAGAACTGATCGCCACCAGCAAAAGCGAACAGCGGGACATGGCCGCGGCGATCACGGAGATGATCGAGGACGACCTGGAAAAAGTCAACGACAAAAAGGTGTACAAATAATGGCTGGAAAAATAGATTTCAAAATCTCGGCGGATCCCGACAAGGCCCAGGCGGACATGGCCAAGGTCATCAACAAGCAGGACAAGATGATCGAAAAGCTCAAGTCCCAGAACAAACAGACCAAACGCACCAGCAAATCCACCAAGGGGCTGACCAGGTCGATTATGGAGATAGGCGGAGGGTTCGCAGCCGGGCAGTTTGCGCTGGATAAATTTAAATCAGGGGTGGAGTTACTAAAAAACGAATATGACGATCTTATCCGCAAACAAGACGAAGCCGCAAAAGCACATATGACGGTTGCCGAATCTGCTATCGATGCGATTCGCGGTTCAATGGGTTTCGCAGATCCGCAGGCGGCGGACAAGATGATCAGCGACATCTACGCGGAGGCGGCTAAGGCCCCCAACCTTTCCAGGCGGCAGGCGGTTGGAGCTTACGAGGTTTGGACAGGTGCTGATCCGACGTTCACAAAAGAAGAGGCTTTGCAGGCGGTCAAATTCTCATCGGGCACTACTGCGGGTGCTCGCGATAATACGGTCAAACTGGCCGGTCAACTTCAGCTTCTGCTCGGCGGCGACGTAGGGGACAATTTCGATCTTGCCCAGTTTCTCAGCGAGCAGGCGGGCGAATACGATGAGCAGTTACCCGCCGCCATGCAGGGTATATTTAAAAGCGTCAAAATGGGTGCCGACCCCGAAGATATGATAGCCAGGTTAACGACCGTCGTACAGCAGAAACAGAAACCACGGGCGCTATCAACATTTGCAAATTTAATGGCGCAAGTGGATAACAAGGCCCGCATCGAACGCAAACCAGGGCAGAAGCTGACCGAAGAACAAATACTGCAAAATCAGCTTCTGGACATGAGCGTGCCCGAGAGGATGGCATGGGCCGACCAAGCCAGCAAAGATGAGCTCGTAAAAGCTTTCGGCCCGACAGTTGCGACCGTCGCTCCGATGTTCGGACCAGGCGTCGGCGAACGCGGGCGAGCGGCATTAGATAAGGCCCGGGAGGAAGACTACTATGTCCGGACATTCCAAAACATGAAAAAAAGCGAATACGGCAGTCAGGTCCTCGCCGATCAGATTGGGCAGGCGGCCGCCGAAGACATTAAGCTGGTGGACAAACGTGCTGCAGCCGCAGGGCAGGCGCGTAAAACATTCGAAAACGTTTTACGAAATACCCCGGGGATTGGCTATACTGAAAAAGAAATAGCTCAAAAACTCCTGGAAATAGAAAGCACGATGGGCGATAGGCCCATTGAGCCGTTTATACAGCAAGCCGAACTGATTAGAAGCCGCGTTTCTGATCCGACACTCGAAAAGAAACTGCCCGGTGGAACCGTGCCTGGTGTTTATTACACTAAGGAAGTTCCTAATCCCGCCTACAACCCGGAATCAGAGAAGCGATGGGAAGACGTTCTGCGATCTCTTGAAATGCAGCAACAGGCGTATCGGGAGCAAATGGAAATACAAAAGCAGCAGCTCGAAGAGACTAAAAGCCTCAAGGAAGAGACCAAAAAGCTCAACCAGAACATGGAAAACAGCAATCAAGGCGTGCCGGTGGGCGGGTCGATGGGAGGGCTGGATTAAACAATGAGCACGATCGGAACCATCACATTTTTGAGGATGACAGGCCCGCAGCTTCCCTCGCTGTCGACGGTGGTCGTTCCGTTCCAGCGGCCCGGCGTCGCCGGTGCGGGTTTTCGCAAGGAAGCCGCTAAGGCCGACGACTACGTCCTGGAGACCGTCCAGGCGGTCGGCTCGCAGGTATCGGCAAACCAGGCGGCCAACGCCTACGCCGCCTACAAGGGTCAGCTCGTCACCGTAGTCGACGACACCGGCAAGACGACCAACGCGGTGATGGTGCTCGATGCACGCGTGACGCGGGTCGCCCGCGTGGCCACCAGCATACCGGCGGGCACGGAGTACCTGGTCTACGGCAGGTGGTCTCTCAAGCCCACGGCATAGCGGGTGGTAAAAAAAAGGAATAGCGATAAACGATGGCACAGAAGAGTTATCAAAACAAACAGATACACGTCTGGATGAAGTCTCGCTGGCACGCCCAGTGGATCGCCCGCCCGGACATCGAGCCGTTGAGCAGCGAGCAGACGGTCGCCCCGAAGGTGGGCACCGCCGAGCTGAAGATCCGATACGGCGAGGGCTTTTTCGCGCACGGTCAGTCCCTGCTCAGCGGCGACTACGCAGCCAGCCACGGCGATCAGTACGTGCAGATCATCGCCGCCGACGACGCCTACGGCACCAACCGCCAAATATGGTTCACCGGCGTGATCCCCGCCGAGCAGTTCGACATCCTCGGCGAGAGCGGCGGCGTAAAGACCGCCGACCAGACCGTCAAGGCGTACTCGCTGGAATATCTGCTCGACACCCGCATGGAGAGCGGGCGGATCGAGACCGGCGGCGGCATCGCGGGCCCCGGCAGCGACCCCGTCGAGCTTGGCTATCTGCCCACGTTCAACCAGCTCGCCGTCTCGGGCGAGATGATCGGCAACCGCAGCGACAAAAAGTACGAATTCACCAGCGACGTCGAGACTTATAAAACGTACATCTTCAACGCCGCCCAGGACGACAAGTGGAGCCACTACGATGTGCTCGAATACATCGTCGGCCATTTTCAAAAGTCGCCCGGGCCGCGGATCCGCCTGTGGATGCCCGCGGCGATCAAGGAGATGCTGGCGGGCATGTACTCGATGATGGATCTTTCGTCGCTGAGCCTCCGCCAGGCGGTCAACGCGATCGTCAACCGCAGCCGCGGTCTGTGCTGGTACATCTACACCGACCTCGACGCCAACGCCTGGCTGGTGGTTCGATCGATGATCGACGAGTCGATCGAGATATCCGGCGTCACCATCCCCGGCCACGCCCTCGACGACCGCAAGAACCTCGACCTGTGGCGGCAGCAGGAAAACACCCGCGTCTCGCTCACGCTCGACCAGAGCCAGCGGTACGACCGCATCACCGTACGAGGCGCGCCGATACGCGTGTGCGGAACGTGGAACGCTGTGCGAGATGATATTGTAAAGGGCTGGCCATTCGCCGTGGAACAGGCATACGAGGATGCGGCCAAAAACACCGACGGCTACGCAGAGCTCGACGAAAAGGCAAAGGCCGAGCTCAACGACAAATTCAGGTCCGAAGACAAGTTTGCCGACGTTTTCACCAAATTCATCGTACCCAATACCTGGGACTGGACGCTCGGCGGCTACAACGCAAATCCCAAATGGATCCCGACGCTCGAGCCCGCCCCGCATATCGAGCCCGCGCAGAACGCCCCCTACTGGAACGCGAACAAGCGGTTTCACGACATGCTGCCGTTCAAAGAAGGAGTCGATTATTCGCAGGATCCGCCCGTCGACAACAACCCCGCCGGCACGATCGCCGAATACCGAAAACCGTTCGCGATTTGCGACCAGGGCGGCGGCGGTGTCTACGCCGACAAAATGAAGGTACCTGCCCAGGTGCGATCGCTGCCGAACCAGCTCGGATTCGAAGTCAAAACAAATCCCCAGTACCTCATGGCACGCGACAATTTTTCGCTGGCCGAACCGGGTCTCTGGGACAGCGACCTGGACACACACGGCACGAACTGGCAATGGATGACGATTACCGCCATGATCAGCACCGACCAGCGGTTCGAGGTCACCGACACGCTCACCGGAGCGACCGCCGAGAACCCGCGTACGCTTATCATCGAGGTCGATGACGCGGAATACTGGTGGATAGTTCCCGGCACCTATGTCGGCGTTGATGCCGATGGTGCTCCGGTCGAATACAACGGCAACTCCACGTTCCGCGACGACACGCAGCGGCTGATCGACGTATTGATGGCGGCAAAGGCGTGGTACGGCCGCAAGCGGCTCAAGGTCGAGATCCGCAACGATGTGCTGCAGCCGCAGGCACGCATCGCCCAGATGCTCGAACACGTCGACATCACCACCGACCACGACGCACCCGGCAGCGTGGTCACATCGATCAAGACCGACTACCGGTCCAGCAGGGTGCACTACCGCACCGACCACGTCGAGCTGGATTTCGAAAACATCCTGCAGCTCGGCGGCCGGTCCGGCTCGACACACCTGCCGAACCTCAAGGTGACCGCCCGCCGCATCAACGACATCGACAAACGGCTCGCCGCGACCAAGGCCGACATCGACAAACGCCCGGTACGCCAGAGCCCCCCGCCACCGCCGCCCGCCGGTGCGCCCGTACGCCGGGCGAAGGTCACCGAGGCAGCGGGCACCGGCGCCACGATCACCGCCAACCTCTACGACCTCGAAGGCAATGAGATAACCACCGGCACCGGCAGCGGAATCACCGTAAACTGCTCGCTGATCGGCGGAACCGATCTAAGCGACGTATCGCCCACGCTGGAGGCGGGCAGCATCATCTTCGTGGCACAACTCAAAAACGATACCGGCGACGCGACCTGGTACTGCGTTGACCTCTTCGGCGAAGGCGGAGGCGGAGGCGATACCACCACATGGGCGGAGGTTACTACTCAGCTCGATTACACCACGCCTCAGACCGCGTTGGGCGTTAAGCTGCTGGACAGCAGCGGCACGGCACAGGACCCGGAGATCACCATTGACAAAGTAACCAACGAGCCCGGCACGGTGCAAGATTTGCGCAACTGGATGCCGTGGTTTGTTGTCGGTCAAGCGGTGGAACTGGTCAAGCCGTCGGGCGAATCCGACTGGCATATTCCGGCGTTGATGTATGTCGGAAACAGCTCGCCTCGCACAATTGCGTGCGTAGACGAAACGGATGGTAAAATAGGCGTTGTTTGGCCGATGGTATAGGTATGAGTGAGCGGTATAAATTTGAACAATTTCCGTGGGACGAGTCAGGTGTAGAATTTGACGGCAAGGCGTATAATGATTTACGTTTTCTTGTGTTCTTGATGGTGTATGGTCGATATGCAAGAAAAGATGGTCAAAACCGCCCAACTGGAACATATTATAAAGATGTCTTGACAGGTGACCCAGCCCCAAGTTATAGTAATTATGGGATAGATATTGATAGTAAGGCAGGCGGATGGTCCTCCGACATTTTACAGTTCTCACAAGGTGTTAGTAGAGGGAAGTTTGGTTTTTTCGGAACCATGAAAGGGGTGGACAACTCTTACACCTCTCCCGATGACGAAAACCAAACACGATATGCATGGGAATATAGTGAGACGGGTACAAAGGCCTATGACGGTACGAGGGGGGATGTGTTTTATGCTTCAGATTCTTCCGTGCAATCTACCGCCGATAATGATGACTACGAAGATCCTTTCGGGCCAGGCTCGGTTATTCTTTGGTATGAAGAATCCTTTTCTCACTCTTATTCGGGCGTCACTAACGGCAAGTTGATCTTGTCGTATACCAATGAGAAATATCATCAACTCCGTCCTGGCACTCCTCTCCTTCTGTCCTCCTCCAATTCGGCGTGGAATAACCGTATAGTATGGGTGTCTGGTCGATTACAAAACGGCACGGATCTAGAGGTGTCTCTGAAAGATAATCGAAACAACTCCTTGACACCTCCGTCCATGTCGGGCTCAGTCTCTTGCGACTTCGGAGGAACATGGTGGGTTCTTCGTCAATGGAAAAATGCTGGATGGTTTATACACGATTCAACCAACCCTGAGTTAAATCCCAATCGACCTCCTGCTGGTGGTGACAGAGCTATGAATTCCACTGAATGGGGAAAGGCTGTCAATACATGTTTTTATCATCATTTCGATCGTAACGCGGACAGAATAGTATGTCGATGGGATTGGGATCACGGAGGACAAACTGTTCTCCCCACAGGCAGTGCCTATAGATTCAATCAAGAAAATCCTTCACACGCTTATTTACCACAGGACGTAGACTGGCGCGAACAGACGTATCCTCGTAAGTATTATGACACCGAACGCAACGAATGGATATTCAAAGGAGCTCCCGAGATAAATGCTAAGCATATAACTGACCCCAATACATTAGGGGCTCAACACCCTCAACTTCACAAATGGTATCAAACTGCTAGTAATGCAATATATGGTTCAGCATGGACGGATCAGTATTGGAAAGCAAGTTGGATCGGGAATACCATAACCACAGTGCATAGGTCGCCTGTAGATGCCAAAGGGGATGGCATAGAAGATAACCCAAGAGGCGATTGGGAGGACAGTGCAAAACTTTCTTCCTTGGCTATTCAAAATTGGGTAGAACTAGCTGCCGATATGTACGGATGGTCGGAGCCGGTTGATTTAAGTTATAAGTGGAACTGGCTGCAAGAACATTGGTCCGGAACGTGCATGCACGATGACAAAGATCCGAAGAGAACCTATGGACAAGTTTTTGGTTCGGACGGTTCGGACGGTTATATCTCAGGATGGGGAGCTTGGAATCCTGATAGAAACCAATACCAACAACAGTACGCAAATCTAAATGACGAGTATTGGGGCTGTCATGGCAGTGCTTTTGAATTTTTGCTTTGGAAACTAAGAGACACAACTAGTTTTCATTTTGATTTATACATAGACGATGGCGACACAGCGTGGAATCCCGAAGACCATTTGAAAGCGAATGAAGTTGTCGAGGGCGAAAATTCTTATCACGGTTGGTCCAATCCACCGGAGTACGATGAAGCTACCGTTTCTATCCGTCCAACTTTTGAATATAGTTTCGGATGTGTAAAGAATCAGCCTTGGAAAATGATTGCACACGAGCAGGTTACCGGAGTCACACCCGATCTTACCTTGCCCAGTGATACATTCGGGGATGGATCCAATACCGGAGGGGATAACTGGCCACAGCGTTGGAAAGAAGATGATAGTTCGAGCAGCGATGGAAAAACTCCTGTAAAGGATCAGTGCAGCGATGATTTTCTAACCACCACCCCTTCGATTAGTTTCGCAGCTTCAGATAGCTGGTCGGTTACGGCAGACGGTTCTAATAAGGTTAACATTTCTGAAGCAGCTATATCCAACGCACCCGAGGCGGGACATCAAATATGGGATGAAACGCCTACCGCCTATACCGTTATCAAAGCGGAGTACGCGGACGGTGGAGGAGTTGATCTGTACTTTGATAAGGACATGCCTTCGGGCTCTAACACAGTTTATTATAATTCATACATATCCAGTCGCCACGGAGCAAACTACGGAGACACAAATCAAAGAGGTTTCTGGGACAACCTGCTAAACATTTTAAGAGAATGCCATGACTTGCTCCATCTTTTGAAGTTTAAGGAAATACGAGCTAGCTTAGAGAATTGGAATTATGAATTAACCAGAATGGAGTATTGGGAGGGCTCTTCGGCTGAAGATGTGACGAATCAGTGGGAGAATTATATTCAACAAAATAGGCCCGCTGATCCTGCTGAATTCAGGGAAAAGGGTGTCAAGGACACGGGCAACTATCCCAGCACGTTTTGGATTGCAAAAGAATTTGGGTGGTCTGAAGTTGAATATTCCGATCCAAAGGAGTACTTAGGTGGCGTTACAAACCTTTGGCGAGAGCACATGTTCCGTCTTATTATAGACGAAGGCTGGCACAGCGACAGAGTCCCATTGCCGCAAAATACGGTTCGATGTCGATTAAAAATGCAAGCATCTGACAATGGGGATGTGCCTTATTACGACCAATATGATGACGATCCGCTGCCTTGCGGTTATATATCCCCCAAAGTAAACGTGGACGGCAAAACAACTGTTAGTCTTCCTATCGGCTCGGGTTATGACATTGTCTACCGGTATATTGACATGGAGCCGATGGGGGACGGGACCTATGAATATGTACGAATATACTTGGATCATCCAGTTACGGTTATTACTTGCGGGACCAATCCAGACGATGGCGTTCTATTCTCCCGTGCTCGTATCGAAGCCGATCCAAATCAAGAGTTCTTGGTTGAGTACCAATGGAATGACTATGACTTAGAAATTTGGGATAGAACCTATGAACTGCAAGATCAAAATCCGCAAGATCCTACCACTGATACTGACCCACCGCAGCCAACTGCTGGAATGTACAACACCCCTAAGATAACAGACCTGAATGCTGATTATTATAACGGTGACTATGGTTCACCTTATTCTGATCAGACTTACGAGCCCGATTGGGTTCTTGTAATGGAAAGCTACATAATGGAGGATCGTGGCAGCCCTCCGGTTAGTTATCAATACTCAGAAAAGTTTAATGATGGTCCCTCTCGTAGCTGGTCCACAACTATAAAATTTACACACCACTTCTTGGACAAAGACGATGTCCAGTACCAAATAGATAATAACAACGCCCGAAGCTGGCAGTACCAAGTAAAGGCTAAGGACACAAAAGGAAACACTGTTTCATCGAATTTCTATGACGTCGATTGGACGGACTGGGATGATGCGTACAGTCCTTAGTTCGAACTAGAGGCGCCTGAATGAAAGGCATGGAACGACGCATATACTTACAAACAGAAAGGCAGGTTATAGATCATGGCTAAAAAATACTGGTACGGCGGCGCGACCGACCACCTCGGCGAATGGGATTATGACAACGCAGCGGGCGGATACACCGGCAGCAACTGGCGGCTGGTCGCAGACGACACCGGCTGCGCCAAGCCCGCGGCGGGCGACGAGGTGTTCATCGACAACCGCGCAGCCTACAACGACACCGACGGCAGGTACCAGGACATCGACACCAACATCGACGCGACCGGCACCGGCACTCCCGACCTGGCAGCGGTGACGATCTCCGCCGACTACGACGGCAACATCGGAGCCGACGGCTCGTACCTAGAGCTCGAGTGCAGCGGCGACGCGGTCATCGAGGGCGAAGGCAGCGTCTATCTAAAGGTCTCGGCTGGCACCGGCGTCAACGCCGACGTCGACAGGCTCGTCGTCAATAAGGCACAGGGCACGCTCTATCTCTCCGGTGCGGAGAACGACGGCTCAAACGTCGCCAAATTCGCCGAGATACTCGCGATCTCGGGCACCCTCAGCATCGCCGACAGCACAGCGGTCGACAAACTCACCAGCTTCGAGGCGGCGACCATCTCGGCGGGCAGCGGCTGCAAAGACGTTCTCAACGGCACACTTGCCGACCTGATCATCGTCGGCGGCACCGTCACCTGGAACTCGCCCATCGACACCGTCGACATCTTCGGCGGGATGCTGCGCTGGGGATCCGACGGCGACACCGCCACCGGCCTTGACTGCAACCTCGCCAATATCTACCCGGCGGGCAGGCTGATATGGCAGACCGCGGACACGGACGTGAGCATCCTCAAAAAGTTCGTCTGCTGCGGCGGCACCCTCGACGCTCAGCAGCCGACCAACAGCCAGTATCGCAAGCAGATCGGCAGCGGTGCATCCGAGGTCTCCGAGGCGTGGTACAATTCCAACCTCCGCCTTGCCGCCCGCACGCTGTCGCTGGCAAGCGGATCGAGCATCAAAAACTACGGAGCACGCATCACCGCCCCGGCGGGCGATTCGATCAGCTTCTGAACCGGCTGAAGCACTAAAAAGAGCCCACCACTTTGCCCCCGCCCGGCGGCAGGCCGACACAACGGCCCCGCCGGGCACTTTTTTTGCCCTTTTGAAAAATTACTGCAAAAACGCAGTATTTCCTTTTGACTTACTGCGAATATGCAGTATACTATTTAATAGAGTTGGTGATAACAAGTTAATAATCAAAAAAACGAAAGGGCAAAACGATGACGACTTATGAAACACTCACAAAAGCACGCGAAGCAGCAAAAACCATTGACGGGGCAAGAATGGTAATCGAGATAGATCACGCCGCCGAAGGCAGATGCTACATCGTCACAAAGTGCAACCTCAAGATGCTCCGCAACGCACTGAGCCGCAAGCCGATGGCCGAGATCGACCGTGTTGTCGACGAGCACTGCATCACAGAGCCGACTGAGCCGAGCGAAACCGAAAAGCTGCTCGCAAAAAGGGCGAGCCTGGTATCTCGCAGCTACAGCAGTGCACACCCCGCATCAGCCGCCTACGCTGCCGCAATGCAGGCAGCAAAGGACCTTGAGGCATTCGACGCCGATAACCCCGAGATAGCAGCACAGGCAAAGCAGCAGGCCGCAGAAGCCGCAGCCGACCGCCAGGCACGCATCGAGAGCAGTGATCGCTGCCGTCGCATCCGCAATCTGGCAGACTAACCAACCAACCGCCCCGCCTCGGCGGGGCATGCTTAAAACCCCAAAAACAGGAGGTAGCAAAATGAAACTTGAATACAGATATGGCCAGCAATGTCAAGGCAGAAACCAGCGTACAGTTGCAGAAATCGAAAGCGACGACCTCGGCGAGATAGCCGACTGGCTGCAAGAGCAATTCGAGGAATATAGCGACAACAACGTAATCAGGCCGTGGGAATCTTTGCAAGACCCTGATTTACAAGACACGCTCGCGGAATACAACGAGGACATGCGGACACGGCTGACCGTTGCATTGACTGATTCGCCCGTGCCTGTTTACGAAATTTGGCACGACGGCATCGCGTATTATTACCGATATTATTGCAAAGCTAGCCTTATCTTGATGATGTATGAGCACTCGCCCGACGATTATGATTTAGTCGGGGATGATTCAGATGTTTACAATTTGGCGAAACTTTACGACGCACTCGCTCGCTACTATTGGGGTGAAAATGAGTATGAGCAAGAGCACTTGGATATCATAAATCGCAACAGGGATAAAGTTTTAAAGCTGGCTGACCCGGGCGGCGACGAAGTCGCAATGGGTGCGAATGCGTGGCAAGAGTGCATTGAGGAGGGCAATTAACATGACAACCGACAAACCAATGGGCAGCAGTTACGGACGCGAGCGAGGCGATTTGAGCGGCGCGGTATACATCGACCAGTTACGCAAATATGACCAGACCATCTGGTACGACACCCGCGATGAGGAGTTTGTCAAGTATGCGGAGAAGGCGGCGACCTGGCCGGAATTTATCGAGATATGCAACCGCCATAACCGCAATCTGACCATCTCGCCGAACCTGACTTACATGCTCTCTCGCAGTCAAACGCAGTTTCGGCAGATCGTCAAAGACGCGATGGCCGAGCAGGATTTAAAACCCTGGCAGCTCGAAAAGCTCACCGGCGTGCCCGACAGCACGATCTACCGGTTTTTGCAGGGCGCATCGCTGGGCAGCGACAAACTGCAGTTGATCCTGGAGGCGCTCGGCCTCAGCATCAGATAGCCGATCAGGTAACGCCCTTGGCGTTATCATCAACTCGGGGCACGTCCGCGGTGGGCGTGCCCTTTTTTAAAAATTTTCTTCATCCCCCGCAAACTCCACGTCGCCCGGCTCCAGCTCCTCGCCGGTGCGTATCTTCGCCTTGATCTTGAAAAAGCTGTTGGGCGTCAGCCTTACCGCCAGGAACACACCGACGTCGCCGATGTCCTGGTACGGTATGCTTGTCGAGTCCTTGTACGCCTCCATCTGCTCGCCGATGTGATCGCTGAGTCTGATTGTCCTGCGTGTTCGTGCCATGGCGGCAGATAATACCAGATATTTGGCGTATGCAAAAGACAGCAATTGACAGATTTTGACAGCAAAACACAGCACACCGCCCGCAAATCGGTAATGTTAACCACTTTGCGGGCCGATAATTCCTGTGCAAGGGAGGTTTCAACCGCCAGTTGTTATCGATTTTGCGAGGTGACCATGGACAAGCGATCAAGCGTTAGCGCTGTATCTGCGCCCAGACGAACAGACGAACGAACCGCCCGTGATCTGGACTTTGCCCGCGAACGGCTGTTGAAAAATATCCAGGAAAGACTCCGCGAAAAAGATACCCTTTACCTGATCGCCCTGCACGACTGGCTGAGCGACTAATCCCCCGCAGCGGAGACAGACAACGGAGGCACCAGCGATTCGGGCAGAGGCTCCGTTTCAGGGTATCCGGGCACTTTGTCATCCCAGACGGAAACGACGCCGTCATAGGCTGTTTCGATGCTCTCGGCCAGGCTTTCATCAGCCGATTCACTAGCGGTATAAACAGACATCAACCATACATTGCTATTGTTAAGTAACTTCACAATGTCTGATTGCTTTTTTGCTTCCCAAAATGCTGCTGTTTGCAGGTTTCCCGCAACCATCGATAAATTATTGTCAAAGTGAGAGCCCCCCCAATTGGTGACTTCTTGTTCCAACTCATCTATTTTCGGTTCTAAAATACTAAACAATCCAATACAAAGTCTTGCTGCGTTTTTCGTCTCCGGCCTGCTCATCATATCTTTGACGTGGTCAATTGGATCGTCGTCGGTCGGCTTAAAATACTCGCAGACTGAATTCCGTAAACGCGCAAATGATTCTATACGCCCTGCAAATCTCCCCAACTCCCATGTTTTCTCGACTAAAATATCCTGCTTCGCTTCAAGCCGGGTGTTCGCTCGCCTGAGCTTGTCCAGTTTGACAGCCGTCTTATCCGCATCAGCCATCCTTGCACCAATCTCGCTCTGCGTTGTCCTGGTGGTCAGCACACCGCCCAAAAATCCGCCCAAAGAGCACAACATTCCCATGATCACAAACCAGATAATCATTGCCGAACGATTCATTTTCGCCTCCTGAAGAATATTTTTAAGCAGGTAAACTATAAAAATATACCCCGAAAAGCACGCCCCCGCAAGCGGTCAACCGACCTTTTCGCGGGAAATCTTCACGCCCGCCCCTTCCGCATCCTCTTGGTCGAGCTGTTCGTTCAGCATGATCAGCTCGTTTCTAATGATTCGCTGATTAGCGATCATTTCGCTGATGCGCAGTACTTTAGCCGCAATACCCGAAGATATCATGGCAAGTGCAAAAGTTCCGGTGATGACTGATATCACGCCTGCAATTGCCCCCTCTATACCACCATCCATGGTTCCAAGCCCGACAAATGCTGTGAACGTAAGGAGCATAGCTCCCTCTAGAATAAAGAGGCCCGCCATGCTGTCATTGTCAGACGGCATTTTTACGCGACGACCTTTTTGCAACCGACCATCACTTTTTGTTGATCGCTTGGTCCGGACATGCGAGGTCCCGCACCGAGGGCACGCTGCAAGATTACCGTCATTTGGGTCCGGAAAAAATCTGTAATAACAATCCAGGCATCTAATCTGTTCAGTTTGCTCCTGCTCGTCTTCGGCCTGCGGTTCAGGTTTGGTTTGCTCGGCCACCTCGAACGAGTGCCCGCACGCCTTGCACTTTACCTTTTTGCCCGCCCAGTCTTCTCCGACCTCGTAAACCTTTTGACAGTTGCCGCATCTAACCTGCATTTTCCTTTTCCTCCAGCTTTTTGAGTCGCTGCGAGACGCCCTCCTGGTCGGCGATCATCTTTGAAAATTCCTCCCTCACCTTCTCATCGCAGCTTTTAAATGCTTCCTTCAGTTCCTGCATCTGCTCTCGTTCGTTGCCGGCGGGTTTGGGTGCCAGCTTCGTCCGCAGATCGTTGAGTTTGGCCTGGTCCTCCGGCGCGAGTACCTCAAAATGCGTCTGAGCGTCCTCGACGGCCGCCACCGCCTCGCCCAGCGGCTCGGGCTCTCGCGGCTTTTCCTCCGCATCAACGCCCGAGCGGGCCAGCTCATCACGCACGATCCCCCGCACAAGCTCCTCGAAGCCCTCACTGCCCGCCGGGGCGTGCAGCAGCATCGCCTTGACGTGCTCCGGCAGCCGCATAAACAGTTCAAGCAGTACCGTCATCAACTTCCGTCTGACCAAACCGTGCTGGTCAATGTAGGCGTTGACTTGCTCGGCAAGCCCTTTTTCTATGTCTGCCCCGAAATTTTTTTCGTTTGGTCCTCGTGCCATAAGCGCATATTACACCGACACTTAACTAAGTGTAACCTCCAATCTTCTCGTACTTCCCCAGAAATTCCCGTACTTTTTACTTGCAGCCTCTTGTATTCTCCCTTAATTATAAAATCATACTCAACGAGGAGTACTTAATCAGCGATAGGAGCTGGCCGACAAAATGACAAATTCAGGTCGCAAATCAAATTTGGAACACAGATCGGCAAAAACTTCACGGCACGGTCGTCCCGACCTTTCTTCCGCCCGGACGTTCGGCGGATCCGAGAGACACACGAACACAGTCACAATCGCTTCTCACACAGCTCCCGCCGATTCCACGGCTGCCCCCTACGCAGGCGGCCCGTGCGGCAGGAGTACTCCTCGGCCCGGCGCCGGTTCCGACCGCGCCGGGTATATTTCATTATCCCAAGTAATCAATTGTATGTACTGTTCGTCGACGATGGGCTGTCCATCGCGTGACTGCCCTGTATATATTCTACCCGACAGCAGCAGGACGCGGCGGACAAAAACCGCCGGCACGGTATAAATTAAACGAGATCGCGGCGAAAGGTCCCATAAACGCCTTCGCGAGATCGAGAGTAACAAAGATTTTTTAACCGGATTTGTCAAATCCGGCGTCGAATAAGCAAATAAACGTGCTCTTTGAAATTTAAATATGCGTGGTTTGGCAGCGCGGGGTCGCATGCAATTAATTAAAATTGTTGCCCTGCGGACCGTCTGCAACGTATAATCAGTATTGAAAATTGCGTTCAGGCGGATCGCAGCCGGTCGAAAGGAGACAGCTATGTCCAAAAAAAGACTGGTAAAATTGCGATTTCGCAAAACTAAGAGCCGTCGGGGAACCGGCGGTGCGTTCTTTTTAGATTTTAATAACCCTAAAACCGGAAAGCGTGTCCGAATCTCTCTCGGCCACGGCAGCTACGAGCGGGCAAAACGCCAGCAGCTCCGCAAGGAAGTGGAGCTGGGCAGCTTTGACGCGGGCGGGTGCGAGGGCGGCAGGCAGCGGCTCAGCGACATTATGATCGTGTACCTGCAGGCGAACAAGTCGATGGCGGCGATGACGCGTGACAAGACGATCAGGGCGTTTGATTACCTGATCGAGGTGGTCGGCGACATCATGCTCGAAAAATTCGACTACTCGCACGCCGAGGCGTTTCAGAATTTTTTCGTCGCCAAGGGCTTTGCCCCGCCGACGGTCAACAGCTACTGCAAGTCGATCTCGCCGGTGTTTTCGTGGGCGATCAGGCACCAGTGGATATTTGTAAATCCGTTCGTGTCGGTCAGCGGACTTCGCGAGGCGAAAGGCTTTGTCAGGGTCTACGAGCCGGCGGAGTTTGCCGCCCTTTGGCGGGTGGTCGATTCGGATCTGTGGCGGGCGAGGATACTGGCTGCAAAGACGGCGGGCCTGCGGCGGGCGGAAGTCTTGAATCTGTGCCGAGGCGACATCGACGAGCGAAGCGGAGTGATCCGTGTTCAGCCCAAGGCGAAGACGTCGACGACGTGGCGGTGGCGGATCAAGGATCATGATGCCCGCGAGGTGCCGTTGGTGCCGGAGCTGGCCGCCCTGCTCAAAAAGCTCGGCAATGCCCTGGACGACGATCAGCCGTATCTGATGATCAGCGGGCATGTGTATCACAACAAGCTCGATGCGAGGATGCGAGGCAGGCTTTCCGATGTGGCACGTTTGTGCCCCGACTGGCAGTTCAGTGCGGAATTTTCGCAGCTTTGCAAGTCCGCGAAAATTTCAAACGCGACTTTCCATGACTTGCGGCGAACGGTGATCACCGAGTGGCTCGAGTCCGGCCTGCAGCCTCACGAGGTGATGCAGCTCGCCGGTCACAGCAGCATCGAGACGACGATGAAATATTACACGGCGACTCGAAAAACACTGCTGGAAAAGGCCAACAAGGCGTCGAGTTTCGCCCTGGCGGGAGTGGCTTAAAAGGGGCAAAAAAACACGTGTGCCAAAAAGTGCCGTTTTCGGCACACGCGAATCATTGTCGATCCAGAAGATAACTCCTGAATCCCCAACAAGTTACAAAAATCGGGGCGACAGGACTTGAACCTGCGACCTCAGCACCCCCAGTGCTGCGCGCTAGCCAAACTGCGCCACGCCCCGATACAGGCGAGTAATTGTACCGGGTGGGTGGGGGCTTGACAATGCTTTTTTGCGCAAAAAGGCATCTTTATCTAAGTCGTTGGATTCAAGTGACTTATATCAGTTTTTGCGAATCTGGAAGTTGGAGCTTAACTGAGGCTTTTATCATGTCGAAAGATAGATTGTAAAATCAGCCTACTATTCAGGACAGGGAAATGATCGCAGAAAAAACACTTACCGAACCATTGTGGCAGGCAGCGGAAGAAGCGTTTAAGTGCATGATAATGCTGGACTTAGATCGCGTTGATAAATTGGAAAAGCTCGATGAGAACACGCCCCGGATGGTGGGTTCGATAACGTTTATGGGGGCGCTGCAGGGTGCGGTGGTTGTGCAGTGTGATCTGGATACTGCCAGGATGGTCTCGCGGAGTATGCTGATGATGGGTGCGGAGGACGAGATAAGCGACGAGGAGGTCGAGGATGCGCTGGGCGAGGTGGTGAACCTTGTGCTGGGCGGATTTAAGTCCCGTATTGCAAATGACTTAGGCGAGATACAGATCTCTGTCCCGATGGTCATTCAGGCCAAGGATCCGTCGCCTGGAGCGGGTACCGGCGGTGAAGTGGCTGACGTATTTGTCAAATCCGGCGAGCATGAACTGCAGATGTCCGTAGTTTATAAGCAGAAATAGAAGCTCGTCAGAGGTCATTTTCGGACAGGTACGCCCTGCCCTTCTCTGGGCCGTAACAACCAGTTCATGCCAGATAACCACCTACACATCTTTCGTTACCAGGCCGGATATTACGGTACAAATGTCGATGCGGCTCTGGTTACAGGTGCGGATGTGAACTATGGGTAAAAGTACCAGATGGACACTTTGTAAATAAGACTTTGGGGCAAATCGGCTGATTTGGGCGATTTTTGGGGGTGCAAAAATGGGCAAAAGTAGGGTAAAAGCGCGCGTTTTGGGTATGAAAGTGGGGTGAAAAGGGGTGAAAAGTGACAAGGCATTTCCTACCAGTCAAGTAGGAGAATTTCATGGATATATCTCCGCCGGCGCGTGGGGAAAAGTACCGTAAAGACAGTTTCACCACGAAGGCGCGAAGGGCACGAAGAAAATCTAAAGGAAGCAAGATACAAGAGTAAGGAAGTCGCAATACAACTCTATTTTATGCTGGATTCCTGCCTCCGCAGGAATGACACAAAGTGTATCCATAAAATCACTACACAAGTGCGGAATAATGTGGAGCAAGAATTCAACAGCCGCGCCTCCGACGAACTTTTTGATGGGTCCATTCTCGGCGGACCTTTTTTGTTAATATTATGCGGCTGGTGGGTGCGGTTGATGGTCGGGTAGATTCGATCGCTGCTTGCGTTTCTCCAATTGAATTTCGTAATGACCTATTTTGTTTGACAGGTCTTTCTGCATTCTCTGCGATTTCAACCATGGGGGCGCGTTTGGGGCAAATGTGCACGTTCAGGTTTCAGAATTTTTAGAATACTTTTACTTTTGCGGTCGGTCTGATTGGCGGTATAATGGGTTCCATGTCTTTTTATTATGGCAACTGCACAGCTTGCGAGAGGAGAAATCTATGACTGCACTGAACGGCCGGTCGATTTTGCTGTTTGCTTTTGTGTTTATGTTTTGCGGGAGCGGGTTTTGTGATGTGGTTGAGTCGGAAGGTAATCGCGGGGGATGGGTGAGGGTTTACAGCAATGGTAATTTCAGTGACAGGAATCCACGAATCATCATGGCCGAGGATGGGGGCCTTTATCTGGTTGTCAGTGAATCGAAATGGACGGGGAATTCTCTGACCTATAACGGGCTGTGGATCTGGAAGCTGGATGCGAATGGGCAGCGGGAGTGGGTAAAGGAGATCACAGGGCCTGAGATCGAGCACGTTCGAAGCTGGGACAGTGATGTAGTCTGCCCTGAGAAAGAACGGGTGATCGTTGCCTCGAGCGGGTCTGAAACGTGGATGATAGGTTTTGACGAGGCCGGAGAATCTAAAATTATTGGGCGGGTTGGTGAGGCAGGGAATTCTTATGCGATGCGGTCGATGGCGAAGTTGAAAGGCGGTTATCTGATATCGGGTCAGAAGATGGGGGACGAGGTTGATGCGTGGGTGACCAAGATCGATGAGACGGGTAAGACTTTGTGGGAAAAGACTTATGACCGGGGCAAGGAGGAGTTTGCGTGGTCGATGGCGGTTGGTGAGGATGGCAGTTTTGTGATCGCGGTGGACAGCGGGGAGTATGACAAGTTCGGGGCGGGGCCTTCCGAGGCACTGCTGATAAAGTGCGATAAGGACGGCAAAATTTTGAAAGAGGTGAACTTTAAGGGCAGGCATGCGGCGGTGGGGATGAGTTCGACGGGTGATTATGCGGTGTGCCATAATCGCGGTCAGTTCATGAATTTCAAGATGAGGGTGCGTGGGTATGACAGCGATCTGAATTTGAAGTGGGACGATGTGGAGCTTTATGACGGAATGGGGCTGGGCATGTATCTTATGGCGGACGGCGGGGATGGGTTCGCGGTCGCAGGGACGAAGCTTGGGGGCGGCTGCTGGGTGTGGATGGTCGGCAGCGCCGGTGAGATCGTAGAATCGAGGAAGATCGCGGATGGGCCGGCGGGTGTGGATTCTTTTGTCGGTTCAGGTGACGGGTATTTGATGGCCAGCAGTGTATCGATTGAACGGGCTTCTGCTGGGGAAGGGGCTGTTGGGCCCTTGAGAATCCTTGTGGAGGATGAGGAGGATTTGGTGGTTGCGAAGATAGTTGGCTTCTAACGGTTGGATGTGGTAGTCATGGGTTCCAGTATAGTTTTGTATTTGGGGTTTTGGCGGGGTTTATTTTGCCGGTGTTTTTGCTGGAGTAGGAGTAGTCTTTTTCGAGGCGGTAATTGTAGGTGGTGTTGGCGAACTGTGAGGCGGTGAAGCGGCCGTTGCTGTCGGTTGTGACTTCGAAGAGTTTCAGGTTGGCGTCGCGGCCTGTTGTGGGCCAGAAGTTGATCCTGATGTTTGGTTTTGGTTTGCCGGTCTTTTTGTCGATGACCGTGCCGGTGACGGTGAGGGCAGGTTCGAGGGTGAGTTTGTTGTGGGCGGTCGGGGTGAGTTCGTGTTTCGTTTTGACGTAGCCGGGTGCGGTGAAGGTGATGGAGTATTCGAGTTTGGGATCAGGGTTGACTGAGGGGATGGTGAAGCGGCCCTTCTGGTCGGTTTCTATTGTGTCGCCGTAGGAGTGTGTTCGTCCGCCGAACGGGGCGTCAATATGCAAGGAAATGGTCGCGTCTGTTATTGGGTTTCTTCGGGTGTCGAGCAGTGTGCCTTTGAGATCGACGGCGTTTTGGGGGATAGTGATGTCGTACTCGCAGATGGATCGTTTTGGGGTCAGTTTGATGGGGTCGGTGAGCCAGTAGTAGTTTCCGACAGTTACAGTGATGCCGTATTCGCCGTCGAGAGGTACGGGGCCTATGTAATAGGAGCCTTCGGTGCGGAGGTCTATGGAACCAACGGAACCGTTCAGGTTGACGATGGGGGTCTGGTGGCGGTTGTCGGGTAACGCGGGGGAGCGTTCTATTACGTGGATGCCCAGGTTTGCACGAGTCTGGTTAGGCGAGGTGTTTTTGAATTTGCCGAAGATGGCGCCTGCGGGATAGCATTTGATAGTTTGTATTGTGCTGGAAGCGGAGTTGATCTTTGCGCTGTCTCGGTAGAAGAAGAAGTTAGTATCTTTGGTGGGCTGCCATGATATCCTATTGGGCGTTGGTATTTTGATCTGGGCAGTGCCAGTTTTTATGTCGAGGGTTTCTGAATGAGCGTAGCGGGCGGAGGGGAGTTTTTTATAGGTTACTTTGAATTTGCCCGAGTCGGGGATGGGCTGAGACGGCGAGGCGGGAACGAATTCGAAGGTTACCTTGCGGGTTTCAAAGGATTCGGGTGTGGGGATATTTATGACGACGTCGCTGAGGTCGTCTTCGTCGATGTCGATGGTGTGGGAGAAGTCGCCTATCTCTATTTGCAGTTCGTGGCCGTAGTAATTTGTGATCTCGAAGTGAGCATTGTTGTTGTGGATATCAACATAGACTTTTTTGCTTACATCTGTTGAGGAATGGTAGGGAGCAAGGCGTACGTAATCTCTAAATTTAAAAAATTCACCTTTTTCGTCGTTGCTGAGTTTGCTCATATCACCTGTAATTTACCTGTTATCGACTGGAAGTCATTGAGTTTTGCAGTGACCTTGTCACCTGCCGTTATGTCAACGTAGCGTCGCTGGTAATCGGGGTGGTAGAGGAGGACGCGGTACTGTTCGCCGGGAGCGAGAGTTTTTAATTCGAAGAGGCCGGTTTCATTGGTCGTCCATTTTGGACGGTCGATGTAATAATTTCCCATTTGCTGGTATTCGTCTCCATACAAGAGTACGGCAGCGTCAGGGATGGGTTGGCCGGTCTTTTTTGAGAGGACAGTTATCTGGGTTGTCGGGGCGGGGTTTAGCTGCCAAGTATACGGTTTGTCGGGAGACAGATCGATCTTGTGTCTGGAGTCTTTAATGTAGCCGGGCGCTTCGCAGGTTAGATTTGCGGGGCTGTCGGTTGTGTGCTGTATGGCTGCGACGCCCTGTTCGTCGCTTTCGGATTTGATGGTATGACGCCAGCTCGAGTAGTCGGGCGGTTCGGGGAAGCCGCCGGTGAGTTGGACATTGGGTATGGGGCGGCCGTTTTGGTCAAGAAACTTGACAGAGGAGGTGAAGCCCCTTTTGAGTTTGAGGGTTAGATCTGTAACGGTTTGGCCGGGCGCGAATTTATAGGGGCCGAAGAATGTTATAGCATAGTCCTTTCTGGGGCGAGCCAGTATATAGAATTTCTTGAGTCGTGTAGAAAAAGAAAACTTACCATCAGAGTCAATCGCAGGCCAGGCACGATTATCTTCATAGGGACTTATTTCCAAGCTAACAGCAACAGATTTATGTTTCTTGCCGTCACAACCTTTGCAGGTATGGATTTGGGAGGGGTTTGTTGTCTTCGGTGGTGATGGTGCCTGAGACGGTTATTTTCTGGTCCTCGGGGAGAAGGCTTGTATTGTCGGAGTAGTCTTCGCTGATCTGCTGCATGGTTTGGGCACGCTGCTGGGGGGAGAGGTTTTCGCCGACGTATTTGAGGGTGGATTCGGTCGCTTTATGGAAATAGACGAAGGCGAGGATGAAGAAGGCAATGACGATGACGGAGGGTATGATGCCGGGCCGGATCGCGGCGGAGCGGTAGGTTGGTGTGAGGAGACGTTTTATGCGTTCGGTGAGCTGGGGCGGGTTTGCGGAGGAGAAGGCAGGTGCGACAGCTTTGGTTTTGTGTGCTGAGGCGAAGTCGAAGAGGAGGCGGGCGTAGTCGCGGGGTGTGATGCGGCTGCTTAGGGCGCTACGGTCGCAGGCGGCTTCGCGTTCGAGGCGGATCTGGCGGCCGATCCACCAGGTGGCGGGATTGAAGAAGAGGAGGGCTTCGATGAGCATCTGGAGGATGGTACAGATCCAGTCGTGACGTTTGATGTGCATGAGCTCGTGGGCGAGGACGGCGCGGAGCTGGTTTTCGTCGAGACCCGTAATGAGGGACGCTGGGAGGATGATGACAGGTTTGATGAGGCCCACGGTGCAGGGGACGAGGACGCGGTTGGAGAGTGCGAGGGTGATGTTTCTGGCGATGCGGGCGCGGGAGGCTAGAGCTGTTAGGACAGCGTTGCGGTCGGGGTCAGTGTCGGGCGTGAGGGAGCGTTTGAGGGTGAGTGTGCCGGTGAGATGGGCGAGGAGGCGGATGAGCATTGCGGCGACGCCGAGGATGTAGGCGGTGAAGAGGATGCGGGGCCAGTGGTGTTTGAGGGTGGTGAGGGTGGATGCAGTTACGTGGTGTTCGGAGGATTTAGCTGGTGCCGGTTTTGCGGATGCGGGCTGTGTATCGGGGTTGGTGCCGTTGTTTTGCGAGATCGGGGGTTCGGCGGGCAGATCGGCGCCGTTTGCGTGGGCTTGCGGCTGGGTTTGTGTTTGTGTCTGTTTTTGGGCCCGGGGGACGTATTCGGTTGTGGTGTATGAGGGCGCGGGGGTATCGAGGCTGATGAGTGAATAGGTGAGGATGGGTGTGGCTGCGAGGATGATGATCGCGAGGAAGGAGACGGCGTAGCGGGTTGCGGGTGCGGAGCGGGAGCTACGGAGGTATAGCCAGAGGAGGAGTGCTATAACGGTGCCCTGCCAGAGGCTGTGGGCGAGTGCGAGGGTGGCGGTTCGGATGAGCTGGTCGGTGAAGATGTCTAATATGGCAGACATGGGGGCTCCGTTTATATGCAGGTTATTTCTTTTTGCTTTCGATGAGCTGTTCGAGTTTGGCGAGTTCGGCGTCTGTGAGTTTTTCGCTGCCGAGCAGGGACTGGACCATGCTGACCTTTGAGCCGTTGAAGATATTGCTTGCGAGGCGTTTCATTAGGGGGTCGACGACGGCACGGCGGGGTTTTGTGGGTTTGTAGATGTGGGTGTTGCCCTGGCGGGTGTGGGTGAGGAGGCGTTTCTTTTCCATGACCTGCATGACGGAGAGGACGGAGGTGTATGCACGCTGTTTGCCATCGGGAAGGGAGTTCATGACGTCGCGGACGGATGCGGGGCCTTTGTCCCAGAGGACGGATAGGACCTGGAGTTCGAGTTCGGATGGGCGAGAGTTTTCTTTTTGACTTTGTTTTCGCGGCATGGGGTTTTCTCCTTTTTGCGGACCCGGGACTCTACTGTAATTGCCGTAGCTACTGTAAACATAGTAGATCGTGGCGTAATGTCAAAGAATAATTTTATATTTTCTGGAGATTTGCGGGATTTTATGGACTTCACAGGGATGTGGGGCGGTGGCGGTTAGTGAAAAATAAGGATTATCCTAATACGATGTATTTGGGGTTCGTTATATAATCGTTGGCGAGCGTGCTGTGGCGTTTGTATGGTGCGCGTTACTGGTATAGTCAATTGAAAGGGAGCGATATGAGTGTTGACAGGATTGCGGAGATACTTGGCGGTGAGGCGGATGCATTGCTTGGGCATAAGTGTTCGACGGTGGGTAAGGGGCAGTTGGCTGTGCCGGGGCCTGATTTTGTGGATCGGGCGATGGCGGGGTCGGATCGGCCGGTGGCGGTGCTGCGTAACATTCAGACGATGTTCGATCATGGTCGGCTCGGGGGGACGGGGTATCTTTCGATCCTGCCGGTGGATCAGGGGATCGAGCATTCGGCGGGTGCGTCTTTTGCGCCGAATCCGATCTATTTCGACCCGGAGAACATTGTGAAGCTTGGGCTTGAGGGCGGATGCAATGCGGTTGCGTCGACCGTGGGGGTGCTTGGAGCGACGTGTCGGAAGTATGCGCACAAGATACCGTTCATTGCGAAGATAAATCATAACGAGCTGCTGAGCTATCCGAATACGTATGATCAGAAGATGTTCGGGTCGGTGCGGCAGGCGTTCGAGATGGGGGCGGTCGGTGTGGGGGCGACGATCTATTACGGGTCGGAGGAGTCGCCGAGGCAGATCGAGGAGATAAGCGAGGCGTTTCAGATGGCGCATGAGCTGGGGATGTTTACGGTGCTATGGTGCTATCTGCGGAACTCGGGGTTCAAGAAGGACGGGGTGAATTATCAGACGGCGGCGGATCTGACGGGGCAGGCGAATCATCTTGGGGTGACGATCCAGGCGGATGTGATAAAGCAGAAGCAGCCTACGTGCAACGGCGGGTTTGAGGCGATCGATGTGGGGAAGACGCATCCGCTGGTTTATGAGAAGCTGAGCAGCGACAATCCGATCGATCTGACGCGGTATCAGGTGGTGAACTGCTATATGGGCAAGGCGCCGCTGGTGAACTCGGGCGGGCCCTCTGGTGAGAACGATCTGCAGCAGGTTGTGAAGGCGGCTGTGGTGAACAAGCGGGCCGGCGGTGCAGGAATGATCACGGGGAGGAAGGCGTTTCAGCGGCCGTTCGAGGAAGGGGTGAAGATATTGAATGCGGTGCAGGATGTGTATCTGACCGAGGAGATCGGGCTGGCTTAGTGCGGTGAAGGACGCAGTGAGAGGATGAAACGAAATAGCCGGGAGCGCGGTTTGGGTGCGTTCCCGGTTTTTTTGTGTGTGTTTGGGGTGGTTATCTTGCGGTGTGGGCAGGTTGTGTTTTGCTGGTGAGCTTGTGGGATATGTAGTGCAGGGCGCAGATTATGATGATGCCTTCGGCGGGGAGTCTGAGGCGTGCGCCTCCGCCTGCGATGAATACGGGGCCGATGAGGTAGGCGAGGGTTGCTAGGAGGATGAGGAGGAAGGTGAGCTTTTTGTGTGTGAGCAGATTCAGGAGGAAGAGTGCGAAGGCGGCGTAGACGGCGAGGTGGACGGCGGCGAAGAAGAGGGAGACGTATTTTACGAGGGTTGAGTTTTCGGCCTTGTTGCGGGCGTTGGAGGAGAGGTACCACCAGCTTTTGTTGAAGTGCTGGAAAGCGGGGAGCCAGTGCGTTATGCCGAGCATTTTTGCGGAGCTTCCGGCCATTGCGCGGAGGGTTGTGAGGGGGTACTGTTTGAATATTTTGACGGCGGATTCGACTCTTTTGTGGTACTCGGAGGCGGGGTCGGGCTGGGCCTTTATCTCGGCGAGGTATTGCTGGTAGAGGTCCTGACGGTTCTGCTGGGTGAGGACGTATTTGCCGGTGATGTTGAAGGCGTTGATGCCGAGGACGTGGGAGGGGACGGCGGTGTTGTAGTGTTTGTAATTTTTTATGGTGGGGATGGCGGCGATGGCGGTGATGGGGATGATCGAGCAGAGGATGAGGGCGGCGTATTTTAGTGCGGGGGTTTTGTGGGTGCGGCAGTGCCGGACGGCGAGAGCGGTGAGGATGGCGAGGTGGAGGACGGGGAAGAAGTAGAGGGTTGGACGGACGAGGGAGGCGTAGCCGATGAGGAGGACCTGGGGGATGAGCCAGAGCCAGCTTCGGCGGATGATCATGAGCATTGCGGATGCGAGGCCTGCGTAGAAGGAAACGACGAAGATGAGGTCGGTGAGGACGTATGCGACGCGGGAGACGTAGGCACCGACGAAGAGCATGAAGATGAAGAGTGCGTTGAGCTGGCGGGTGGTGGAGGCGAAGAGGGTGCGGGAGATAATGCTGAGGGCCGGGTAGATCAGTGCGGAGACGACGGCCTGGAAGTAGATGAGGAGCGTGATCCAGTGGGTTGGGGAGATTTTCATGGTGAGGGCGATCAGTGCGGGGTAGCCCATGGTTCGGTATCGGTTCGGAGGGCCGAGGAGGCCGTGGCGGTCAAATTCGGAGAGGTATTTTTCGGCGGGGTTGACGTAGGAGATGGTGTCGGGGGCGATCCAGGTTTGCTGGGTGGTGGAGGTTTTGACGGCGGTGCAGGCTGAGTCGGTGTTCAGGACAATGGCTGCGAAGGTGAGGTGTATGCAGGCTCCGATGAGGAACTGCAGGAGGAGGGTTCTGCGTATGTTTTCATGGCTGGGCCGTGGTGTATTCACTGTTTTTCTCCGTTAGGGTGATGGGGAGATGATAGTGAATATGGGGGCTGTTGGCAAGTGCGGTTTTTGGAGATTATCTAGAGACTCGGGCGGATGCTCCATTTATTACGCGTTCTACTTCTGGGAGGGTTGCCATTGTGGTGTCGCCCGGGGTAGTCATTGCGAGGGCACCGTGGGCCGCGCCGTAGTTTACTGCCTGGGCGGGGGATTTGTCTTCGAGGAGGCCGTAGATGAGGCCCGATGCGAAGGAGTCTCCGCCGCCTACGCGGTCGTAGATCTCGAGCTGGGGGCGCATTGTCGCTTCGTGGAACTGCTTGTCGGCGTAGATGACGGCGCCCCAGTCGTTGCGGGTGGCGGTGGTTGCGTTGCGGAGGGTGGTTGCGACGACTTTGAAGTTGGGATATTCGGCGACGGCGTTTTCGATCATTTTCTTGAAGTTGGAGGGGTCGAGTTTTGAGAGGTTTGCATCGAGGCCGGGGACCTCGAAGCCGAGGGAGGCGGAGAAATCTTCTTCGTTGCCGATCATGACGTCGACGTAGGGAGCGATGGCGCGGTTGACTTCACGGGCCTTTTGCTGGCCGCCGATGGATTTCCAGAGGGAGGCGCGGTAGTTGAGGTCGTAGGAGACGATTGTGCCGTTTGCCTGGGCAGCGCGGGCGGCTTCGATGATGACGGGGGCTGTGTTTTCGGCGAGGCCCGCGAAGATGCCGCCTGTGTGAAACCAGCGGACGCCGTCGTTGGCGAAGATGGAGTTCCAGTCGATCTGGCCGGGTTGTATCTGTGAGGCGGCGGAATTGGCGCGGTCGGAGCAGCTCAGAGCTGCGCGTACGCCGTAGCCTTTTTCGACGAAGTTGAGGCCTACGCGGGTGTCGCGGCCGATACCGTCGAAGGGCTGCCACCGGATGTATTCGGTGTTTACGCCGCCCTGGAGGATGAGGTCCTCTAGGAGGCGGCCGACGGGGTTGTCGGGTATGGCGGTGACGACGGCTGCGCGTTTGCCGAAGCAGCGACGGAGTCCTCGGGCGACGTTGTATTCGCCGCCGCCCTCCCAGACGCGGAAGGAGCGGGTTGTGTGGATTCGGGTGTCGCCGGGGTCGAAGCGGAGCATTATTTCGCCGAGGGAGAGGATGTCGTATTTGCAGTTTTGTGCTGGTTTGATGTTCAGGACAGACATTTGAGGCTCCTGTGTCTATTCTTTCAGTTCGATTCTTATTGTGTTGATCGTTTCGAGGGTTTTGCGGACGGTGTCGGTGAGGGAGGCGTAGTCGCCTGCTGCAATGAGTTGTTTTGATACGAGCTTTGAGCCCATTCCGACTGCGGCTGCGCCGGCGGTGAACCATTCGCGAAGGTTTTCTGGGTCGGGTGAGACGCCGCCTGTCGGGAGGATGTCGGTGAAGGGCATCGGGGCGCGAGCGGCTTTGACGAAGGCTGGGCCGCCGACGGTGTTTGCGGGGAAGAGCTTGCATATTTCGACGCCCGCCTGGTGGGCGGTGTGAATCTCGTTGAGCGAGCCGCAGCCGGGGAGGTAGGGTATTTTGCGGGCGTTGCAGAGGCGTGCGGTTTCGGGGCAGAAGATGGGGGCTACGATAAAGTCCGCGCCTGCTGCGATGTATGCAGCGGCGGTGGGTGCGTCGAGGACGGAGCCTACGCCGAGGACGAGGTCGGGGCTGTCGGTGTCGCGGTGCTTGACGAGTTCGGTGAAGGGTTCGATGGCGCGGTCGCCGCGGTTGGTGAACTCGATGACGCGTGCGCCTCCGGCGAGACACGCGGAAGCGATCTTTTTGGCGGTGTCCGAGTCGGGGTGGTAGAAGAGCGGCAGGAGGCCGATCTGTTTTATGAGTGTGAGGGTCTGCATGCGTGAGTATCGTGCCATGATACGGTTCCTTTATTGAGATGGTGAAACCGGCAGGACGGATCGGGCCGCCCTGCCGATGGGGTTCAGCATTGGTTATCGTGCGAGCCAGCCGCCGTCGACCGCGAGGGTGTAGCCCTGGATGTAGTCGGCTGCGGGTGAGGCGAGGAAGACTGCTGCGCCTGCAAGGTCCTCGGGGGTGCCCCAGCGGCCCGCGGGGATGCGGCCAAGAATCTCTTTGGAGCGTTGCGGGTCTGCGCGGAGGGGAGCGGTGTTGTCGGTGGCCATGTAGCCGGGTGCGATGGCGTTGACGTTGATGTTCTGGTCGGCGAGTTCGTTGGCTAGGAGTTTAGTCAGGCCCATTACCGCGCTTTTTGAGGCGGTGTAGGACGGAACGCGGATGCCGCCCTGGAAGCTGAGCATGCTGGCGGTGTTGATGATCTTGCCGCCGCGGCCCTGTTTGGTGAAGATTTTTGCGACTGCCTGGGAGAGGAAGAATAGAGTGCGGATGTTGATATTCATCACGTCGTCCCAGTCGGCTTCGGTGAATTCGGCGAGGGGTGCGCGGCGGATGATGCCGGCGTTGTTTACGAGGATGTCGATGCCGCCGAGTTCGTCTACTGTTTTAGTGACGATGGTGTCGACGCAGGCCTTGTCGGATAGGTCGGCGGGGATGGTGACGCATTTGCGGCCTAGTGCTTCGACTTTGGCCCTGGTGTCGTCCATGTCGAGGATGTCGACTGCCGCTATGTCTGCGCCCGCTTCGGCGAGGCCGAGAGCCATGCCCTGGCCTAGTCCGCGTGCTGCGCCGGTGACGATCGCTGTTTTGCCGTCGAGTTTGAATTTGTCGAGTATCATTGTGCCTCCTGTGTTTGTGTTAATTTGCTTATTTTACCTGGTCGATGGTGATGTGGTCCATGTCGTCGAAGGCCTGGTTTTCGCCGCCCATGCCCCAGCAGAATGTGTAGGCTTTTGTGCCGACGCCTGAGTGGATGGACCAGCTTGGGGAGATGATCGCCTGTTTGTCGGCGACGGTGATGGTGCGTGTTTCTTCGGGTTTGCCCATGAAGTGGAATACGCGGGCATCTTCGGGGATGTCGAAGTAGAGGTACGCTTCCATACGGCGTGCGTGGGTGTGCGGGGGCATGGTGTTCCAGACTGAGCCGTCCGCGATCTCGGTGAAGCCCATGACGAGCTGGCAGCTTTTGACGCCGTCGGGGTGGATGTACTTGTAGATGGTGCGTTTGTTGCACTGCTCTTCGGAGCCGAGGTTGACGGCGGCTGCGTCTGCCTTGCGAGCCTGGGCGGTTGGGTAGGTCTTGTGTGCGGGATAGCTGAGCAGGTAGAAACAGGCTGGGGAGGATTTGTCTGCGCTTTCGAAGGTAATCTCTTTTGAGCCCATGCCTACGTAAAGGGCGTCGCGGTTTGCCATGTCGAAGGCCTGGCCGTCGACGGTGATCTTGCCGGCGGAGCCTACGTTGAGGATGCCGAGCTCGCGACGCTGGCAGAAGTATTGGGCTCTGAGTTCGTCAGCGGATGCGAGGGTGAGAGACTTTTCGACGGGGACAGCGGAGCCGATGACCGCGCGGTCGATGTCGGAATAGACGAAGTCTATCTTGTCTGATTCGAAGAGGGATTCGATGAGGAACTCAGAGCGAATCTCTTCTGTTGTCATGCGTTGAAATCTTACCGGATCTGCGGAATATCTAACCTGCATTGTGAAACCTCTTAATTTTGGAATAACAGTTTTCGTTGTTTTACAGCTATGATAATATCTTTATTTCCAACCCTTCGAGGCCTTTGGGGGGTTGGCCTTGTTTTTGGCGAATGTTTTAACGTATTTATCCCACTGTGCGCGGGTGTCGAAGTCGTTTGACTGATCCCAACCTGCGCCTGCGTAGTAGGTGATGGTTTGACCGTCGGTGACAGGTGTGACGAGCAGGCCGTGACCGTGGTCGTCGACAAAATTGACGTCCGCATCAGGGACGACGACTCCGCAGCCGATGGTGCCGTGAGCTGCATGGGGCGGCTGCCAGTAGGTCATCCAGCCTTCGGCGAGGTTGTAGGCGAGGTCGCCGCCGTCTTCGCGTTTGACTATACCTATGGCGACGGGAAGTTCGTTAGAACCAGCGATGTCAAAGGTGCTTTCGAAACGCGAAACGTTAGAGCCAAGGTCGATTGAGATGCGTTTGGTCTCGCTGACCTCTGTGCCGGCTGCATCCCAGGGTGCGAAAGTGAGCTCGAAGGTGGTGCGGATCGGGCCGTTGGTGATTACTTTGTAATCGGTGTAGTTGGAAGATTTGTAGAGTTTGTCATCGGTGTAGATGCCGATGCCGCCGCAACCGAGTGATGGGCCGACTTTGTAGAAGTCGAGGCCTTCGCCTGTGTTGTCGTGGTAATGTCCGTGCTCGTACCATTTGTTGATGACGGGGTAGCGGACGGATTTGGCCCATACGTCGACGCCGGAGGATACTTCGCCTGTGGCGGCGAGTGCGGGGCCGTACATGCGGAAGCCTATGCGGTCGTTTTCCCATGCGAAGTCGTCCTTGCGTTCGGGGACGAAGCGGCCGAAGGTGGTGTATTCGGATTCGGGGATGTCGTAGCTGTCTTTTTGGGGGACGACGCGGAAGATCTTGCGTTCGCCGGGTGCGAGGTCGGCCTGGAAGAGAAGCGTGTCGTCGTCAACAGTCTGAGTAACTTCGAAATCTTTGGTGTCGAAGTTGAAGACGGCGAGATCGTTGCCGTACTTATCCAGCGGCAGTTCGATGGTCTGGCTGTCGCGGAAAGTGGTGATCGGGTTCGCGACAGTCAGGAGGTCGCCCGCTGTGTGGACGGAGGCGATGGTGTAGACTTCGGAGCCTGCGAGGAGGAACGCGCCTACGCCGTAGATCTCTGTCATTTCGAAGGTTACCTTTTTGGGGTCGGCGCCGATGGGCTGGACGTAGCCGAGTTTACCGTCGGCGTGGATGGACTTGACGAGGCCTGCCCATGCTTTTTTGACGACAGGCAGATACTCGTCTTCATCGAGTATGCCGCGGTTTATACCCCATGCGAGGCCATAGGTGAAGAAGCCGCTAGAACTTGTTTCCGGTGCCGGATAGCTGCCCGGATCGAGCAGACTTGCGCGCCAGAGGCCGTCAGGCTGCTGTATGTCGGCGAGTTTTGCGGCCATTTCCTTGTAGAGCTTTATGTATTTGTCGCGGGTGGGGTAGTCCTGGGGCATGTAGTCGAGGACACGACATATGCCGCCGAATACCCAACCATTGCCGCGGCCCCAGAAGATCTTTTCGTTGTTTGCTTCGCGTCTGTCGAAGTAGCGGCTGTCACGGAAGTAGAGGTGTTCTTCTTCGTCGTAGAGGTAGTCCGTGGTCGCCCACCACTCTTCATCCATGAAGTCGATGTACTTGTCATCGCCTGTGACGGCGGAGAGACGTGCGAGGGTCGGGGGAGCCATGAAGAGAGCATCGCACCAGCTATATCTTTCCTGGGACTTACGGGAGAATTTCAGATCGGCGTAGGAACGATTTTTGATGACCCAGTCGAGACGCTGCTTTGTATGAGCGATCATTTCGGGGTCCTTCAGCCGTTCGAAGAGTTCGATGTACATCTGGCCGATGGCGTGATCGTCGGCGTGGTACTTTCGGTGACCGAGCTGCCAGTTCGTGTCGTTGCCCAGTTCAATGAGCCAGTCGGTGTATTTATCCGTTTCGGCCATCTGCGCCCATGCTGACATGCCGGCGGTGAGTGCGCCGGTGGTCCAGTTCGTCTTGGAGTGGCGGAGGGGATTTTCGAGCTGCCAGTCGGCGACCTTGGCCATTGCTTTTTCGATTTCGGCTGGTTCGATGGCTGTGCTGAGCGGTCTTGGTGGTACGTCCATGCGGATTGAGGTGTCGTAACCGCCGTTGCGAGCGAAATGAACGTATTTGCGGTTGTTCATCCAGAGGACGCGAGGGCCTTCGGTTTGTGCGGGATAGTCGCGGATGACGAAAGGTCGGACATTGTCGTTGGTGCTGTTGACAGTGACGGCAGTCCTGTTCCAAGTTTCTCCCTTGTCGGCGGTGGTCCATTTTTCGATCTCGAATGTTCCTCCGCGGGGTAATGCGAGGTAGACCGTAGATGGGTCGTTGTGGTCGAGTATGATGCCTGCGGAGTAGTGCGGTTCGGGTTCGCGTTTGCCCTGGGGGGTTTCGGGGAACCACTTGCCTGCTTTGCAGAGTTCGACGTCGAGCCACTTTTCACCTGTCCAGCGTGCATAGTGGTAGCGGTGGTCGGTTTCGGAGGGCAGGCGAGTGTAGACGATGACGGGGTTGCCGTCTGCGTCTGCTGCGGTGTCCCAGACCCATGCGCGGACGTTTGTTTCAGTTGCATCGTAGACGATGTCGGCGTCTGTATGGGCGATGGGTGTTTGGTCGATGTTCGCTATTTTTGTGCCGTCGGCTTTGTAGAAGGCGCCGTCGCGGTATCGCATGAAGAAGACGCTGTTCTGCGGTTCGCGGCGTGGGTGGCCGGTGGTGAAGGCGATGTCGAAGCGGTCGTTGTGGTTGGTACCAACTTTGACGTATGGGCGGCCGCCTGTGCTTGTGATGACCTGGGTTGGCTTTGCCCATGTCTTGCCTCCGTCGGTGGAGGTGGACATGGTGGGCTTCCAGTCGATGCCGCGCCAGAGGACGTACATCTTGTTGTCTTCTTGTGAGAGCTGCACGGGGTTGGAGTAGCAGACGCCGTAGCGGTTTTTGGCATTTGAGAAGCCGGGGTTGATGACAGGGCTCCATTCGGAGATGTCGAGCGGATTTTCGGAAATGCGGATGTACATATTGCGTCCGCCGTGGAGTGTATAGAAGACGACGAGGCGGTTGTCGGGGCGGATCAGGATGGAGGGATTGCAGTGGTCGTCTGCCTGGAACTTTTCGTGGAGGACGGTTTGCTGGGTTTCGCCTGTTTTGTAGTCGTATGTACCGACAACGATGGAGCCGTCTTTTGTGACCCAGCCCGCGTAGGCCTTGCCGTCTTTGTAGACTGCGCGGGGGTCGGAGAACCAGCACCATGCTCCGTCTTCGGTCATTGGCTGGTAGGCCTGGCCGGGGAGTGGCTGGTCGGGTGCTGCTGTGAGAGTGCCGGCTGTGAGCAATAGTGAGACAGCGATACATAGCAGCGACAAGGTTTTTGCGATTCTCATGTTACACTCCTTTAAATGTTATTATTGTGTCCGAGTTTTTTTGAGAGTTTATTTGCTGCGCCGACCACGAGGGCGGCGAGTTCTTGGGTTCTTTCGGGGGTGAAGCTGGATGTTGTGGCGGTTATGCCGAGGGCGGCGACGACCTGGTTTCGTCCGTCGAAAACGGGGGCGGCGAGGCAGCGTACGCCTGTGTGATATTCTTCGTCGTCGGTAGCGTAGCCGAGCTGCCTGATCTTTTCGGTTTCGGCCTGGAGGTCGGCGACGGTGCATTTGGTGTTGGCGGTGCGGTGTTCGAGCTTTACGTCGGCGAGAGTTTGGGCAAGACGATCCTTGAAGAGATACGCAAGGAAAACTTTGCCGGTGCTGGAACAGTGCATGGAGACGAGTGTGCCGGGTCTGGATGCGACGCGGACGGGGTTGGGTGAGTCGCAGACTTCGAGGATCAGCGATGAGGTTCCGCTCGGGATCGCAAGGTGGGCGGTTTGGCCGGTCGTTTGTGCGAGTTCCTGGATGACGGGTACGGCCTGATCGCGGACGTTGACGGAGCTGATCGCCCTGCCGGAGAGTTCGAGCAGGGTCGGGCCGACGTGGTATGTGCCGCCGTTCTTGGTTACCATGCCTTCGTGGCAGAGGGTGCGGAGAATTCTGAATGCGGTTGTCTTGGGTACAGCAAGGGTCTGTTCTATCTGGGCAGCGGTCATTCCTTTGTCGCTGGCCGCGATGCAGGAGAGCATGCGGCAGGCCTTGCTGAGATTTGGAATTATGTAATTATTCATATATGAAACCCTGCATTCTAATATGGACTCATTTAAGGGCGCATGGCGGAAAGTGTCAAGTGAAAATATTCGAGTCGTGGGGAGAAAACGGCACGGCGGTGCTTTATGCAGAGGTCTTGGGCAGCGTTTATGGCTCTTAATTAAGGATTTGCACGTTACTTATCGGCGAAATTTGCGTTCGGACAAAGATTTTTATGTTTGCTCAGCATCCTTATCGAGCCATTCTTTTTCGAGGGCGGTCAAAGTGACATCGACGTCTCGGGGCTCGGGATTGTCGGGACTTATGACGGTGAGATTGACCGTCTGGCCGGTTTTTCGGCTGCGGACGGCGTGGAGGAGCTCGTCGCGGTACCGGACCTTTTCGCCTTCGACAGCGGTGATGATGTCATCCGGTTTGAGGCCGGCTGAGAATGACGGGCCCGGTTCGCAGACTATGCGCACGATGAGGCCCTCGATGGATTCGCCGTTTTTGAGGGGGTTGGAGCCCTGCTCCCACATTTCTTCGCATGCGATGGCGAGGGTTGGGGTTTGGACGGTTTTTTTGTTTTTGACCAGTTCGCGAAGGGGCCGGGCGGGTGCGACGAAGGATATTCCGACGTGGCCGCCATCGAGGACCATGCCGCCTGACTGAATGCCTATTAACTGCCCTTCTGAGTCAAACCAGGGGCCTCCGGACATGCCCTGAGGAGCGAGGGCGGAGAAATGGATTATCTCGATGTATTCTTTTTCGCTGCCGTACCATTCAAAGGCTGTCTGGTTGCGAGCAACGCGGCCAGCGAGCATTACACCATGGCGGAACACAGGCGCACCGAAGACGTAGGCGGGTGTCGAGGCGGGCGGTGTTTTTTCGGCTATAGGGAGGTATGGGAAGTTTTCCCGGTCCGAGTCCACCTGGAGCAGAGCGAGATCATGGGCGCAGTTTACGGCGACTACTGAGGCGGGGATGCGGTCGCGGGTGTTGGTTATTACCTCGATTCTGCGATCCGGATGAGCGAGGACGTGTTCGGCGGTGATCACAAGGCCGGTTGGGGCAACAAAACATCCTGAGCCGGCAAGTCGTCCGTCGACGAGTATTTCTACTGAGGCGGGTGCGACGTGGTCATAGAGGTTTTGCTGGGGCAGGTCGGGAGATTGCTTTGAAGATTCGGCGGTATCTGGACCTGTGTTATCGGCGGTTGCAGGAGCGAGTATGGTGAGAGAGATCAGACCCGTAAGCATCGTTAGAAAAAAGATGAATAAAACAATTGCTCTGGGTGTCCATTTGGCTTTACTCATTGTAAAATCCCGTATAGTGAATATAATACAACTGTTTGAGACGGCGATTTTCAGTCCGTCAGATTTACTGCCTCCAATTCTATGCGTTAAACGCAGTATAGGCATGTAAATTTTTACAAAAAAAAGCACAAAGCTATGACTATGACTTATAGTGTGGTGTAGAATAACGGGTTCTATCAGGCGGTCGAACGTATCGAGGTTTTGTACAGCCAGATCGACAAAGGTTGCCAGATGAGAGTTTGCAGGTGTGTCTGAGGGCAAAAAGCCGGTTATTTCCTGTGATGTGTGAGCAGGCAGATTTGCCCGGCACGTTCCTATTATTAAGGCACCTCTAAAAATTCATTTTGGCGGACAAGCGAATCTTTTTGGTTCCGAGCGGCGTCAGACAAAAACCGCTTTAGCTACAACTAAAGCTGATTTGTCTTCCTTGCCGGAACGCAAAAATCTTCTACTTGCCGCTCAAAAGCAATTATTAGAGCTACCCTTAAGATATTAGGGGCTGAAGGGATAAGGAGGAGGCAATACGGAGTTCTTGACACGTGTTTTGATCGGTTTACGTATTTGTGATTGACTATATAGAGAATGGTATGCTATATTCGCATTTTAAATTAACGGAATCTAAAATTGACAGCAGAATGGGGAGAACGTCAGTGCGCAATAGATTTATAGCGGCATTTTTTGCCCTTTTGGTCATATTAGGCGGTCATGTTCAGGGTGCGGATCCTGTTGCAGACTGGACAGAGACTGAGCTGCCGAATGAGGATGAGGACCAGGCAAAAGAGTATTCACGCTCGGCCAGGATGGGTAACGTAGACGCAATGTACCAGATGGGGTTGTTCCACCTGGAGGGCAAGGGCGGAGTTGACCGCGACTATGCGGTGGCAATGGGCTGGTTCGAAAAGGCTGCGCGCACGGGTCATGCGCTTGCGATGGGCAAGCTGGCAGATATGTATGCAGAGGGGATGGGCATATTCAAGAACGAATTGAAGGCTGCGGAATGGTATCAGAAGGCTTCGCAGCAGGCGATCCGGGACGGCATGTACAAGGAAGCGATCGGGTTTCTGGAGAAGCTCAAGGACTATGCCGACGATCCGTCATCACTCGAAGTGAGGATCGATCTTCTCAAGGAGAAGATGAGAAACCTCAGCGACCTGCAAAGACTTCAAGAGGGAATCAACCTTTATAACGGATCGGCGGGCCAGGTTGACCATGAGCAGGCGAAGGGTATTTTTCTGGAGCTGGCGCTTGACGGGCACCAATTAGCAAGGATGTGGGTTGCGCGATGTTATTACCTGGGCAAGTGCAATTTTGAGGTGGATAAGCTCAAGGCAAGGCGGCTTGCGATCGAAGCTGTCGACAGCGTCAGAAGGAATGCAGAGCTTGGTTATGCACAGGCAGCGTTTCTGCTTGGCAGCGCGTATAAGGAGGGACTGGGAGTAGGCAGGGATATTGAGAAAGCCTTTGATTGGTTTGAGCGAGGAGCCGAGAGCGGAAGCAGCAATGCGATGACAAGTCTTGCCAGGCTTTATCATCTGGGCAAGGGCGTAGTTAGGGATTACGACAAGGCGATCAAATGGTACATGCGTGCAGCCAACAACGGAGATGTGCACGCGATGGTAAGTATTGGTGTGATGTATCGTGAAGGCCAGGGTGTGATACAGGACAGTCTGCAGGCGATTGAATGGAACCTGCGTGCTGCTGAGCGAGGCAGTGACGGAGGTATGTATTTGCTTGCTAAGATGTATGAGAGCGGCGAGGCCATAGAGACAGATTACGAGAAGGCCTGGGCGTGGTACATGCGTGCGGCTGAGGCGGGCAACGTCAAGGCAATGCTGTGGCTTGGTGATGAGTATTTTCACGGCAAGGAGACGCAGAGGGATTACGCTGATGCGGTCGATTGGTATGAGCGAGCGGCTGAGGCGGGTAATGCCGAAGCTATGTATAAGCTGGGCGCGATGTATGAGAGAGGGCTTGGTGTATCGAGCGATGTGAGTGAATCCGTTAAGTGGTACCGCAAAGCTGCGTACGGAGGGTATCTGGACGCGATGATGTGGATGGCGGATAATTATTATGACGCCGGAAGGGATATGGCGAAGGCGTTTGAGTGGTACCATAAGGCGGCTGTGAAGGGTGATGCAGGTGCGATGGTGAAGGTCGGTCATATGTATGAGGAAGGCGTGGGGGTCGAGGTGGATCATACCAAGGCAGCGGACTGGTTTACGCGGGCAGCGGACGCGGGCAGTGTCGATGCGATGGTGTGGATCGCCAACGAGCACAGCGAGGGGAAGCTGAAGAACGAGAGCCTAAAGAAGGCCATGAACTGGTTTGTGCGGGCCGCCAGGGACGGCAATGTGAGTGCAATGCTGAAGGTTGCGCAGGCCTACTATGCCGGTGAGGGTCTGGCGAAGAATTATGACAAGGCTGTGAACTGGTGGCAGCGTGCGGCGAGGGAGGGCAATCACGAGGCGCAACTGCAACTGGTGTATCTCGGGGAGCAGTGGTAGGTTAGAGGCAGTTCCATGCCTGTCAGGACGGCGGTCCTGAGCGTTTTAGAAGCCACTTAAAAACAGCTTCCAGCCATTATAAGCCGGGGGCTGGTTACTGACCTGCGAGCACTTCATTCAATTCATATAAGAAGACCCCAAGACCTTTCAGCCGCCAACGAGGGGGCGGATCTTCGTGACCTTGAAGTATACCGCGGTACTTTTGGAGGCGTCGGGTGAGTCGGGCCTTTTTCTTCTTCTGATCGATTCGACGAGTTCGGGGTCGGATTCTTCGCGGATCTTTTGCAGGTGGAGCCTTTTGCCCTGGTAGCCGTCGGTCTTTTCGATGAACATGTAGGCGGCTTTGGGGTTGGACTGCAGGTTGGCGTGGCTCAGTTTGTCAGCCATTACAAAAGCGATGGTGCCCTCGTTCTCAACGTGGGGTCGAGCGTATACCGCGAGGTCGACATTTCCATCGGCATCGGTTGTTGCGAGGATGCCTGTTCCCTGTGCGTTTTCGAAGTAATCAGCTAGTGACATTTTTCAGCTCCTAAACAAACTCATCTCTTACAATCATAGTAGCGGTATTGTGCCGATATGTCGAGGTTTAAAATTTTGGCATCCTCACGGAATAATGGAGAAACGGCAAGTTGGGCGGGAGCATAATTTAACAGCAGCGCCTCCGATGTACTTTTAGGAGGGTCCATTCTCGGCGGACCGTGAAATTATGCGGCTGGGTATTCGGCAAACATAAGGAGATATCTGGATGCAGCTTGCGTAGTCGGGCACTTTGTGATGAACCTATTTTTTGGGGTATTTGGCGAGGGTCTCTTTTATGTCGGGTAGCAGGATATCGGCCTGCCAGGGAAGCATGCCGACTTCTTCCACGAGGCGGTCAAAATCGCTGATGCGGTCACGTCCGATGTGGGTTAGAGTTGCGCGGGAGGCGATGATCTGGGGCGGGAGGTTTAGCTGTTCGCCCTTTTTGCGTGTGCGTTCGCGAAGGTCCTCGATGATCTGCTGACAGTATGGAATCGCAGGTGCGGACTTTTTGCGTTTTTGCTTGGCCACCATCTGGTCGGGTGGTGTACTCAGGGCCTGGTGGACCGCATTTTCGAGGGCCGCACGGCGGGAGCCTCTGCAGTTGTCTGGGAGCAGGCCTGATTTGCGAATCGATGCGTGCGGGTGGGATGCGACCCAGTCGGCGAGCTTCAAAATATCCTTGTTGTGCATGAAGTGGAAGGCTGGGCGGTCGGCTTTGCGGGCCTCGTCGTTTCGCCAGTGCCAGATGTGCTTGACGAGGGTGAGTCGGAGCGGGTCTAGTTTTGAGGTGCCTTTTATGCGCCAGATGCGGTCGGGGTCGGGGGGTTCTTTTTCAGCGGTAGCGGAGCGTACCATCTTTTTGCAAGCCTGATCGTGCCATTCGAGACGGCCGAGCTGCTCGAGCTGGTTGTGCAGTTTTTCGGCGAGGACGTGGAGGTAATAGGTGTCGTCGCTTGCGTACTGGAGCTGGTTGGGGGTGAGGGGTCGTCGTGACCAGTCGGATTTCTGGCCGTGCTTGGAGAGGGATACGCCGCAGAAGTGTTTTATCAGTGCGACGAGGCCGAGCCTTTTGTAGCCGAGCAGTTGGGCGGCGAGCATAGTGTCGAAAACTGGGGCCTTCGTTTCGAAACCGAAGGAATTTTTGAGCATTCGCAGGTCGTAGCCGGCATCGTGGAGGATGAGTGTTTTATGGGCGAGGACCTGGAGGAACGGGTCAAGGTCCATGTCGGTGAGCGGGTCGACGATGTAGTTCTCTTCTTCTATGGTGATCTGTATGAGACAGACCTTTTCGAAGTAGTGGTGCAGAGAGTCCGCTTCGATGTCGATGGCGATGCTTGGGGCGCGTTCGAGTGCAGGCAGCACTTCGGCCATGCCTTCGTCTGTGTCTACGTATGTAAAATTTGTGTGCTCAACATCAGGCAACGTTCGCTTCTTCCTGTTGGTTCACTGTGAGTGCTTTTTTGAGTTTTTTGGGCATTTTCTTTATGTCTTCCAGAATCATATACAAAGATGGGACAAGAATCAAGGTAATCATTGTTGCGAAGGCGACACCGAATGCGAGGCTTACGGCCATCGGGATGAGGAACCGTGCCTGGAGGCTTTGTTCGAGCATCATGGGGACGAGGCCGAGGAAGGTGGTCATGGTAGTCAGCAGGATGGGTCTGAAACGGCGTGTGACCGCGTCTTTGATGACCTGCATGAGCTTGATTCCTTCGCCGCGTTCTCGGTTGATAAGGTCGATCATGATGAGTGAGTCGTTCACTACGATGCCGGAAAGCGCGATTATACCGAAGAACGAGAGCAGACTGAGGTTGAAGCCCATGAGCAGGTGGCCCAGTACCGCTCCGACGATGCCGAAGGGGATTGCGGACATTACGATAACTGGCTGGACGTAGCTTTTGAACTGAACTGCGAGCAATGCATAGATAGCGAGCAGCGCGATGGGGAATGCTGCGAACATCGTACCGAACGAATCCTGCATTTCGCGTTTTTCGCCGGCGTAGCGCCATTTGAGGCCCGGATGCTTTGCGATGAGTTCGGGAAGGACATTACGGCCAAGATTTTCGTTAATTTCGTTTGCGTTCGCAACGGTTTCATCTACGTCTGCGGTGACGTTTACGACTCGCATGCGATCGGCACGCTGGATAGTTGCGTAGCCCTGGCCGTATTCTACGTTGGCAACCGTTTGGAAAGGTATTTCTGTGTTATCGGGCAGGCGGATGCGCATTGTTTCGATGTCTTCGAGGCTGGTGCGTTCTTCGTAGGGGTAGCGGACCATTACACGGATGTCGTGGCGGCCTCGCTGGATTCGCTGTGCCTCTTCGCCGTAAAAGCCCTGGCGGACCTGGGAAGCAAGGTCGGCGAGGGTGAGCCCGAGTGTACGGCCCTGAGAGGTGAGGGAGAGCTTAATTTCGTCCTTGCCGGGTTCGAAGCTGTCTGAGATATCTTTTACACCGGCGTAGTCGTCGAGGATTTGTTTGAGCCGGTTCGAAGCGGCAAGCAGCATATCGAAATCGTTGTGGGCGAGTTCGATGTTGATTTTTTCGCCGGCGCTCATGATCTCGGCCTGGTATTCGAGTGAAGACACGCCGGGGACCTCGCCAACGAGCTCACGCCACCTGTTGAGCAGCTCTTTGGAAGAGACTTCGCGGTATTCGCCGCCGATAAGTTCGATGTTTACTTCCGCGAGGTGCGCTGCTGAGATGCTGTCCATGCTGGCGCTGCCTGGGCCGCCACCTTCGCGTTTAATGGGCTGGTCGCCGATGGTGGTACCGACGTGTTTGTACAGGGAGCGAGCACCTTCGGGTCGTTTTGCGTCAAATTCTTTGCGGACCTGCTGGGCTGCGGATTCTAGTCTTTCGACGACCTCGATCGTGCGTTCGACAGGTGTGCCCAGGGGCATTGTGACGTCGGCGATCATGTTGTCGGCTTCTATTTCATCGAATAGAACAATCTTTATGAATCCGCCGCCTATGAGCCCGAAGATGGCGAGCAGTATTGCGAATGCTCCTGCGAGTGTGGCGTAACGGCAGCGGACGGCGAGAGCTGCGAAACGTTCGAAGGGGCCATTGATGAACGATTGCAGTGCGCGGCCGATAGCGGCGTGCATTCTCTTTATGGGGTGGTGTTTTGTGGGTTTGTCGCTGATCTTAGCACCGGCGAGATGAGCGGGCAGGATCAGGAAGGCCTCAATGAGAGAAACCGCCAGGACGGCGATGACGACGATAGGGATGACACGCATGAACTTGCCCATGACGCCGGAGACGAAGAGCAGAGGTGCGAATGCGAACTGGGTGGTGAGGACGGCCATGGTGACTGGGGCGGCCATTTCGCGGACACCCTTGATGGCGGCCTGTGTGGGTTTCATGCCACGCTGACGGTATTCGAAGATATTTTCGCCTACGACGATGGCGTCATCGACGACGATACCGAGAGACATGATGAATGCGAAGAGCGAGATCATGTTTATGGATATGTCGAAAGCCGGGAGCATGCAGAAGGCACCGAGGAAGGATATGGGTATTCCCAGGGTTGTCCAGACAGCGAGTTTCGGATCGAGGAAGAGGGTGAGGCTGAGGAAGACGAGGATCAGACCCATTACAGCGTTCTTATTGAGAAGCTGTATCCTGGATCGGAGCATTTCGGAGGTGTCTTCCCATATCGCGAGTGAGAGGCCCGCGGGAAGGTTCTTTTCTTTTTCCGCTATGTAGTCCTTGACTGCACCGGCGACTTCGAGGGCGTGCTGTTCGCCGACCCGGAAGATGCGGACCTGGACCGCCCTTTCGCCGTCAAATCGGGTGTATAGTTCGGTGTCGTCAAAGCCGTCGATTACGTTGGCGATGTCGCCGAGGCGGATAGAGGTGCCGTCGGGCTGTGAGAGTAGGATAATGTTTTCAAATTCGCGACCGGTGTAGCGCTGGCCCTTGGTGCGTATGAGTATTTCGCCGCCTTTGGTTTTTACGGAGCCGCCGGGGATGTCGAGGGATGACCGGCGGACGACATTTGCGACGTCGCTGAAGCTCAGGGAGTAGCGGCGGAGGTCCTCTTCGGAGACTTCGATGGATATTTCGTAGGGACGGACGCCGCGGACCTCTACGTAGCTTATGTTGTCCAATGCTGTGAGGTCGTCCTGGATGTCGTCGGCGATTTCCTTGAGGGTGCGTTCGGTAGCGTCGCCGTAGAGGACGATGGTTATGACCTGTCGACGGGCCTTGATCTCGGTAATGATTGGCTTTTCGGTTTCTTCGGGGAAGGTGATGATGCGGTCGACTTCGGCTTTTACGTCGTCGAGGACCTCGGTGGTGTCGGCGTATTCCTCGACTTCTATGGAGACGGTGCCGGATCCTTCGGCGGCGGAGGCGTTTAGTCGTTTTATGCCTTCGATGCCTGCGACGGCTTCTTCAACGCGTAGGATGACGCCCTGCTCGACTTCGTCCGGGGAGGCACCGAGGTATGGAACGGTGACGGTGATCAGGTCGAGACTCATCTCGGGGAAGAGCTCGACTTTGATGGTGGCGATGGTGATGATGCCGGAGGCGATGATGAGGACCATCAGGAGGTTTGCAGCAACGTGGTTGCGTGCGAACCAGGCTAGGGGGCCCTTTTTGTATGTGGTATCGTTTTTCACTGCTGATCTTCCTTCTTATCAGAATTGTCAGTGAGCCTGGGTCGGATCTTCATGTTGTCGGTGACCGCTTCGAGGGAGTCGGTTATGACGATCGTGCCGTCGGGGATGCCCGCGGATATATATGCGTTTTCCTTGTCCATGCGTATGATGTCGACTTCTTTGATGTGCAGGCGGCTGTCGTTAGCGATCCAGAGCTCATTGCGTTTGTGCAACGCGGTGCGGGGGACGGGGATGACGTTTTTGAGCTGTTTGCCTATTATGTCGACGTCGACGAATACGCCGGGCTGGAGAGGTGGTCGGCCGTTGGCGTTTTCGAAGGGCTGGGGGACCTGGACGACGACGTTGACCATGCGGGAGCGGGGGTCGATCCGGCCCTCGGTGCGGACCACCCGGCCGTCCCAGGTGTGGGTTCCGCCTGCGAAATTTGCAGTTACTACGGCGGGTGAACCTGTGTCATCGCTTTGACCGGCGAGGGGGACGTCGAACCACTGGAGCTGTTTGTCTTCGAGCGGGACGGTAATTTCGACTGTGTCGGTGCCGTAGACGGTCGCGATGGACTGGCCCGCGGTTACGTACTGGCCTATGTCCACGGATTCTTCGAGGACGCGGCCGTTGAACGGCAGTGAGATAGTGGTTCGTTCGAGGTTGAGTTTTGCGTTTTCGAGCTGGGCCTTGGCGGCTTTGAGTGAGGCTTGGGCCTCGGCGATCTGGGGCTTTCGCAGGACTAGGGGTGAGGTTGGTTCTTTGCCTGGATTGAGCTGCTCCCACTCACGGCGGGCGACTTCGGCTTCGGCCTGTTCGCGTTCGAGGGCGACCTCGGCTCGTGCAACGGCTGCCTGTGCGTTCTGGACGGCATTGCGGTAATCGCGCTGGTCGATCTTAACGAGCGTTTCATCGGCACCGAAGAAGCCGCCGTTGACGAAGTTGGGGTGCAATTCGGTGATGCTTCCCGATACCTGGGGGATGATCTTGACGGTTGTTTTGGCCTGGACGGTGCCGAAGCCTGAGACGGTGACGGTGATGTCTTTCGCGTGGACCTTTTGGGCCTGGAGCAGAGGTGCGACGACTTCGGTTTCTACCTTTTCGGGGGCCTTTTTCATTGAGACCAGCATGCGGGCAGCGGTAAGACCGATGGCTATGAAGATGATGGCGGCGGATGCGTGTATGAGCATGGGTCTGCGTCTGCCGTTCCTGCCGTAGTATAAATACCAGCAGAGGAAGAAGATCAAAAGTGCGGCAGCGATGGCGATGGGAAGGCCGATCGCGAATACATTCAACTGCGGAAGCGGTTTCTTTTTGAGTCCCATAAAGAGGCCGAAGACCGCACCACCGATCAGCAGCGCCATAAACAGGAAGTACAGATGGGCGAGAACAGTTTTGATCGTCTGAGTTAATGTTTTCATGGATTAATTTCCTTTGCCTGTTTCTTTGTTTGCTACAGGATCTATGATTTCAGTAATCTGCCAATCGCCGCCGAGGGCAAGGTGGAGGTCGATACGTGCCTGCCAGAGATTGCCCTTGGCGAGGGCGAACTGGTTTTCTGCCTGGCGTCTTCTGCGTTCGGTTTCGAGCACGAGCAGAATATTATCAACGCCGCTGACGTAGCGCTGGCCGGCGAGTTCTTCAGCTTTGAGTGCTTCATCGAGCTGGGTTCTCAGTTCGGCGATACGGGTCCGCTGGTTCTTGAGGGTGACGAGGGCATCTTCGACTTCCTTTATGGCGGTAAGGATCGTGCCTGAATAATTTGCGGCTGCCTGTTCGACGCGGGCTTTTGCTGCGTCTACGCCTGCGACGAGCTGGCCGCCCTGGAAGATCGGTGCTGCGAGGCTGATGATGCCGGAGTAGACCTGGTTTTGGGCCTCTGTGAGCTGGCGGAAAGATGAGGAGTTATAGCCGAAGGAGCCTGTGAGTGTGAAGTCGGGGAGCATCTGTGCGATGTTGACGCCGACGCGTTCGGTTGCGGCTGCGACCTGCATTTCGGCCTGGCGGACGTCGGGGCGCTGTTCGAGGAGGTCGATAGGCAGGCCGAGGGGGACGGGTGAGAGGTCGGGGAGATCGTCAAGGGTTTTCGTCAATTCTTCGGTTGTGCCGGCTGGACGGCCCAGCAGGACATCGAGACTGTGGTACTGCAGTTGGAGGGCTTGCTGGATGGACGGTTCGGCGGCTTTGGATGAAGCGAGGTTTTCGCGGGCGAGCCGGACGTCGAGAGGGGTTACGAGGCCCGATTCGTAGCGGCGGTTTATGATCTCGAGATTTCGCTGCCAGTTAGCGGTATTGGCACGGGCGATGTCGAGCAGACGCTGGTTTGTGGCGATCTGTACCCGGGTTCTTATGACCTGTGCGATAATCGCGTGGGCGAGGGAATAGTGTGCGTGGGTGGTGGAGAGCAGGTCCGCGTATGCGGCCTGTTCGGCTCGGCGGAGTCTGCCGAAGATGTCGGCGATGTAGGTTATGTTTATGTCCTGGGAGTAGTCGGTCGTGAGGATGGAACCGCCGAAACCAAAGGTATTGAGTGAGCGTTTGGCTCTGAGGCGGTCGGCGTTGTATGATATCTGTGGCCAGCGTGCACCGTGTGCCTGGCGGAGGATGGCCTGGGATTCGATAACGCGGGCGGCGGCTGATTTGAGATCGTAGTTTTCTTCGAGAGCGAGCCGGACGAGCTTTTCGGTTACGGGGTCGCCGAAATTCTGCCACCAGGTTACTGGCTCGGGGAGCTGGTTGGGATCGTGCCATTCGGCGGGGACGGCGTTGTAGGAACCTGCTGTATCGGCTGGAGTTTCGGGCCGTTCGTAATCGGGGCCCACGGTACAGCCTGTGAGGAGCAAGCCAATGGCGGCTGTTAGAGCAAGAGCAAATTTTGTGGATTCGCTAGTCATTTGCCGATCCTTTCGTGTTTTCGACGCAGCCGCGGATTCCTGCTGCTGAGAAATGGACCACGTGGTCGATGGTTCGTTCAAGGTCGAGCGCGGGCCAGTCGGTGTAGCCTGTCTCCGAGAGGAAAGTTTTCATCTGGAGTGCATAAACGAGCTGACCGACTACCGACTGAATGCAGAAGTAGGAAACGTCCGTGCTAATCTGAGGAAAAACCCTTTTAAGGGCCTCATGAGCAGCATCTCTTACGGGACGCATGCCTTCGTCAATGCATAGTCCCGGAGGCAGTCTTTTTTCGTCCAATTCTCGCTGCATAAGCCTCATAAACATTCTGCCGCCTCCGTTTTCCAGAAGTGGGTCAATGAATACACGGCAGAAGGTTCTCAACAGTTCTTCAAGGGTAAATCCATGCTCACGTTTAAGCAGCCCTTCAAGAGCGGCGACTCTTACCTCTGTCAGGTTTCCTATAACACTTCTGAAAGCTTCGACGTAAAGATTCTGCTTCGAGCCAAAGTAGTAGTTTACGGATGCCACATTGCAGTCGGCTTCTTCGGTTATTGCACGGACAGAGCTTGCTCGAAAGCCTTTTTCGGCAAAATGTTGTCGGGCGATTTCAAGTATACGACAACGAGTGTCATCGTTGGACTGGTCAATTATTTCTGGTTTTCTTGCCAATTTGGAAACACCTACTTTCAAACACATGTTTAATACGAACATATTAAACGTTTGTTTGAGGGCGTCAAGAGTCAACGTGAGCTTTTTTACTAAATTTTTATAAAGTTATATCAGGCAAGTACTTAAAGCCGAACTCTGACAACAATTAAAAGACACCGCCTATCTGTATCTTTAGAAAAATATATAAATAGCAAGAAAGTGTTAGTTAAAGATGAGATAGGCAAAGCAGAAGTTTGTCGGTGGGATTATTCTCTTAGCTGGTTTGGAGAAATTAACATTCTGGAATTTCGAAAGAGAATTGGCCATGACTGGACGTGAGCGAGTAAAGGCAGCGATCAAGTGTGAAAAGACCGACAGGACGCCGTGGGTTCCTTTTGTGGGAAGCCATGCGGGAGCCCTTCTGGGGATCGGAGCGGACGAGTATCTCAAAAGCGCTGACATGATAGTAAAAGGAGCGGGTGAGGCAGTTAAACGGTATAAGCCGGACGGGCTGCCTGTGACGTTCGATCTGCAGATAGAGGCGGAGGTGCTCGGCTGCGGGCTGAAATGGGCCGAGGACAACCCCCCTGCCGTCGTGGACCATCCGCTTGGCAACGGGACCAAGCTGGAGCAGTTGAAGGTGCCGGGTGCCGGCGAAGGCAGGATCGGTGTTGTAATGGAGGCCGCGAGGCGGATACGAGAGGAGCATCCGGATGTTGCTGTGTACGGGCTGATCACGGGGCCGTTTACGCTGGCGCTGCATCTGCTGGGGACTGACATCTTCATGAAGATGTTTGATGATCGTGAGTATGTGATGGAGCTGCTGGGGTTCTGCCGGGATGTGTGCAAGGCGATGAGCAGGTACTACGTTGAAGCGGGCTGTGATGTGATCGCGGTGGTGGATCCGATGACCAGTCAGATCGGGCCGGACCAGTTTACCGAGTATGTGAGTCCGTTCGCGAAGGAAGTTTTTGACAATGTTCGGGAGCTGGGGGCGTTGAGTTCGTTCTTTGTCTGCGGGCATGCACAGCAGAACATCGAGGTGATGTGTGAGTGCGGGCCGGACAATGTTTCGATTGACGAGAATATACCGCTGGACTATGTGCGGGACGAGTGCGTTAAGCGCGGGATCAGCTTTGGCGGCAATATGCAGTTGACGACGGTGCTGCTGCTGGGAAGTCCGCTGGATGCGCAGAAGAACGCGGTAGAGTGCATGGAGCTGGGCGGGGATAAAGGGTTCATACTCGCGCCTGGGTGTGATCTGCCTTATGCGACTCCGGCGGAGAACCTTGAGGCGGTTGTCGAAGTCGTCGAGGATGAGTACAAGCGGGACGTTGTCAAGACGATGGACGAAGAGGCGGCTGCGGGCGAGAAGCTGGATATGTCGCAGTACGGGCAGAGCGACAAGGTGATCGTGGACATTATCACGCTGGACTCGGAGGCGTGTGCGCCTTGCCAGTATATGGTGGACGCGGTGCGGAAGGTCGCGCCGGAATTTGACGGCCTTGTGGAATGGCGGGAGCATAAGATCAAGCAGAAAGATTCGCTGGTGCTGATGACGTCGCTTATGGTGCGGAACGTGCCGACGATATGTATCGACGGGAAGATCACGTTCGTTTCGCGGATACCGCCTAAGAATGAGCTTATCGAGGCGATACAGAAGCGGATCAACGAGAAGATGCGGCGGAGACTCAGCCAGCGGCGAGCCACGCTGAGCGTGGTTGGGAGCGACGACGAGAAGGCGCAGCAGGCGATGGAGAACGCAAAGCGGGCGGTCAAGGAGCTGGGCGCGGATGTGGATGTCGAACGGCTGAAGGATAAAGATTCGGTGCGCGATTACGGGGTCGGCAGTGACGGTGATGTGGCGGTTGTGCTTACGCGGCGGCAGGTAAAGGCGGCGGGCGAGGTGCCGGAGACGATCGTTATTAAGGAATGGCTGAAAGAGCTATGAGTGATCGGATAGACGTATACATCCTGACCGGGTATCTTGGTGCGGGCAAGACGACGGTGCTGAATCATCTGCTGGAGGACGGCGGATTGAAGGATCGAGAGGTCGCGCTGGTGATCAATGAGTTCGGCAAGGTCGGCGTGGACGGTTCGCGGGTGCGGGATGGAGATTATGCAAAGTTCGAGATCAACAAGGGGAGCATATTCTGCATCTGCACGAAGACGGAGATGCTGAAGGCATTCACGGAGATCGCGGAGAATGCTCGGCCGGACGCGGTGATCGTGGAGGCGACGGGAATCGCGGAGGTGCGGGATTTTGAGAATATTCTGGCGGTGCCCGAGCTGCTGGCGAAATTCCAGGTGCGGGCTAACGTGTGTGTTGTGGATGCGCTGAACTACAGCAAGGTCGCGCCGCATCTGCGGGTGGTGAACGGGCAGGTAGGCCTTGCGGACGGGATCGTGATAAACAAATGCGATTTGGTGAGCGATGAGGCTGTGGGGGTGGTGCGGAAGATCGTGAGTGGTGTGAACGGCCGGGCGAAGATCGTCACGGCAGAGCGGGGAAAGCTGCTGAGCGGGTTCGTGGACGGGCTGGTGCATGCGAAGACGGATGGTGAGGCGGTGGATGAGAGGCCTGCGGATGTTTATGCTGTTTCGTTTCGTGATGCGGGGAGGATGGATCGTGAGGCGTTTGAGAGGGTTACAGATGAGCTGGGTGAGAGATTGCTGAGGTTGAAGGGGAACATCGACTTTGGGGACGGGGCGGAGTATGTGGAGGTAGTTTACGATCAGGTGAGCCGGGAGAAGGCGTGCGGAAAGCTGGGGGCGGGGACGACGTTTACGGCGATAGGATGGAAGGTGGACAAGGATGAGCTGCGGGGGATGTTTGAGGGGTGTGTGACGGGCTAATTCCGCCTACTTGCATTTTTTGGGCTCATCGCGGAATGATAGGGATTATTCATTTGAGCCTCCGTAGAATTTGACAGCCGCGCCTCCGACGAACTTTTTGGAGGGGCTTTCAGTGATTTTTTCGGTCCGGCTGCGCATTTCCAGCTTATTTTCGGTCTTAGAGTTTGCTTAGTGCGAGTACTGACATTATAATCACTTACAGATTTCTTGAGGTTCTGAGGTTTTTAGCGACATGAGAATTTGCCTGCACTACGGTGAAGGTGAGGTAAGGGTCGATATTCCTGAGGAGAATTTGCAGGATGTGATTCGGCCCTGGAGCGCTGGAGGTGAAGGCAACTGCCTGGCGATGGCGGAGAGAATGCTCGGGAGAGTGGAGGGGGAGAATTTTTCTGAATCCGTAGCGGGGCGGAATGTTTGTGTTCTGATTGCGGACGGCACGCGGGATTTTCCATTGGATGATGTTTTGCCGGGACTGGTGCATCTGCTGATGGGGGCGGAGAGGGTGAGCTTCGGGATCGCGACGGGGACGCACGATGCGGATACGGAGGCGAACGGTCGAATCATCGAACAGATCAGGCGGATAGCAGAGCGGGAGGGTCTGGTGCATTACGATATTTTCGTGCATGACTGCGAGGGGGCGGAGTTTGCGGAGCTGGGGGTGACGAGTCGGGGGACGCCGGTGCGGGTGAACGAGAAGGTTCTGGGGGCGGATGTTTATGTTGTGCTGTCGGATGTCAAGCCGCACTATTTCGGGGGGTATTCGAATCCGGTTAAGTATTTTCTGCCGGGGATGTGCGCGTATGAGACGGTGGAGAAGAATCATGCGCTGGCGCTGGATGAGCTGTCGACGTTCTGTGTGCATCCGTGGTGCGGGGACGAAGGCAGGCGGGGTAATCCTTTGGCGCGCGATCAGTTGGAGGGGATGGAGATGATCGTGGGCGGGCGCGAGGTGTGGGCGGTTGCGATTGTCAGCAGCGGCGGAAAGGCGCTGTGGGGGGAGTTCGGGCTGGCGGAGGAAGTTAGTCGGGAGGCGTTCGAGGTGAGTGATGAGCGGAACGTGCGGGAGGTGGGCAAGGCGGATCGGCTGATCGTGTCGCCGGGCGGGCTGCCGAACGATGTGGATCTGTATATTTCGCAGCGGGCGCTGGAGCTGACGGGGCAGGCTGTACGGGACGGGGGCGAGGTGCTGTTCGTGTCAGCGTGTCCGGGCGGAGTGGGGGCGGAGCGGACGCGGGCGAATTTTTACGACAGGTTGACGCAGCCGCTGGAGGATGTGCTGGCGAGCATCGACGAGGAGTATGTGCTTTTTGCGCACAAGCCTTACAAGTTCGCTCAGATGATAAGGCGGCTGAGGAAGCTGTGGGTTTATTCGGAGATGGATGATGAGACGATACGCCGGGCGCACATGGAGCCTGCGGGGGATGTGCAGAAGGTGGTGGACGAGTGGATACGGCAGGAGCCGGGGTGCAGGATAACTGTTGTGGACGGGGCGAATAAACTTGCGCTGCGTGCAGTGGAAGATTGAGGGACAGCGCTAAAGTTACAACGCTTGCTCGAAGCTGTTTCGCAGGCAGTTCGAAAAATCATGCAGGCTTTAGAAGATGTTCAGCAGGCCCTTGTCTTCGAGCTCTTCGACCTTTTCGGCTGCGACATCGCTGCCTTTATCGGCAGCCTTTTTGTACCAGGCGAGAGCTTTTTCTTTATCCTGCTCGACGCCTTCGCCTTTGAGGTACATTTGAGCGAGGTCGAGGATGGCGGTGAGATTTCCTGCCTGTGCGGCTTTGCGGACCCACTCGACGGCCTTGTCCTTGTCCTGCATGAACGGAGAATCGCTGCGATATATTTCAGCCAGAGCAAGCATGGCCTTGACCAGTCCGTCATTTGCGGGCGGGAGGAGCAGGTTTGCGGCCTTTTCGAGGTCCTTGCCGACCGTGTCACCGTTTAGGTACTTGAGACCGAGTAGCTGCATGGCGCGGAGATTTCCGCCCTGAGCAGCTTTTTCCAGCCATTTAACCGCTTTTTCGGGATCCAGGGCGACACCCTCGCCGTTATCGAACATTAGCCCCAACTGCAGCATTGCGTCTGAATTGCCTTGCTTGGCGGCCTTGCTGAACCATTCAACGGCGGCATCGATGTCCCTGGGCATTCCGCGGCCTTCGCGGGCAAGGGTTCCGAGGGAGTACATGGCGTCGGAATTCCCTTCGTCTGCAGCGGCTTCGTACCATTTTACTGCCTTGTCGATGTCCTGGTCCGTGCCGACGCCCTCTTCGTACATGGTGGCGAGATAGTACATGGCGGAGATATCGCCGGCTTCGGCGGCTTTCTGGAACCAGTGATAGGTCTGTTCGTCGCTTTGCTGGACGCCGGTGCCGTTTTTGTACATGTCGCCAAGCCAGTACATAGCGTGGGGTTCGCCTGCGCGGGCAGCCTTTTTGTACCAGCGGACAGCCTCGGGCAGGTTGACCGCAACGCCCTTGCCGCGGTGGTAGAGTTCACCGAGATAGAACATCGCGTTGGCATCGTCCTTTTCGGCGGCCTTTTGCAGCCAGTAGATTGTTCTGTAGGGGTCAGGCCGGACGGGATCGCCCTTCTGATACATGAACGCCAGAGCGATCATCGCCTCTACGTGTCCCTTGTCGGCGGCCTTCTTGAACCACTCGTGTGCCTTGTCCAGATCTTTCTCGACGCCGTCATCGCCTTCCTGGTACATATAGCCGAGTACGAACATCGAGTCGGGGTCGCCCTCGTTTGCGGATTCTATGACGCGTTTGACGACGGGGCCCGGTTCATCGAATGCCTGTGATATGCTTACAATAGCCGTGACGGTAATCAAAGCTACCAAGAGGAGTCGATCCAATCTCATTTTAACACCTCCTGTCTCCATGAGTAATCCCCTATTAAAGTATAACCTATGCTGCATGATCTCCAAAAAGCTTTCTTAATATATGTTAGAATTAACGGCTAAATTGTTCATTTATTCTGCGATTTCCCGGCAATCGTGGCGCAGAGACCCCGCACCTCTAAGTGTTTTTCGGCATCGGAATGAGCTATATGATGCTCAACTAAAACCCCAAAAACCTTCTGCCCCTTAAGTCAGCGGGGCATGTTACATATCTTTTATCGACGTTTCAAGTGATCGGGCTTGAAAATTGGTGGCGATATATTCAATCAGCAGCAAGGTCACTCTGGGCATTCATTATGCACCGGAATGCGGGCGAGGAAGTTTAGGGGAAGGACCGGTAAAATGCGGTTTTTTGATACCGGCAGTGAATTTATGTGAAATTTCTGGAAATTCGTTCGGATTTTGTTAGGGTTTTTGTATGGGTCTGGCCGATAGAGTCAGGTGTGGCAGAAATTATCAATGGCCTGCGGCCCGAGGTGGCATGGAAACGGGTCGTTAGACGGAGCGAATTTGATGTTCAAGGATTTGAGGTTTAGAAATGTACACTAACAGGTTTGATCCGAAAAGGGATGTTCCTTTATGCAGCTTTGGGCCTGGCGGTGATTACGTCTCGGAGTGGCCGGAGCGCAGGGAAGCCGGACGAAGCAGTGATCGGACTTCGCTGGGCGGTATTCTTTCTGCACTGGCGGAAATAATCGGCGGAGTGCTCAACCCGGAGATGCTGTCGGAGATGGAAGCCGAGGTAAGAGCTGAAACGAAGGCACTGGAGAGAATAGCGGAATTAAGGATCGCACGTGAAGAAGAGAAACGAAACGCAAGGCGTGACGCCGAGGCAGATGGAAGTGCTCAAGCTGATATGGGAATTCGAAAACAGCCAATGCTATTTGCCGACGATCGCAGAGGTGTCGAAGAGCATGGGCGTAAGTCGTACGACCGCATACGAGCATATCGCCGCAGCTCGCGAAAAAGGTTTAATTGCGAGCGCAGACGGCAAGGCACGCTCTTTGAGCTTGACAAAAAAGGCCAGAACGCTGCTTAAAAAGGCGGGCGTTTACTCGGAAAAACAAAGCAGAGGAACGGATGAGGAGGCCGGTGTGCCGCTGGTGGGCCTTGTGGCTGCGGGGGCGCCGATCGAAGCGATAGAAAACGTCGAACGGATGTCGCTGGGGTCGATGTTCGGTCAGCGGGACGATGTTTTCGCGCTGGAGGTGCAGGGTGACAGTATGATCGAGGACGGTATATTCGACGGGGATCTGGTGATCTGCAAGACAAGCTCGACGGCGGAGAACGGGCAGTTAGTGATCGCTATTGTTGAGGGGGACAGTGCTACGCTGAAGCGATTTTATAGAGAGAAGAACAGGATCAGGCTGGAGCCTGCGAATGCGGCCTATGAGCCAATATATACGGATGACTGCAGGATAGAGGCGAGGGTGCTTGGGCTGGTCAGGAGGATGGATTAGGTCATCGGCAGACTTGCCTGAGGGGAAGAGCGGAAAGATATGTCGGTGGGCAGAGTTGGATTTTATGCATTGCTGGGGGCGGATATTACGAGATGAATCTTAGCTGTTCAGGACGTACATCGGGGGTTGACGTTGCAATACGGCGGATCCAGTTATCCCAGATATCGATATATCTGCTGCCGGAATGGAGGAAGCCTTCGTTGTGGCTGCCGTAGATCCGGGCGAACTCTTTAGGTTCGTGGGCGATGTCGTGGAGTTTGAGGCCCATTTCGTAAGGGACGACTTTGTCGGCCTTGCTGTGCATTATGAGAAGCGGGCAATCTATTCGACGTATGTAATCGGCTGTAGGATAGCGATATTCGGCAAAAAGTTTTACGGGCATGAAGGGGTAGTAGTGCTTTCCGATTTCTATGTAGGATGTGAAGGCGCTTTCGACGACCAGGCCGGCGGGATGGACACTGGAAGCGAGTTGAGCCGCGATACAGCCGCCGAGCGAACGGCCGAACAAAATGATCGAGTTTTCGGGTATTCCTTTTATGCGGGTGAGCCAGTTCCAGGCTGAGCGAGCGTCATCATAGGTGCCCTGCTCGGTCGGAGAGCCCTGACTGAGGCCGTAACCCTGGTAGTCGAACAGCATGCAGTTGATGCCAAGGTCGTGAAATATCTTTACGGTGTCGAGGCGATGGGAAATGTTGCCTGCGTTGGCGTGACAGAGCAGGACGGTAAGCCGGGCATTTACGGCGGGGACAAACCATGCAGAGAGCTTGCAGCCGGCGGTCGAATTAAGGGTAACATTCTCGAATGCAAGCCCGATATCGGAGGGATCGTAAAGAACTGTCCGCTTTGGCTGATAGAGCAGGGACGGCTGTATGAAGTAGATGGTCCACCCGATGATCGAATAGGCCAGCAAAATAATAAGCGGCAGCAGCCAAATCATTGATGTGCCCCCAGTGTGATAAATACAATCTAAGATTGCCAACAAACCAAACTATGAGTCCAAGATGACGGCTTATCAAGGTGCTTATTCATTTTAGTTTGCCGGGATGGTAAAGACAAGCTATAATCGGGTTATGATAAAAAGAAGAAATTCAAAAACAGCAAATGTTGGTAGCATCAAACTCGGGGGAAGTAATCCGATAGTACTGCAGTCGATGACTAAGGTTGCGACCACTGACGTTGCGGCATGCCTTGGTCAGATAGCGGAACTGCGCGAGGCTGGGTGCGGTCTGGTGAGGCTAGCGGTTCCTACTAAGGCCGACACTGCTGCGTTTGCGAAGATAGTAAACCAATGTGATATGCCGCTGGTGGCAGACATACATTTTTCGCGTGCGCGGGCGATCGAGGCTATAGAGGCAGGGGCGGCGAAGATAAGGCTTAATCCGGGCAATCTGAAGGAAAGGGCCGATATACTGGAGATAATCGAGGCTGCGAAGGCTCACGGAACGGCGATCCGGGTCGGGGTGAACGAAGCGAGCATCCGCGATCTGCGTGCGGGTGATGTGGCTGAGGGTGGAAGAGTCGGTCTGATGCTGGAGGAGATGAGCGGATATGTGCGGGTTTTCGAGGAGGCGGGGTTTGAAAATATCGTGCTGAGTGCGAAAAGCGCGGATACTGTGCGGACGATCGAGATCAACAGGCTTATGGCGGAAAAATTCGAGTATCCGATACATCTGGGGCTCACGCATGCGGGGCTGGTGGAGGACGCGACGGTGTCGTCCTCGGTTGCGATAGGGACCTTGCTTGCAGAAGGCATAGGCGATACCATCAGGGTAAGTGTAGCGGGAGACCCGCTAGAGGAGATTCGGCTGGGCAGAGAGATACTCGCATCGCTGGGGCTTGCGGAAAAGCGTGGGCCGGAGCTGATCGTGTGTCCAACATGCGGGAGGTGCCAGATCGACGTTGTGGCGCTGGCGAGGAAGGTGCGCGGGGCGCTTGAGAATACGGACAAGAAGGCCAAGGTTGCGGTTATGGGCTGTATAGTTAACGGGCCCGGTGAAGCGGCGGATGCGGATGTCGCGGTCTGTGCGGCCAAGGGGAAGGGATTTTTGTACAGTCACGGCAAGAAATTGTGCACCGTGCCGGAAGATCAGCTTCTGGATTCACTGGTGCAGGAGATAGATAGATTGTGAATTTTAGTCTGAGCATGGGTCATTGATGTGATCATTTTGATATGGGGGCCGCTGTGTGGGATAGGGAGAGGTTCAACAATATAACCGAGGTCGTCAGCAGAGGCGCGGCGGGTTTTCTGGGTATTTTCACCCTGCTGAACGTGGCTGCGGAATATCTGATAGAGGGCTTTGACGCGAACCGGTGGTGGATCGATTTTCGGCCGATGCCGAACGCTGTTTCCGTGCCGGTGCTCGCTGTGTTTTCGGTTCTGCTTTTAGCATATGCGATATTGCCTCGGATGTCGGGTACAAGGCGGCGAATAACCGTGTTCTTGTGCTTTGTGATGCTTTTAGTGGTAATCGCAAACATATGGCAGTTCTATTACCTTGTGATCAACAAGCGAATCGAGGCGGGTTGTTATATTCCGTTTTCTTCTTTTGTCGCGATCGGGATGGCGGTGGTTCTTCTGGGGCTGCACAATAAAAATGCCGACACGCAAAACGCGTGGTGCATTTTGGGGACAGTTGTGACAGTTCTGGTGTGTTCGGCATTGTTTACGGTTGGGCAAATGGTCTGTTTCGGCAGTACGGACTACCGAAGGCATGCGGATGCCGCGGTTGTGTTCGGCGCGAGGGCCTATGCGGACGGGAGCTGTTCGCAGGCACTTTCGGATCGCGTGGTCACGGCATGTAAACTGTACAAGGCGAACTTGTGTGATGTGCTGATCTTCTCGGGCGGGCCGGGTGACGGCGATGTTCACGAGACCGAGGCGATGAAACGACTGGCGGTGCAGCTTGGTGTCAAGGAAGATCATATCCTGCTGGACAGAAACGGGCTGAATACGCGGATGACGGTTGCGAACACAGTTAAGATGAGCCAGGCGTACGGTTATGACGAGATCATGGCGGTGAGTCACTTTTATCATCTGCCGCGTATAAAGATGAGTTTTCAGCGGGCAGGCTTTGATGTTTATACGGTACCTGCGCGGCATACTCATGGGTTGCGGGATATGCCGTTTTACATGGCGAGGGAAATGGCCGCGATGCTGTATTACTATATAGAGCCGTTGGGTGAGCTGGTGAGGGGTAAAGAAAAAGGCCCTGCTGATGCGACAACAGGGCCCTGGGTTAACGAGACTAATGGCGGGTGATCAGTTTTGTTTCTGGTCGTATTTTTTCTTTTCAGGACGGCCGTTGGATCTTGGTTTGTTTGCGGCCATCTTTTCGAACTTGCCGAATATCATCCGCCCTGCCGATGTCTGCAGTGAGCTTGTGACGGATATTTCGATGGTCTGATTGATCTTGTCACGCGCGTTTTCGACTACTACCATTGTGCCGTCGTCGAGGTAGCCGACGCCCTGCTGGGGTGAGTCGCCGGGCTTAATGATCTTGACGGTCATCATCTCGCCAGGCAGGGTCACGGTCTTCATCGCGTTCGCGAGGTCATTTATGTTGATGACGTCGACGCCGCGGAGCTGGGCGACCTTGTTGAGGTTGAAGTCGTTGGTGACGAGTCGGCCGTCGCAGTTTTTGGTGAAGGCGACGAGTTTCTGGTCGACGGGCGAGTTGATGTCCATGCCGGGCGGGGGTGTGTCGTCGATGTCGACTTCGACGATAGTGCTGGACTGGAGCTTGTTGAGCATGTCGAGTCCGCGTCGGCCCCGGGTTCGCTTCATTTTGTCGCCTGAGTCTGCGATGAGCTGGAGCTCGTTGAGTACGAATCGGGGTACGATCAGGGGAGCGTCGAAGAGCTTTGTTTCGGAGATGTCCGCAATTCGGCCGTCGATAATGACGGACGTGTCCAGTACGAGCGGGCGGAGGCCCTTGGTCTGGCGGGAGAATTCGACGTAGGGGACGATGAAACGCTTGTCATCCTTGGTGCGGACGACCAGGCTCATCGAGAGATAGCATATACATGCACCCATGAGCCACTGGGACATTTTGAGTGGTTCTTCGCTCATCTGGAAATAGAGATCGTTTAGCATGAGGAGTACGGGGGACATTGCCCAACTGATGAGTACGCCGATGAGGAGCCCGAAGAATGCCGCGGCGACGGACTTGAGGGCCTTTTTCGGGGTGAGCCACTCCACAGCGATGACGAAGAAGGTTACCGCGAGCGTGTAGCCGACCCGCCAGGATAGCATGCCGATACTCATGCCGTCTTCACTGCTGGCCTTGAGGCTGAGGAGGAGGAGTGCGATCACGACGACGACGAAAATCGCCCTTATGAACATCAAAAACAACATTTATAAGACCTTTCGCTTAGATATAATGGTTTCGTTGGAAGACTTTCGGACTTCCAGCAAGATATAAAATGTTATCGTTTATAACAATAAATGCAAAAAAACGGTCAAACCGCAATTCTGTTTAATGCCAGAGATGCGGTTTTGTTTGTTTTATTTCTTAATTCATCGCATGTAAGACCGTGGGCGCCTGCAGCGTTGCAAACATGACTGATCCGATCTTCTTACGAGCAGCAAACACCGGCAGAGCAGTAAGTATCAAGGTCGCTTATAGCTATATCGACAAACTGGGGGCCGGCGGTTAATTCAATATACGGATATGGCGGGGTAAAGTCAATGCGCATGGAGGTTTGCGCGTGTCGGCCGATTAATTGAGCCATGCTGAAGGGTTAAAATACGTGTTTACGGTGGAAGGCTGTGGTGGTGATGGTACAATACGGGGGTTTTATGGATTTCTCGGGAGCATTTGCGTATGGACTTTATTGTCGGTCAGGTTGATTCGTGGTGGAACATCCTCGATTACGAGCTGGTTCGGGGCAACGGTGTATGGCGGTTTATGCTGGTGCTGCTTGGTATTATCGGCACTTTTGTGGTCGCGATGCTGTTTCAGTATTTTGCGAATCTGCATGTCAAGCACCACAAAGACATGGAAGAGCGGCGGTTTTTGTCGCTGGTTCTGCAGGCTATCGTAAAGCCGGCGTATGTGGGGATATTCGCGATCGGGCTCAATGTTTGCAAGGTTTTCCTGTATTTCAATGAGGAGAACGGAATCAAGCCGGCTATAGAGGCAGGATGGACGAAAACGGCCCAGGTTGTGGGTGCAGTTGCGGTTGCTTATGCGCTTTATTCGCTGGTGGATGTTGCGGAGTATTACCTCAATCGACTCGTGCGGCGGACCAAGACGGAACTGGATGATATGCTGGTGCCGCTTTTGCGGAAGTCGCTGAGGGTGACGATCGCGATAATTGCCGCGTTGTATGTGGCTGAGAACACGGTCGGAACGGATCACATCAAGTCGCTGCTGGTGGGGGCGGGCATCGGCGGTATTGCGATCGCGATGGCGGCGAAGGACACGGTAGCGAACTTTTTCGGTTCGATAACGATATTCGCGGATCGGCCATTTCAGCTTAACGAGCTGGTCGAGATCGAAGGGAATATGGGTTTTATAGAGGATGTCGGGTTCAGGAGTACGCGGATACGGACGCTGGACGGGCACCTGGTGACGCTGCCGAACAGTATCGTGACGAACTCGGTTGTGATCAATATTGGCAATCGGCCCCACATCAGGCGGGAGTTCGAGATCACGATCACGTACAATTCGGGAAGCATGAAGACGGCCGAGGCGGTGGATATTATCAAGAAAGTGCTGGCGGAGACGCCGGAGGTGAACACGGACACGGAAAATCCGTCGAGGGTGTATTTTAGTGAGTTTGCAAGCTGTTCATTGAACATTTACATTGTATACTGGGTGGTTCCGGCGGATCGGTGGGTGTTCCGTGAAGTGAATGAGAGAGTGAATTTTGAAATAATGAAGCGTTTCGAGCAGGCGGGGATCGAGTTTGCGTTCCCGACGCAGACGCTTTACCTTAAAAAAGACGATGGGCGAGAAGAATAACAGACGGGGTAACCGCATCACGGCTCAGCAGAGGCGCCGCAGCATGTCTTGCGCGAAGATATACGCACTGAGCCAGGTGATAGGGTTTACATGTGTGGGGACGAATACGCTTTCGCTGGTGGCGATCAAGCTGGGAGCGGGGGAGGTCGTGCTGGGTCTGCTGAGCATGATGATGATCAGTACGCTGGTTTTTCGGGTCTTTACCATGTCAGCGGTGGAGAAGTACGGCAAGAAGCACGTCATCATACTCTGGCAGGGAATCGCTATAGTCTGCTGTGTGCCGTTTTTGATAATACCGTTCGTGGCGGAAAAGTGGGCGAAGGAAGTTACGCTGGGGATACTGCTGGTGACGGTGTTTGCGAGGGTTGCGACCGCTTCGATGGGGAATACGGGCTGGTTTCCTTTTCTGCAGGATATCGTGCCCAGGCGGATCACGGGTCGATTTTTTGCGAGCCTGCGGATGACGTGGCAGACGGCGAATCTGATCACGCTTCTGGCGATAAGCTGGTTTCTGGGTAAAGATGCGGCATGGTGGAAGTTCGAGGTGGTGTTCGTGGTGGCGATATTGGCGTACACGGTACGGATTATCAGCATGATACCGACGACGGAGAATCCGCCTAAGGGGAAGGATGCGGTTACGCCGAAGCTGCGCGAGAGGTTCGGTGAGATATTCTCAAACCGCAAGCTGCTCGGTCTGACGGGGTTTGTGACTAGCTACTGGATAGCCGCGACGATGGCGACGCCGTTCAAGATCAAGTATTTGAAAAATCTGGATTACGGCGACGGGTTCATTATTGCGGCTACGGCGATGATCAGCGCGGGTGCAGTGGTGTCGCTGTGGGCGTGGGGCAAGCTGGCCGACAGATTCGGGAATCGTTCGCTGCTGGGGCTGTGCCATCTGGGCCTGCCTGTTGTTACGGGGCTTTGGGTGCTTGTCGGGCCGCAGAGCCATATTTTCGTGCTTGCTTTGTTTCTGGGTTGGAGCGTGTTCAACAGCGGCGCGGGTATCGCGATGATACGGCTTTTGATGCACAACATTCCACAGGAGAAGCAGAATCAGATCAATGTAATTAACGTGATCGGCAATTTCTTTATGGGGCTGGCGCCGTTGGCGGCTGGGGTGTTCATCAGTTCGCTGGATGGGGTTGATATCAGGCTGGGTGTGACGGATATGGGGCATTATCATGTGTTTTTCCTGGTATCGGCGGCACTTTTCGCAGTGCCCTACTTTGCGAGTATGGCGGTACGGAATGAGAGAGAAAGTTCGACCCGTGAGATGATGGTGGTAGTGACCCGGCCGCTGCTTAGCATGGTCGGGCCTGTCGTGAAAATAAATGGGCGAAAGCCGTTTGAAAAAGACTCAAAAAGGTCTTGACTGAAACGGGGAAAACTGTAGTATTAGTCCCCTGCCGCGGATGTGGCGGAACTGGCAGACGCGCAGGCTTCAGGTGCCTGTGGGCATTAGCCCGTGGAGGTTCGAATCCTCTCATCCGCATTTCATTTCTCTTGGCCTTTTGGTCAATCCTTCCTTTTTTGTTTGGCTTGGTTATTTCGCGCTGTCATAGCGAACATCTGAGGCAAATCCGGGCATTTTTCAGGTTTTTGGTGGTAATGGGCCGATAAAAAGGGGTGGAAAGATGTTATCAGCTTTTATTGGTGGAGTTCAATGCCCGAAACAGCTCAGAATATACAGCAGGTCGCTCAAGAAGCAGCCTCCATGATACCGGTGATCGGAGGGATCGGGTGCGTAGTGTTCGGGCTGTTCTTCTGGCTTGGCGGGTTGCGGTGGAGCCGTTTGATCGCGGCTTTGGTCGGACTGGTAACAGGAGGGATGGGTATCATAGTGAGCGGGTATGGGTTGCATGGGCCCGCGGTGCTGGCGATGCCAGTTGGAGCGTTGGTCGGCTTGCTGGCTAACAGGATACTGCTCGGAATCATGGGGAGCTTGATACTAGGATCGCTGGTGATGGTAACGGTTTCAGATAAGGGTATGCCCGCATTCAATATCATGTTCAGTGTTGAAGAATTCAGGGCCGAGGACGGCAGCTTTAGTCATGAGAGCGTGATGGCTGGTGTGCGGGGCCGTGTTCAGTATTACGGAGCAACGCTGAAGGAGTATGCAGTCGGGCTGGAGGGCAAGGCGATCACGGCGGGTGTTGTGACGGCGATCATCGCATTGTTTTTGCGGTCGCAGATACTCAGTTCGGTGACTTGTGCGAGCCTCGGGACGGGGCTGATATTTGCAGGGATGATCCTGGTTCTGATAAACAAAGGTGCCGCGCCTGTCGAGCGGATCGCGGAGCGGCCGGGCCTTTACAGGCTGGCGGCGGGAGGGATGCTTGTTTTTGGGACGGCTGTGCAGTATGCTTTGTTCAGAGGCAGGAAGGCTGATAAGAAGGTTAAGAGCAATAACGGAGACGAATAATGGGTGGTCTGGAAATACTAGCGACGGCGGACGGGGCGATGGTGAACGAGGTTCAGATCGTGCCGATAGACGAGCTGTGGGCACAGGTGGCGGGAATGAACTGGCTTACGGCGATCATGGCGATAGCGTTCGGGTCGGTTTATCTGCTGTACGGCTGGCGGATATTCAAGGCGCTGGCGGTGATCGCGTTTGCGATGATCGGGCTGTATGCCGGTATCATGATCGGGCGCGAATTAGGCAGTGAGATGTGGGGCGGGGTTATCGGCGTGGCCGCTTTGGGGGCTTTGTCGCTGCCGTTGATGAAGTATGCAATTTCGATACTGGGTGCGCTGGCTGGGGCAGTGCTGACGGGGGCGCTTTGGTATGCGTTCGACCTGCCGGAAATGTATCTTTGGGCGGGTGCGCTGGTTGGACTTGTGGGCGGGGGCATGATCTCGTTTATCGTGTTCAAGGCCGCGGTGATGCTGTTTACGAGCCTTGGGGGTAGTGCGATACTTGTGATGGGGCTGCTTGCACTGCTGAATGGCTACGAGGTAACGACGGGACATGAGGAAAAACTGGTTTATCATTATGTACATAATGTTAGCTGGTTCCTGCCGGCGATACTGCTGGTGCCGACGATAATCGGCATGTTCATGCAGCATCGGCTGATCAAGAAATCGCCCGAATGGGAAATTTAGTATAAGCTGAACAGCATCATTCAACAGTTCTAGGGTGAGCAGCTTCTGCAGGGACGTCGGCCTGATTTGACGGCCTGTTCACGGGCGTTGAAACTCACGCGGTTTTCATCGGTTATTCTCTTGGCAGATCGGCAGGTGGGTTTGTGGAATATCTTGCTGCTTTTGGAGGCGATGAAAGGTGCGTTCGGCTGAGCCGTTGGGGAGGCTGTATCGTCTTGTTTTTGGGGACCGGTGGTGTTGGCGATCTCTTTTTTGCCAGTAGCGGCCGGGGTATTCTTCACAGGCGGGACGTAGTGGCGGGCGAGGCCCTTCTTTATGAGCGTCCATGCGAGGCTCTGGCCGTCGATGTAGACATCCGCGACGAGTTGGAATGAGGTTGTGCCTCGGCGAATGCCTTTCAGCTCGATCTTTTTGGCGGCTGATAATTTTTCGGTGATGAAATCCGCAAGCTGTTTGTTGTAAAAGAGATTGGGCTTTTCGGATTCTGCAACGATCGCGGGCGGAGCGAGTTCGGCGATGCGTACAGGTATGTTCTTGCCCACGACCGGCGGGAAGCCATCGATGTCGCATGTGAAGACGAAGGGTTCGTCTGACTGGATGAAACGCTTGACGGTCGCATTGCCGTAGTTCTTTTGACCGGGGGCGAGTTTCGCACCTGCGATACAAACGGTTGAAGCCGCGATCAAAGTAAGCAGCGATATACGTTTGATGCTCATTGTTTCCTCCTGCTAAAGATCAGTTCTGTTCTGTGCCGCCCTGCCGGGAGGGTGTGACGGTTTTTGCGAGTTCGATCCACTCGGGATCGCCGTAGACGCCTGCCTTTGTGTAATCGAAAGGTTTGAAGCCGATCTCGAGTGCCGGCGAGTTTTCTTTGAGATGGAAGTCGAAGTTTTCGATGTCTGCGAACAGCGGATCGGCAACGATCGAGTTTTTGTCGTGGCCTGTCTGTTTCTGCCATTCCGAGAGGGTCTTTCCAAGAAGCTCGACAGGTTTGTCGCCTGCGCGGTAGTAGCAGTTCCTGTCCAGGGTCACATCGATCCGATCCCACGGGCCCTGAAGCAGAACGCCTTCGTCGTAGTAAACGATATTATTGACGAAGTCGAACGAATGGTGGTTTTCGACGCGGGTGGCCTGGAGCTGGTAGAGTTTCGAGAACGCTATGATGTTGTTTTTGATGACGTTGTTTTTGCCGTAATGCTGGTGGAAGCCGCCGGTTTTGACGTTGTGGACGAGGTTGTTTACCATCGTGATGCCGGTGGAGCCTTCGTCGGTGTAGAGACCCCAGCCGCCATATGAGTAGGCGTAGACGTCGTGGATGTGGTTGTGGCTGACGGATGTGCCCTCAGACGGACCGAGAGTGTAGACGCCGCCCATATCCGAGAGGACGCCCTGGCCGATGTGGTGGATGTGGTTGTATTCGATGGTGTTGCGTTTTGCGGGGGAGTGTGCGTAGCCCCATCGCCAGCCTACAGAGACGCCGGTGTAGTAGAAGCCCGCGATCTCGTTGTGGGTGATTTTGTTGTCGGGGCTGTGGCCGATCCATGCGCCGACGGCACAGGGGAAGATATGGCCGCCTGAGTGGATGATGTTGTTGTCGAATGTGCAATGGCTGGTTTTGTCCTGATCGTTCTGGCGGATGGCTGTTTCGCCGATGCGGACGCCGCCTGCGCCGAGGTCGTATATGCGGCAATGCCGGACGGTGCAGTTCTTACAGCCCCTGCGGAACCATACGCCGTAGGTGCCGGTATGGGCGATGGTACAGTTTTCGATCGTGATGCTGCGGGCGTGGTCGGCCATTACGACAGCTTCGATGATGGACGCAGCCTGGTTGGGTTCGAAACCTGAGGGCGGGAGAGTGTAGCCGGCGTGCAGAAATTTTATGCCCTCGATATTTATGTGCTGGACCGGGTTGTGCGGCTCGCCTTTGAAGATGAGAAATTTTTCCACAGCAGGCACCGATGCGGTGATGATTTCGCCTTGCTGATCGGGCGTTGGTTTGTATGAAAGTTTGCCGGTTTCAGAGAGGAACCATTCGCCGGGTGAGTCGAGTGCGGCGGGATAATTTTCGAAATAGAAACGTGTGCCCTTGCGAAGGGGATTCCAGGGTTTCATCCCCTGGCCCGAGATGGTTAGAGTATTGTTTTCGGGATCAATGGAGTCGATGAATTTGCGGGTGTTGTCCCATTTGTGCAGAGCAACGAAATTGACGTTTTTGAGCTGGCCTGGCGAAAGATCGGTCAGCTCGTTCATAGCTTCGGCTGGGATGGTGATCGTCTGGATCGCCTTTTCGGGGACCCGGCCGGTGCCCTTTTCTGTCACTTGCTGTTCGATCACTTGGATCTTGAAATATGAATCATTCGGGGTTCTAGCCCGCGTTGCGCGTCGATCAGTGATGTAGAGCTGTTCGAAAGGACTTTCATCTGGCTCCATATCTGCCTGGTACATGCCGTTGTTTGTTTTTTCGAGCTGGACCGGCCTGCCGAAATCGAAAATGGTTCGGCCGGGCTGGGCGGCTTTGTAGTTAACAGCCTGGGTTTCGGTACCGGAATCGGCATGGGTAAGAATGATCGGTTCAGTCAGGCGGTATGTGCCGGGTGCGAAAATGACGGTAACAGGTTCTTCCAGCACGCCCTGTGTTTTATGATTGCGGATCTTCTGCTGAGCTGCGGCAAATGCAGCGAGCGGGCCGTCACTGCTGCCGGGGGTCGGGTTCAGGCCCGAATTGGAATCGCTGCCCTGGGGTGAAACGTAAAATGTTGCTGGAAACGCAGTTGCGCAAAGAACCAGGAATACGGCAACTGTGATGCCCGATTTTGTCATGACAGCCCTTTCACCATACAATTTATCAGATTGGGGCATTATAGCGTAAGATCTATTTGCGAGCAAGATAATCGGGTCCATATCTTCCGGATACATGCAAAAGCAACAGAAAAAAATGCGGTCCTGCAACGGGGCAGGCCATATCGTCTGTATGGATTAAATGGTCTGTACGGAATGGATGTGCCGTTTAGGGGTTTTTACGCCATTTATTATAGGGTCCTGCGGGTAGGGTTTCAGAGCAGGGCCATTAATCTTGACTGCGAATTGGCGAACGGATAGACTGGTGAACTAATGATTGACAGTCCCATGGAACGGGGGTGGGATCTTCCGCAGGATGCAATTCTCCCAATCGATCACTAACAGCAGGGCTTGTGTAGAGTCCGAGCTGTATGTAAGTTTAATTGGAAGGATTGGCAGTGAGCGATGTTTTGCAGAACATTTGGGGTGGGCGCTTGAATATTTACTCGGTGACAGCAGCGGGTCTGTTGGGCCTGGTAGCTGTGCTTGTGTTTTCGGTCTTCGGTGCTCAGGCGAGCCCGGGAGACAGTGAGATCGTGATGCTCAGCAACACGGTCGAACCGGGACTGCCGACTGGCCTTTCGCAAATAGAAGAGTCGGCCGTGCCGACCATATTTGACGAACTCGGCAGCGTTACACAAGATACGCTGAAAGAGGAAGCTGCGCCGAGATCTTCGTCCGCGATTTCGGATAAGCAAAGCGAATGGGTGACGGTTCGTATGCGCGTGACGGCATACTGCCCTTGTGCGAAATGCTGCGGCAAACATGCTAACGGCATTACCGCGAACGGTCATAAGATCAACTGGGGTGACAGGTTTGTTGCATCGGATAAAATGTTCGGTTTCGGAACCGAGATGAAGATACCGGGGTATAACGGCGGCAAATCCATCAAGGTCAAGGATCGCGGCAGGCTGATCAAAGGCAATCGGCTTGACGTATTCTACAATACGCACTACACCGCGAAAAAATGGGGCACGCGTTATCTTGACGTAAAGGTACGCGTAAATTAAGCAGCCACGTCACCGGGCCTTGTTCATGTCAGCTATTTCCATCATCTTTGGCGGGTGCTTTCTGCTCGCTGAAAAGCCCTTCTTCGTATCCATCCAACGGCTGTAAACCGCCGCCCAGGGCCTTATAAAGCCTAACCAGATTGTTACTCTTGGTTCCCTGGCTTATGACGAGGTTTTCCTGGAGCGAGAGCAGTGATTGCTGAGCCAGCAGAACGTTGTTGAAATCGCTCAGGCCGTTCTTGTACTGGTCCTCGGCGATCTGGACGGCCTGGCTTGCTGATTCGACGGCGGAGGCGAGCCTGTCGTAGCGGCGTTGTTCATTTGCTAATGCTATCAGGGCGTCCCTGACCTCTTTGGCGGCACTTAGGACCGTGTTCTCATAACTTGCCATTACCTGTTCCTGGATCGCGGTCTGCGCCTTTATGTTGTTTCTAATCGCCCCTGCTTCGAAGATGGGCATCGAGAAAGATGGGCCGAAACCGTAAGCGCTGCTGTCTGATTGGAACAGGGTGGAAGACTTCAGAGACTCGAGGCCGATCGAACCGCCGAGCGTGAATCGCGGATAAAGTTCCGAAGTTGCTACGCCGATACGGGCGGTTTGCGCTGCAAGATCCCTTTCGGCCCTTTTTACGTCCGGGCGGTTTCGCAACGTATTGGCGGGTATTGCAGTCACGTTTTTGATCGCAGGGGATGGTATCTGATCAGCTTCTTTGAGTTTTTGGTTGAGCCGGCCCGGCATTTGTCCGGTGAGTACGCACAGCGCATTTGCAACTTCTTCTATATTGCTCTGCAGAGTTGGGATGGTGGAACTGGTCGTTTCGAGATTGTAGCGGGCCTGCTGAACAGCGAGTTCATCGCTCAGGCCGGACTCGTAAAGTGATTCTACGAGTTCAAGGGTTTCTTCCTGGATCGCAAGGTTTTCTCGTGCCACTCTCAAACGCTGCTGGAGGGTGCGCAGTTCTATGTAAGTCGAGGATACATCGCCAGCGAGGGAGACCCAGATCGCTTTGAGATTTTCATGTTCGGACTGGAGGGATGCTTGAGATGCCTGCACCGCCCTTCTGACGCCGCCGAAGACATCCAGCTCCCATGCAGCATCGAAGCCAGTCTGGTAAATGTCGCGGGCCCGGCTGGCCTGACCGGGGCCGGCTATGTTCTCGCTTGCCTGGCTTCTGGTGTAGCTGCCGCCCAGATCGATGCGTGGAGCCAGGCCAGCTTCTGCGATTCCGAGACGCGCCCTGGCCTCGACTATGCGGGCGTACGCCTGCTTCATGCTGGGGCTTTGTATGAGGGCCTCGGTTATCAGATCGTTCAGTGTTTGATCGTCGAAGGAGTCCCACCAGGCTGCGATGTCCTCGGCGGTGACGGGGTTCGCCTTTTCGGCCGCCGGGGTCCGTGCAGCCAGTACGTCGCCAAAGTCTGGATCCGTCAGAGCGGGTTTTTCGTAATCGGGGCCCACAGGTGAGCAGCCCGCGACGAGAACGAGAATTATAGTTGCCAGTAACGATAATTTATTCATTTGCTGCCTCTCTTACAGATGAATCCGATTCGGTATAAAGTGCTGTTTGGGACCCAACCTTCTCACGCATCGTCTGGAAAAGCACATAAAGCGCAGGAACCAGTACAATGCCGAAGAAGATTGCGGCCAGCATACCCGCGAAAACAGTCGTACCTATCGCACGTCGGCTGCCTGACTCTGCACCGGTTGCGATCACCATGGGGAAAACGCCGAGAATGAATGTGAAAGCCGTCATGAGTACCGCACGGAAACGTTCCCTTGCGCCTTCGGCGGCAGCGTGCAGGATGGAATGGCCCGATTCCCGCTGAGTCTTGCAGAACTCGACGATGAGAATGGCATTCTTCGCTGCCAGTCCGACAAGCAGTACAAGTCCAAGCTGTGCATAGATGGTAAGGGGCAAACCGGCTATTTTCAGGCCGGCAAGTGCACCTGCTATCGCGACGCTGATGGAAATGATCACTGCCATGGGGATCGTCCAGCTTTCGTATTTTGCTACAAGGAAGAGATAACCGAAGACAAACGCCATCGCGACGAGGATCACCATCTGATTGGAAATCTGTTTTTCCTGGTAACTCATGCCCGACCATGCGTAAGTGTAGCCCTGGGGCAGTGTGTCCATGGAAAGCTTCTCGATCGCTGTCATGGCAGCACTGGAACTGATACCCGGGTTAAGCATGACAGTGATATCTGCATTGGGAAAAAGGTTGTACCTGGTCAGACTGCGTGCCTTGAGGACTGTGTCGATGTTTACAAGGCTCTTTATCGGCACCAGCTCACCTGCCGCGTTCTTGACGTGCAGCTCCTCGATATCCTCTTTGTCCTTTCGATGCTCCCAGTCGGACTGGATGATCACCTGGTTTACACGAGTGCCGATATTGACATCGTTGACATAACGTGAACCCAGCCGGTTCTGCAGTGCCGCAAATATGCGACTTACCGGGACATTCATGGACTGAGCCTTGGTGCGATCGACATCCAGGAACAGATGCGGCGTGTTGGCGGTGTATGAGCTGAAAGCCATGGCGGTTTCGGGCATCATATTGATGTTCATTACGAAATCGTTGAGAATGTCAGCAAGCTCCTGCGGGTCATTCTCATCAAGCGACTGCAGACGCAGGTCCAGACCATTGGCCATGCCAAGTCCCATGATCGCAGGGGGAGCAAAAAGATTGATCTTCGCCCCCGGGAACTGCTTCAGCCGGCCTTGAATTTTGCCGATTATGGCTCGAACATTGAGGTCGGGCCTGTCCCGTTTATCCCATGGTTCCAGATCAGCGATGAGCATACCAACGTTTTCACCACTGCCGCTCATCATACCTGATCCTTCGATCAGGATGCATGACTGGACCCCTTCGGTTTGCGCCACGACGTCTTCAAGCCGGTCCATCAACTCACCTGTTCTGGCCAGGTTAGTACCTTCGGGCAGCAGGATGTCACCGAAGAGCACACCCTGATCTTCTTCGGGCAAAAAGCCGGACTGCGAAGTAATGTACAGAACACCGATGAAAGCGCAAACTATGAGAACGGTGACAACTGTCAGTGAAAAATTGCGTGAGAGCACGCCGGACAGCCAAAGATAGCCGTTTCTTGAAAACCCGAGCAAGCCGTTGAACCATCGCAGAGGACCATGCTTTTTTTCTTTTGGTATGCGCAGCATCGCTGCGCAAAGCGCCGGACTGAGCGTCAGCGCGTTGAGCGTGGAGAGCAGCACAGCTACACAAAGCGTGATCGCAAACTGCTTGTAGATCATACCCGTGATGCCGGCGACAAATCCCACCGGTATGAAAATAGCCAGCAGCACAAGGGTTGTCGCTAAAATTGCCGGAGTAACCTGCTTCATTGCCTTGAATGCGGCGGCCCTGTGGTCGAGGTCCTCTTCTTCCATCAAGTAGATCACACGTTCGACGACAACGATAGCATCATCGACAACGAGCCCGATCGCCAGAACGAGTGCAAAAAGGGTCAGGATGTTGATGGACAATCCCAGCGCCAGCAAAACACCGAATGTTCCGATCAGAGAGACCGGAATAGTGAGCACGGGGATGAGGGTAGCACGCCAGTCCTGAAGGAACAGATAGCAAACGATAGCAACGAGAACGAATGTTATCATCAGAGTTTTGACGATCTCCTGGATACTGACCGTAATGTACTCGGTTGCATCGTAGATCATACTGTAGCTCATGCCCTCGGGGAAATCTTTGCTGAGACGATCCAGCTCGCCTCTGACCGCCTGCATGGTCTCCACAGCATTAGTCTCTGGTTTCTGCGTAAGGATAATAGCAACAGTGGGCATGCCGTTGAATTTCGCATTCGAACCGTACGTGTTCCTCCCCAGTTCGATGCGAGCCACTTCCCCAAGACGAACAAGTCCGCCCTGATCGTTGGATCGCACGATGATGTCATCAAACTGCTGGGGCGAATTGAGGCGGCCTGTCGCCTGGAGCGAATAGGTCATCACGAAATTCTCATTGCCGGGTGCGGAGCCTATAGAGCCGATAGAAGCCTGCACGTTTTGGCTGCGAATAGCAGATATAACCTCTTCTGTGCTGATGTTGAGGGCGTCGAGCCGTTCGCTGTCCATCCAGACGCGCATACTGTAATCGGGGCCGTAAACCCGGGCGTCACCGATGCCCGGCACACGCAGCAGGGCATTCCTGACGACGGCGTTGGCGTAATTACCCATCTCGACAGTGTCGCGCGAACCGTCAGGTGAGCTTATGGCGAAAACGCCCAAAGTACTGGAAAAACGGGTGTTAACGGTTATGCCCTGATCACGCACTTCCTGGGGGAGCCTTGGGGTTGCCCGCTGGATACGATTCTGCACCTTGACCATGGCCATGTCCAGATCGGTACCGACTTCGAAAGTGACGGTCAGCGAATAATTGCCGGAGTTATTGCATGTCGAGGACATATATATCATGTCTTCCACACCGTTGATCTGCTCCTCAAGCGGAGCGGCAATGGTGTCGGACAGCACTACCGAACTTGCACCGGGATAGCTGGCATTAACATGCACCTGAGGCGGTGCTACTTCAGGGAACCTCTCCACCGGCAATGCGAGCAACGCAAGGGTTCCCGCGATAACCAGCAGGATGGAGATGACCCCTGCCATCCTGGGTCTTTTAATGAATATGTGTGATCTCATTTCCTGGTGTACTCCTGTGACTGTTTGTCGAGCAAAGTAACTTTGGTACCTGGCTTAACCTTCTGCAGGCCGCGGACGACTACTTTTTCACCTACTGAAAGTCCCTCTGAAATGGCCTGGTCAGACTTCAAGGCCTGAGCGAGCTTGACCGGTCTTTTTTCGAGTGTGTTGTCATCTTTGAGCACATATACAAAAGTTCCCTGTGATTCCTGTACAAGGGCCCGCTGGCTGATAACGGGCATTTTTTTGCCGTCGCCGGTTTGAAGCGAGACATTTACATAGCTGTTTGGGATCAGCAGGCTCCGATCGTTCTTAAATTTAGAGAAAACCGCAATAGTGCCTGTAGATCTGTCCATTGTATTGTCGGTAAAATCATATACTCCGGTAGCGGGATAGTCTGAACCGTTCGGCAGTTGAATTCTGGAGGTAACATTTGCGTCATCTTGTTGAATTTTTTCCAACAGCGTAAGATAGTCACGGTCCGGCATCGAAAAGCCGACGCGAATGGGATCGAGCTGAACGATCTGGGCCAGCGTACCACTTGCAGGACTTACGTAGTTGCCTTGTGTGGCGAAGGCCTGGCCGATCTTGCCGTCAATGGGAGCGTGTATTTCGGTGTAATCCAGGTCTATCTCGGCCAACTGGATCTGGGCCTGATGCTGCTTGATCTGGGCCTTGAGCTGCATGACATCACTTTCGGCTTTGTCGAATTCCGCCTGAACGATGCTGCGTTTTTCAGCATTACGAAGGCGGGCGAGGTATTTCTCGGCCCTGACCAGATTGGCCTGTGCCTGCGCGAGCATCGCCTCGTGCGAAGCGATCCGGGCCTTGTAGCGGTCCTGACGTATGGTGAACAGCAGTTGGCCCTGCTCGACGACGGATCCCTCTTCAAAATGGACCTTCTCGATGTACCCGTCAACTTGTGCGCGCAGATCAACGGTTTGCACTGGTTTGACGTGCCCTATGTATTCGCTCGATGGATATATCATTTCTTCGCTAACCGTCTGTACCTTGACGGCTGGGGGACCGCCCTTGCCGGGCATTTGAGCGCCCGGACCGGCCGGCGGTCCGCCTGGTTTGCCGCCGGGCATAAGAGCATTGAGCGTCCATCCTACCGCTATGAGAACTGCAAACAGGACAAAAGTGCCCAGACCCTTTGCCAGGCTGTGCTTTTTGTCGGTATCTTTTTTCTTGTCACTCATGATCCTTGCTCCAATCGTTCAATCTATTTATCTAAAGGTAATCCCCAGTAAAGCTGGAAGCTCCTGACCAGAACATCTTCGAGTTTTTTCAGGTACTCTTCGGTATAGCTGCGGCGGCTCTCTGAAAGGCTTTCTTCGAAGTGCTGAGCGTGCAAAATTACAGGCCCTTCGAGTATTTTTATGTGCAGCAGTGCGTCCTCTTCGGAAATATCAGGCTTGATATGTTTCAGCAGCCGCATCATATCCTTTATGTCAGGGTCTATCAGTTCCCTTCGCAGGAGGTCCCTTAGCGGGTTTTTGGAGTGCACTGCCTGATAGAGCACACGTTCGTTCCACCAGCGTTCTTTAAGGCCAAACGCACAGATTATGCTTCGGTGCACGATCTGGCGAATCGCTTCTGACTGAACACTCGGCTCGTCCAGCCGGCCTGCAAAATTGTCCAGTATCTTCGATATTGGATTATCGCGGTACCTCTGAAGTGCCGAACGCATCACTTCCTCAAACAGCTTGTCCTTACCGCCGAAGTGGTAGTGTATGCTGCCTATGTTTTGATTTGCTTTTTCAGCGATCGCCCTGGTTGAGACATTCGCAAAGCCGAATTCCGCCGCCAATTCTCCTGCAGCGTCTATAAGCGCTTCGCGTGTCTGCTCGCTGTTTGAATATCCGCCCATGTTCTTCGCCCTATTACTAAATTTAAGTCAATGGACCAAATTTACTCAAACGACCAAGTTTAGTCAAGCGAATAATGTCAAAGAATCACATATCGAACATTATTGGGAGGCACACAGTAGACATGGATTGTCTGCTATTTAGCAAGGCAGGAAAAAGCACCGACGCCTTAGTCACCACCGACTCTTGCCAAAAGCAGGAGTAGGGATTAGGACCCTGGAGGCTTGCGACTCAGGGTTTTAAAGAACATCGCAACAATTTGAAACTCAAGAACTTACCGCAAATGCAAGAGGGGACAAGTTTTAGTTCACAAACTCAGTCCAGATGGTAGACCTCTTGCATGTTTTTCCACCACGTGCCTTCCGGACGATTTGCTAGAGGGAGCTGGCAGGGGTCGGTTTCTTCCCACCATTTCTGTGTTGTCGGATCGGCGGCCATTTTGGCCATGTCAGCTTCAAAGTCATCGCCGGTGTATTCGAAATAGCTGAACAGGTAGTATTTGCCGTCGGGGAACTGAGTCAGGTAGATCGAATAGTTCTGAATGTTGACGTCTTTGAGCTTGGAATTCACTTCGGGCCAGGGGTTGGCGTGCAGCTCTTTGTATTTATCCAGCTTATCTTCCTTGACGCCTATGACGCTGCCGTATCGCTGGACCTTTTGGGCACAACCAGCAAAAACCGCCAAAGAAAAAACGGTCAAACACAGAATATAGTTTCGCATTTGAACACCTCTCATGATTAGCTTTGAGGATTAATTTAACAAGCCGAAGAACCGCAAGGTCGACTGGTTGGCAAAGACCACATACAGAAAGACCATCACAAAAAACAGTGCCGCGGCCAGTATCTTGTAGTTGCCCAAACCGGGCCAGCCTTTGTCTTTGAGGGCGGCCATTGGATTTTCCCATACCAGCTTAATGCTTTTTTCCGTATGCTCATGAGGCCAGACAATTGACAAAAAGAACATAATTGCCGAACAGATACAGAACAGATAGAAGCCTGCCAGCAAACCCGGCATTGACCAGTCGAAATAGTCGTTCCAGTCGATGATGAAGACAATCAGTCCGAAAATGAAGCCCGAAGCCATGGTCCATATGGCGGCCCTGTTGGAGGCACGTTTCCAGAATACACCGAATAAAAAGACTGTCGTGATCGGAGGGGCAATGTAGGATATCAAGTCGACACAGCCCTTGTAAACACTTTCAAATTGCCCGATATATTTGGACCAGACAATTGCAACGACCATGCATACAACTGTCGAGATCTGGCCGACCAGAACCAGTTGTCTGTCGGAAGTTTTGGGTTTCCACTGTTTATAAAGATCATAGCTGATCAGGGTAGCAATGGAATTCAAGGCACCTGAAACCGTACTCATCAACGCTGCAAGTAATGCCGCTGTCATCAGGCCGGTCACGCCGGCAGGAAGCAGGTTCTGAATGGCCATGGAGAAACACTCGTCCGGCTTATCCAAAGGCATGACATCACCGCGATTGGCCAGCGCCAGATAGATCGTACCAGGCAAGAAGAAAATGAATACCGGCAATACTTTCAGAAAACCGGCGAACAGCGGGCCGGTGCGGGCGTGGTTGCTGTCTTTGGCCCCGAGAACACGCTGGACGATCGTCTGGTCAGCACACCAGTACCATACGCCGATAACCGGGTAGCCCAGAAAGACCGAATACCACGGCAGATTAGCCGGACCGTTCCCGGGACGGAGGATGGTAAGCTTGGCGGGATCTACATACTGTACCAGTCCGTCCCATCCGCCAATTTTAACGTATGCAATGATCGTGAGTATTATCGAGCCGGCCAGCAGGATAATAGTCTGCAAAGCACCGGTCACCACCACCGCCAACAATCCGCCAACCACCGTGTAGATGCCGGTCAAAACAGCGACCCCGACAATGCTGGCCATAATGGGAATACCGAATAGGGTCTTGATCACCAGTGCGCCGGTATACAGCGTAAATCCGATATGTATGAAGACCGCAGAAACAATGCTCAGACCGGCCAGCCAGTTTCGGCAGGTACCGCAATATCGCCTTTCAAGGAAATCCGGCAATGTCGCAATCTTCGAGTTTAGATAGAACGGCGCAAAGAACAAAGCCAGAACAATAAGCAGGAATGGCGCCATCCATTCGAAATTCCCATAGGCCAGACCTGTTCTATAGCCCTCGCCGGCAAAGCCAACCATGTGAATGGTAGATATATTGGTCGAAAACAGGGCCAGGCCTATCATAGGCCATGTCAGTGTCCCCCCTGCCCGGAAGTAGCTATCACTGTCGACGTGGTACTTACGTTTTCTGCCGGCCCAGAGACCTATACCGACGATAAACAGGAAATAGACAGCGATTACAATATAATCCGCCCTTGATATCAGAACTTCCGTATTTGCGAGCATATTTTTCGATCCTTCAAAACCTTCATACCTCCCCCAGCTTATAAATACAAAATCCTCGACTGTTATCAGTACCGGCCATATTCTACGACTGCATCGAACATTGCAAGAACATTTTCAACGGGTGTTTCTTCAAGAATTGTATCATGACTTGCACCTGCGATATATGCGCTGCCGGGCATCATTGTATCAAGAACTTTACGTGTGTCTTCTATGACGCCCTGCGTGTCCTTCTCGATCAGCGTGTGATGCGAGTCGATGGCTCCGTTAAATACGATCTTGTCGCCGAACTCGGACTTGAGCTTGTGTAGGTCCATGCCTCTGCATGACGTTTGAACCGCGTGGTAACCGTCAAGACCGGCCTCGATCATGCTGGGGATAAGCTCATATACGCCTCCGCAGCAGTGCAGTTGTGTCTTGAGACCGTAGGAATGGCCAAGGTCACACAGCCGGGCGAGATGAGGAGCCATGAACCTGTCAAACATGTCGGGACTCATAAGCGGCCCGGTCTGGGAGCCGAAGTCGTTACCCATGAAGAAAATGTCTATCGCGTCGGACGCAGCATCAAATGTACGTTTGCTGACCTCAAAATAATAGTCGACAATGTGCTTGAGAATCGCGTCCACCACCTCCGGCTCGGAGTACATCTTGATATAAAGATTTTCCATGCCGACCAGATCGATAGCATCGTGCCAGAAAGGTGACCACTCGCCGCCGAGTATAGCGAACTGGCCGTTATAGGCCTGAGCTGCCTGCTTGATCTTCGAGACATCCATCCATGCAGGATCGGGCCAGGTATAGTCTTCCACATCCTCCAGCGTTGCATCAGCCAACGGATGGCTGAGAGGCTGGCCGTAACCATAACCTTCACGCTCAATACCGAATGGCGTTCTGCAGATCGCCTTGGGATGCTCAAGAGCAAACTCGGGACCTGCGTATTCAGCGAAGACTCGTCTGAAGTCATCCTTGAAACGGAGTCTCAGGCCTTCGTCATCGAGGCCTAGTTCCTTCTTTGCCTTTTCCCAGAACTCAACGGAACTGCCGCACCAGCAGGGAACCCTGTCTGGCAGGTCATGTTCAAAAACGGACAAAACCCGCTCACGTGATGTCATACTCTAAACCTTTTAATAATTAATATCTGGACACTTCTTCCATAGCGATCTGTGACCATTCCCATAACCGATGGGGCTCATAGCGCACAGTCGAAATGTCTTTCATTATGAATTCTATATGGCATTTGCCGTCCGCCTTTTCGAGGACTTCCCTGATATTCTGACGAGCTTGTTTGGGATTCCAATCAGTTTCAGCCAGGATCGCGGGACTGGGCTTCTGGCTTATGACATAGTCACTGCCGACCTCCGAGATCATCCGCTCGATGTCGCACCAGGGACTGGTCGAGATCTTTCGCAGGTTCGGGATCCTGCGCAGAATATGCATCTTCCTGTCCAGCGGTTCGCAGCAGCCGTAGTATGTCAGGCCGAAACGTTCGAGCCAACGCATGTCATGTTTGATGGCAAATTCCCATTGCATATCCGGTGAGACTTCGGAGAATATCTGGGCGTTTGAACAACCCCACATATTGTGCGGCCGCACATGATCGGGATCATAATTGTCGCCGGGCAGTTCACTGCTGTAGCCGTATCCGCCGGAACCGACACGCGTATTGTTATTGTCAAGTGCAAGGAGGTTCTGCTGCTCGAACTGGTCCAGCTCCACCATCCACGCATCCACCATGCGATCGACCGCTGCGTGGACCATTTCCGGCCGCATGATCATGTCCATCATCGCTTCCTGGATGCCCCACCAGCGTATCAGATAATCCCAGGGCGTAAACCAGATATGCGTCTGCCCCTGCTTGTGAACAGGCATGATGCCGTCATAAACCTTGCACATTGCCTGGTAGCTGAATTCGGTCGCCTGCTCATTGTGAGTAATTTTCGGCAGTTTGATCTTTTCAATATCTTCCGGTTCTTTGATCTGTATGTTGAAATGTCGGGAGACGACGTCGCTGGTCTCGTCGGTTTTGACAACATCGACATCTTCAATGATGCCAAAGTCCGTGCTGTGAATTGCGAGTGGACAGACGAGGAAATCGTTGACGATCATGTCCGCAGGCATATGTCTCCACTGATAGATCGTTTTGCGTAACTGGTCCTCTTGATCTCGTGCCCAGGGGTGTTCGCAACGAAGTGCCAATTCATCATTGACGTTCATCTCATTCCAGCAGATCTCGTTGATCCAAACCATCGGTCGCTCGGACTGCAGATCGTTGAGCTTTGTCCAAAGCCGAGCCTTTTCCTTATGCACCGGCAATGATGCTATTTGGGCAACTTCCCCTGCCAGACGGCGAAGAATATCGGCATCATTGTCCGTCAGTTTAATTTCAGCCGCAACTGGCGGAGGAGTATGGTGACTGGGATCGTGAAGCACTAAACTACCCTTCCTATCGTTTACTTATCTGAGATTACACCAAATTCACAAATCGCAACACAGTCGTTTGCATCAACTGCATGCTCAGCAACAAATTTTATATAGCGTGCATTGACCGGCTTTGCCAGTTTTACCGTCTGCCGGATCGGATTATTTTTGACATTCTCAAACTCACCCGCAGCAATGGGATCGCCCCACTGAACACCATCATTGCTGAGATGCAGAGTATAGCGATCCACAAGGCCTATGCTGCTGCCGTCGTGACGGGGCATGCAGGTAAAAGCGGCAACTTCGACAGCACGGCCCATATCAATAATTACGAAATGAGGCGGTTTGACGCGGTCTGCAGGGCCATGCGTATGCCACATGGTACTGTCATTGCCGTCAATAAGATTTTTGACAGAGGCGTCACCCTTGTTTGGGAAGCTGCAATCGATGATTTTCCACTCGGACTTTGAGATACCGAACTGCTTGCGGACAATGCCGCTTTCGCTGCCCGTGGCGTTATCGAGAGCATAGGCACTGACGATACCGCCATTGCCGAGGTCAATCGGGCCGGTGTAAAGCTTGAAATTATCCGAAGCTGGTCGGTCACCGACCGCATAATAAATTGACGCATCTTCCGGGCCGGTGATGGAGACCGAACCGCTTAGATCTGATTTCATAACCGGATCAGACATAATAGGCGGGGCATTGTAGATCCCAACATTTGAAAGCGTCAAGCAAGGTGCATCTGTCTGTAAAGTCAGCCTCGCTCTCGCTGTCTTTACAGTATCGAAACGCAGTATGCGCTTATAGCCAATCGTCGTGCCTTCGGCAACCTGCTCCCAGTTGCCATCTTTGTCAATTTCAAGTGTAAATTTGTGGACACGCTGTCCAAGGGCTATATGTTCCTGCAGCAGCAAGTTGTTAAAGGCTATGCGTTTTTCGAAATCAAATATTAAACCGGCATGTTTGACTCCGTCATCGCTCGCCCAATAAGTATTCACGGGGTCACTGTCTACACACTGTTCAGGCTCGTAAGAGACGTCCTGGCCTCTATGGTTGTTGGCAGTGATGTCTGCCTTAACGGCAAGATTGTAGGCAAATGCCTTATCGAGGTACTGTTTTTGGGCGAGCATCGCCCGGACATCGCGTTCAGGGATTGTGCCTTCCGGACCAATTGACAAGCCGAGATTGAAGGAGGCGTTGCGACCGATCGTCGTGTAATAAAGATCGACAAACTGCCTGAGAGTACGCGGTTTCGAATTGGGATTGTAGTACCACTTTTTCGGATGCAGGATCGTCGTGTCCGCTTCGGCAGGCATCCAGTACTTTCCATCCTTCAGCCCGGTTCCAAGCAGTTCCAGGTCGTGTGAGGATGAGTCATCGAATCGGCACCAATTGGTGACAGGAGCCAGGCCTGCCTCGTTTCCCACCCAGCGACAGGTATCCTCGGTCACACCCGGCAGATAGCCGAAAAATATCGTGTTGGGCTGTCTTTCTTTAATTATCGTGTACAATTTTTCAAATTGGTAGTATCCCTTGGGGATTGTTCGCTGCTCCCGTGCCCCACCGTAGTAACCGGTTCCGCCATTGGCCCCGTCAAACCAGACCTCGAAGATCGGCCCATAATGGGTCAGGACTTCACGCCATTGTTCAAAATAATCCTCAATATATTTTTCACGCCCATATTCAGCATGATTGCGATCCCATGGAGAGATGTACACACCCAGCTTGAGGCCGTACTTTCGGCATGATTCGGCGAGATCACCCAGGATGTCACCCTTGCCGTCTTTCCAAGAAGTCGCAGCAATGGTATAGTCAGTAGTTTTCGACGGCCATAGACAGAAGCCGTCGTGGTGTTTTGCTACAAGTATCAGACCTTTCATGCCGGCCTGACTGGCGACGCGTGCCCACTGGTCCGTGTCCAGATCAGTCGGCTTGAACACATCAGGAGAGACATCACCGTATCCCCACTCCTGGCCCGTGTAAGTATTCAGGCCATAACAGACAAGGCCGTAATATTCCATTTCGTGCCAGTCAAGCTGATTGGCTGTTGGAACCGGGCCGTAAGGCTCAGGGGGGGCAACTGAGCTATGCGGCTCAGCCATTAAAACCTGAGCAATACATACAGAAAAAATTGCTGCTAAAGTTTTCCTGGTCATCAAATCACTCCACGTATATCTTTATCTCAAAAATTGTTGGAGCCTCATTAACTGCTAAAATATTCAGCTAGAACGTGCCAAGTGTGAGACGTTCTTATCAATCCAGCCAATTATATGCACACGCATCTAAATCAAGCATGTCTACTTTGCCGTCATTATTTAAATCGCAATCATTACAGCCGTAACTGAAGGCGGACACGCTTTTACAATTGCTGTCGAGCCAGTTTTCAGCCAACAAGCCGAAATCAGACAGATCAACCTTGCCGTTCGGCTCGAAATCGCAGGGGAAAAATGTTCGAATAATCGAAACTTCCCACCAGCGGGCATGTTCCAGCAATCCGGTGCCATCAAAATGGACCGAATCGGCAAGCCAGCCCAGATTATGAAAATCATCGGTGTCGGCTCCCTGAAATACAAGCGGATCGCCGGTAATCACCGACTCCTGGCCGGCACGAACCTCTGCTTCCTGAGCTGATGTAGAGTAAGGATGATAAGACGCCAGAGCAACTCCCCAGGGCACATCCCAACCGGCATCGACACGTGTTTGGGCGATGATTGAATTGAGACGGCTCGCATAGACCGATGCGGATGTACCTGCAATACTGTCAGATTCACCCTGGTGCCAGAGGATCGCCCGCATGCCGTTTTCACCCATATCCTCGATGGCCGATCGAATCCGAGTATAGTAAGGTGTACCGGGCACCCATTGACCCACGCGGGTTGCACCGATGCCGGTTGTGACAAAACCAATCGGCACATCAAATCTTGCGACCAGGATATCACCCAACCTCGACCAGGGCGAACCATTGTTTCCATTGGCTATCGGCTGGGGATCATAGGCATGGCGCCAACTGCTGCCGGTCCAGGCCGAAACCGTGTCATGGGTGGGCGTCATTTTAGGCTGGCCGAAGTTGGCCGAATTCGACTGGCCGGAGATGATAAAAACTTCGCCAACTCCCACACGGTCAACGGCAGCCGTCGGTCCCGGTGTTTCGCCGTCGAACGTCCTTATTTCTATGGAATACCAGCCGCCTGCAGCAACAGATAAAGTACCTGAAAAACTGCCTCCGATTGGCGATTCATCGATAATCTGCCAATCCGAAGGAGAACCACTGAAACCGTCCATCACAACTGCCCGAGCCTCGATAAGCGTAAGTGGATCAGCATAAGTGCCCTGCACCGGTACCATAGCAATATCATGATCGTTACGCTGGAAGACCGCACGTGTTTTGGGCTGGGACAATGACAGGTCCGGTTGCTGTATGCCATCTGCATCAAATTTAAAATTAGGCCCGAAATAGCAATCATCAATATCACGGGCGATTTCAAAAGTCGCGGCATCGGCAGTATCAGGCATTGCCGGATTTTCCAGCCCAGTTGCTCTTCCTTCGATCCAGTTAATATTTTCATCCCAGGCGGCAATTCCTGATCCATACATAAATTCGTGGGCTCCCACTTCAACTGCTGCCATGTACGTTGTACCCGCGCGCAAAATCACCGGATCGATCGCTGCAAAATGCGTATTGATCCCGCCTGTTGCTTCGCCGGTGCTGGACGCGGAGATCACGGTGCCGGCAAGCTTTTCACCGGTATCCCAGTTGAACAGGCAAGCTGAGGCATCGGCTGCCATGCCGTCACCGTCAACGTCAAACTTCCCCAGTTCAGTAACTGTGGTTTCGGAATCAACGGTGAAAGTGTAACCGAGGCTAAATTCATAAGTATGGCCTGGAACAGTGGCGTTTGCCGGATTGATCTCAACAGCCACATTGGCCTGAACAATCCCTGCGAAGATAAGCAGAAGGGCTATTATTAACACTATGTTTCTAATATGCATTCTTCGAATTATAAGCCCTTAGACGGATAACTCAAGTACCATCATCAGGGCACAAATGCCAAATCGTAAAATTTGACTACCTGGTTCCACCTGCATGTTTTCGAGCCCACTCGAGGTCAACGCCTTCTTCGTCCTCATGCAACCTTGTGCTGTGCTTCTGTGTCTCGGACATTTCAAATGTGCTCTCCTCGACCCATTTATGGCTTTCTGCATGCCCGTCAGCAAAACCAAAGCAACCGTATGAACCATGCCTGACAGAGAGAGGATCTCTCCACATTCTTTCATCGGTATTGGGCAAAATACGCCAGCTGCCCAGATTCATCCCCCTCCAATCCGTGGTTTCTACGAATACGTATTTTGAGGACGGATTCCTGATCTGCGTAAATCTGCTGACAATGTCTTCTGTGTCAGCGAGGGGCCCATAGGATTGACCATTCATATTCGTTTGAATTTGATAGCTTCGCCATGCCTGCTGTGAGGGGTCCTTGTCTCTTTTGTCACTTGGACAATGGAACGAACCGAGATTTTTGGAATACTCCCAGAGAGTTCCCTGCTCTATGCCATTCTGCTTGTACTCAACACTGACATCTGTATAGTCCCAATCATCCCGGTAAATTTTGTTGCCATCATTATCCTCGGGCAAACTTACCCAGTCTCCATCAGCTCCATTTACAGTACTGGCGCCTACAAGCTTGCCGCCATTTTCCGACTGGTAGGTGAACCACGCCATAGAGAGATTTTTAAGATTTGCAGAGCAGTAGATCCTCCTGGCTCTTTCCTTTGCAATCCCCAAAGCGGGCATCATAATGGCTAACAGCAGGGCAATTATGGAAATGACCACCAGCAACTCGATAAGTGTGAAACCAGACTTCTTCATGACAGAAACTCCTTCTCAAAACCTTTGCGCGGCAATGTAAAATTACTCGTCAGCAAAATATACTTTTGCCAGACTATTATTAGGATAGCATCAACTCAGGGTACCATAAATAGCATATTGCATAATTCTCTTTCGATTTTGCGCAAAGACAGGCATCAAATCTCAGAGAGAAACCCTATGTATCCCAACTTAAACAAAGTAGCTGCTTACGTATCATGATTTTGGAGCCGGTAGTGTATTGGGCTCATGCCGGTTTGCTTCTTGAATGAGGTGGAGAGATATGCGGGGGAGGAACACCCGGTTCGATGTGCGATTTCAGCGATGGACAGATCAGTTCGGACCAGCAGATCCTTGACCGCCTGGATTTTTGTTTTCTGAATATGTCCCGCGATGGTTCGATTCAGTTCGGTAGTAAAACGCAATTCGAGAGCACGGCGAGAAAGCGAGGTGGCGCGGACGACGCTTTCGACCGAAATGTTTTTATGGATGTTATTACGGATGAAGTTTAGAGCGACATAGAGTTCAGTGTCGGATACGGCGAGAATGTCGGTTGACTGGCGTGTTACAACTCGGAGCGGGCGGTGGAGCACGATCCGGGAGTCTGGACGGTTGGCAGCAATCTGCTGGTCGAGCAGTTTGGCTGCGCGATATGATGCGGCTTTGACAGAACGGGCGATGGAACTGAGAGGTGGGAATGTAAAGTTGCAAACCATAGGATCGTTGTCCAGGCCCAAGACGGCAACATCGTCCGGAACGGTAATGCCCGAAATCCTGCACGCATTGAGTACATCACGTGCCCTTTCATCGGTGCAAGAGAAAACAGCGAGGGGCTTGGGAAGGGCTTTCAGCCAGTCGCCGAGGACCTTCTGTTCGTTGAGCCAGTAACGTTTTTTTGGCGAAGTAGGCGGAGTGTAGATGTGGGCAGGTCGACCGGTTGATTCGAGATGGCGTTCATATGATTCGGCGAGAGCGCGGGACCAGAGGAAGCGATCGAGGCCAACGTATGCAAAGTTTCTAAAGCCGCGGTCGAGGAAGTATTCCGCAGCAAGACACGCTTCGTCATCGTGGTCGCCATCTACAGTTATTGTATTTGGGACGGGCTCTCCGGTGTATGGGGAGATGATGGCGGGAATTTTAAGTTCTGTAAGTGTTTTAGAGTCTTTTGGCTGACGCATGATGACGGCATCAGCGCCCCACTTTTTGAGCATTTTCAGCGTTGGTTCTCTTTCGCCCGTCTCGACACGATAGAACGGCAGTTTACGGTAAAATATCCATGGGCCGTAATCGTGAGCATAGTTCGCAATGCCGCGAAGGACATTTCGTCCGTATTCACGTGACGTATCAATCAGAATTGCAACTTTTGAGTTTGCTGGCATTTTTGGTTTACTTACAGGTTGCTATATTGCTGCCCTTTTTTTGACTGAGGTTGGCATTGCTATGATGATGCGAATTCACCGAAATCTTCATTTGGTTTTTGATGAGTTCGAACACCTTCTAGTCAATGAAAGCAGGCAACGGAACAGGCTTGCCGGAGGTTTTGTAAGTCGGCATCTGGGCTTCAGCGTCGATCATAAACAGACGCAGTTCCTCTACCAGACGCTGAGCAATATCCTTTCTCTGCGTGAACAAATTATTCGCTTCGCCGATATCCTCCGCCAGATTATAAAGCTCATACCGCTGATCGGCATGGAAATAGATCAATTTCCAGTCACCTTTTCGAATCGAGCTGTATGGTTTGCCGGTCCCATAATTATGCGGAAAATGCCAGAATACGGCGCGATCTTTTGGATAACCCGGTTTCTGTCTTAGCAATGGGACAAAGCTGACACCATCGACTTTGCCGCCTATTTGGGGGCAATCTTTCAGTCCCGCCATCTCCAGGATCGTTGGAAAGATATCTTCAATAATGATGTAATCATCACAAACTGAGCCGGGTTCGACAACGCCGGGCCATTTCACCATCGCAGGGACTCGAGAGCCTCCTTCATAAGGTGTCAGCTTGTGACCCCTGAGAGGAAGGTTGCGATCAGCCTGTGACGGCTGACCGTTATCCGTCATAAACAGAATAATTGTATTGTCATCAATACCTTTGCTTTTTAAATGACTGCAAATATCTCCCAGGGATTTATCCATACTCTCGATCATCGAAGCGTACGTTGCATCGAAATCGTCAAGGCCCGCATCGATATATTTCTGATAGTAGCGATTGTCTTTTTCCCATGGAGCGTGAATTGCATAATGAGACATGTACAAATAGAACGGCTTATCAGCCGCAACGGCCTGATCCACCGCTTCCAGGGCTTCGATCGTCAGAGCTTCGTTCAAATAGATGTCCTGGCCGTGATATTCTTCCAGATCAGGCACATCCCAGATACGTGAACCGTTACGGAAGGCCGCACTGAAATTGTTAGTCCCGTGATAGCTTCCGGGACCGCCGGCGCAGTGGCCGGCAATGTTAACATCAAAGCCCAGATTTTCCGGCATCTCTCCTGCCAAACCATCGGCTCCAAAATGAGCCTTGCCAACATGAATGGTATGATATCCGGTCTTCTGTAAGAACATCGGAAGCGTCTTGACATAAGCTGTGCGATCTACATCCGGCACAGGGCTGATGCCGTTGACATTCCAGGCAGGCGGATTCAGGGTAGGATGTGGGTGGTCGGGCGAAGCATTGGGCCGAAGCGTCCAATTAGTCACCTTATGACGAGCGGCGTTCATACCTGTCATCAAGCTGATGCGTGATGGTGAACAAACAGCACAAGCATATGCTTGAGTAAACTTCATTCCCGAATCAGCAAGCTGCTCCATGTTTGGAGTGTGATAGCGCTGATTGAGAGCAGTCACCTCGGTGTGGAATGGTTCAGAGGTGTCCTGCCAGCCCATATCGTCGATGAAGAAAAAGATGATATTCGGTTTTTTTGCATTGGCCCCGCCATATGCTCTTGAAGTCATGGCACTTCCTGCCAACACTGCCGATGCACCTAACATGCAAGTCTGTTTTAGAAAATCTCTGCGATTCATTTATTTCTTCCTTCTATTAGCAACAAGTATGTTTCATACTGTCAAGCATTGTCATTGAGCACTGGCAAGCCAGTCGGCTGCCACGATACTGAAATCTTCAAGATCAACCAAGCAGTCACGATTTACATCTGCATCCAAATAGCCCTGAGCCCCGCAATGCATATCAGGGCCATAAACCGCCAATTTCTTTATTTTTGGCGGCGCCACATATTGCAGAATTCTCAGTCGGATTCGCTCAGCGGTCACGGGAGTTATACGCTGAATGCGTTTATGACCAACGGAAATACCTGAAGCGATCTGCTGCCAGGTGGCTCCATCATCATTTGACATCTCCACAACATATTCCCGAACACGTTCACCGAACTCGATATCTTCCATGATGACAACGTGGTCGATTTGTGCTGGTTCAGGCAGGACCAGTTCGACAGTATCACCTTCGACTGTCGATTCCGTTTCCGCAACGGGCCAGCCCACCCGTTTCCTGATCTCCTCACCAAACTCCGTAAGACGCTGTACATCCGCCTCCGGGATCAAACCGCGGTCATCCGGAGTAACGCCGAGGATCAAGGTTGAGTTGCGTCCGACTGACTTATAATACATGTCCATCAAGTCATCAAGCGATTCGATCTTGTTTTCGTCATTCGGCTCCCAAAACCACTCATGGTCACGTAATGGAGCGTCCGCCATTGCTGGGCACCACCATTGACCGTCAGGGTCGCCGGTCGGCTTCAGGGTTCTGTAATCGCCGCAGGTTCCAGGACCGCAGGGCATTGTCGCCCAGTGCGGATAAGCAACGGTTCCGTCTTCATTGCCTCCCCAGCGGGCATCGGCCCGATCCAGACTGTGATAGAAAAGGCAGTTGTCCTGATGAGCTTCAAAAACAGATAACACATCCGGCCCGCCCTGCTCAACGCCGAACGCGCCGCCATCGAACCACAATTCAAAAAGATCGCCGTAGCGGGTGCAAATCTCTTCTACTTCCGCTTCGATCAACGCGTTGTATTCTTCCTGAGTAACAGGACTTCTGTCGGTAACCCGGAAATCGTAAACGCCAAGATACGAGTTCCAGCGGGTTCCCATGTATATCCCGGGCTCGATACTGTACTTACGGCATGTATCAACGAAGTCCCGTACAATATCACCCTGGCCGTTCTGCCATTGTAAAGCTTTCATGGAATACGGATTGACATCCGACTGCCAGAGACGAAAACCCGTCTCATGGCTCGCAGTGAGAATCGCAAATCTTGCGCCGGCTTTGACGGCGGTCTGGATCCACTGATCCATATCATATTCCACCGGATTGAACATATCGATGTCTTCCATCGGGATCTTTGTAACCCGATTCTCACTCTGAACGTAATCCTGCCCGTCAAAAACATGCAGGTCATAATGATAAACCAATCCGAATTCAGCATTCTGCCAGGCCAACTGGGCAGGTCTAGGCGTGGGCAGCCCTTCGTTGTCATAGATGGTAGCATTAACCTCGGGGATATTACCGCCTTCGAATTCACTCCCACCGCCGGTTACGATAAAACCGATCTTGGCTTGTTCCTGCCGGTCCTCGGTGAGCGTGTCATCCTTAGGCGTAACGGTTATCGTCTGCGCAGTAGTGTAATTTGACGGTGTGAAGGTCAAAGATATCGCCTCTCCCCAGTTACCCGCAACAGTACCGGAACTCAGTTTGATGTCATCTTTTGTACCTGTGATGTAAGCCGGATCCACGGTAACGGTCACATCTCCAACCGGTGGAGTGTCTCCTTTGAGGGCAAGGGTAAATGAATCCGAAGTTTCGCCTTCTTCATAAACTGTAATCGAAGGCGGGAATACCTGTCCAACGGAATGAGAATCAACCCACTTATCTCTTAGATAGGTTTCGATCTGCTGACAGTCGGCACTCGATAAGGCACCTGAATAGATCAATACCTCTCCGATCAACCCTTTCCAGGGACGTACCGCCGCGGAATGGTTTCCGATAAAGACATCACCTGTGGCCGAAGGAATGGCAACTGTTGAAGCGGTTCCCTGCAATTGGCTGTTAAGATAAATATCAGAGCGTACCGTGTCTTCATCGTACACATAGGAAATGCAATAGGGTGTCTGGTACGTCAAAGCATTTGTAACGGCCTTACCGTAATTTATGTTGTTGTACCAGACACGTCCGTGAATAGTCTGGTCGGAATCCATCTGCAGGGCCCATGCTCCGGAACCTGATATTAAAAGGATATTACTTGCTATATCATGGACACCTTCAGCATAAACGGCCGCAAATATCGTCATGCTGCTGCCGCTGGGGCAGTTCGAGCCAGTCATCAGATCATCATTTCCAACGAATCTGACGGCCTGCTTACCATTCACAGGCCAGGAACCAATAGCTGGTCTTGCCGTACCGCTGGCTGAGACATCGGCGCCACTGGCAGACTTATCCGTCCAGCTTTCTGCATATCCATCTGAAATACCGGCCTCGCCGCTTCCTTCTGCGACTCCGTCGCCATCCAGATCGTTGCCGTCCAGCCAGAATTGCAGGCCGGTGATGCTGTCCGGATCAAAGCTGGCAAATACCGGAACAGCAGTAATTACGCATGAAATAAAAATAACTAATAAATTCCTGTACATTTTATGCCTGTCTGCTTTCACCGTAATTGACCTTTCATACTTTTTCAGATTATCGCCCATTATTACACCCTGCCCTTAAGGTAAGGTACTGTTTAACCACTGACTGCAAAAAACGACCAAATCAGAAAGATCGACTTTACAATCTTTATTCAAGTCACTGATCTGATACCCCCACTCAATGCACTCTGTCAGATCTCCGTCGCCTTCTCCTGCGATAGTAATATTGTCCAGTTCCCCCGCGGATACACCAAAAACAACTTTGTTGCTGGTTACAGCCGGCATGAAGTTAGTATTAGCGGTAGCGGTTGCATAGTTGGCTGGATCGGCAGCATTAACAACTTCGATGCTAACCTGCGAACCGTTATCGGTGACTGTAAAATACCAATCGCCGGGAACAACGCTCAGGTTTTCTATGTTTTTAGTCATACTGCTGATAGCGTTCCAACCCACGGAATCCTCTTTGGTCATTATATTTACGTTATACTCGTTATTAGCAAAAGAGAAACGTAACCCGGAACCTATAACACCACCATTATTTGGCCATCCCACGGAGTCATATTCACCATTGGAACGTGTCCAGACCACCATAGCTTCGTCGGCAGCAATATATACAGTACCGGTAACCGTCAACGTCCCCTCCACAGCAGGATCCCAGCTTCCTTGAGTCACAAGAAAAGGCCTTGTATCATCCGTTGTGCCGAAGATGACCACGCCATTGGCTTCGGTGACGAAGGCCCCGTCTTTATCCAGCGAGATCCACTTACTGGTATCCAGCACGCCGTCGTCAAAATTATCGGCTACCGGGATGGCCTGGAGGACGCCTGCTGCGCAAATATATGAGATACAAATAAGTACCTGTTTTTTCACCCTTGCGTCTCCCAAACAATAAATATTCTATTGCCAGCCATCGAACCCATGCAGCCAATTATTAAATTACGTTCCATACTAAAATTGAAAGTCTACTTTAATGCATCTTTGTAGAGCTAAGGCGTACCTCTCCGCTAAATATTGAAAGGTACGCCCCTTGTAGTTTAACTTGCTAATTCAATTTAGTTACAGGATTCTACCGGATACAAACCGCATTCGAGTCAGACAGCGACGAATTCGGCAAAGTCAAACAGGTTGACTACACAGTAGCCTTCAAATCCATCAACGCCCTTGACCAGGCCAGTATCACCATATGCAATATCCAGTGCAGGCGGAGGAACGTAAACCTCTTCACCGGTGATTGGATAGGTAAGGCCAACCACATCTTCTTGTGTAAGAGCATAGCTCTAGATCCGCATATCATCCGCAACCCAGTTGTTGCATTTAGAAAAGAGACCACCGCGATAATTTCCGTCCCACTTGACCCAACAAGCAAAAGAACAAAATACCTTCAATCCTGACAAATTACGCGTCTACAAACTTAATTGTCTATTTGCTCTCTTTACAATTCCCGCAAAACACCACTAATAAAATATTATTCCCGCAGCTCCTGCATTAGCTCTGGGTTCCATTTCAGATTTCTTGTTGTATGTGACGCTTCCATCACCGTATCCCAAGGGATTGTCAGTTGCGGTTGAAAACACGTTAAACTTAGTATCCATTTCTACCAGGTTACCACCATGTGAAAGGTCCCAGAAATGCCCGCTACCACCTGCCGCATTGCTGACACGATGTGCGAAGATAGGAGTCCGAGACGTCGCCTCTCCATCATTCTTTGGCCAATGAACCGGGTTGTTGACCATGTTGCCTTCATCATCCCTGAAACTGTACTTGGGTTCCTCTCCAAAGTAGGTATAATTTGCAAGCCACATATATGGGCTTGTAATATTGGCCGGATCCTGTCCAGCGTCCAGATCAACAGAACCCCAACCCCCATATGCACCGTTCTCATGTAAGTATTCGGGATTCTTAAAAATCGAATCTCCGGACCTAATTGATCGTATGACCGGACACAGCATTACATCCAGATCATCGATATAGGGGATCATCGCATGATACAGACTGTCATTACTGCCGTTACTTCTTGCGTATTCGGGGCTGTGGTCGCCATGAGAATGATATCTGCCGTCATTGTCAGTCGCATACAACTTCAGGTATAGCGAATGACTTCTAATGTTATTCGCGCAGTAGACACGCTTGGCCATTGTCTTGACTTTACCTAGAGCAGGCATCATGATCGCAAGCAGCAACGCTATGATAGAAATCACGACCAGCAATTCAATTAGAGTAAAAGCCTTTTTGTTATGCATTATTTGCCCCTTAGACAAGAATAGACTCCGGTTCAATGAAACAGGCGAATACAAGTAGATCAGGGCGATTCAACTAGAATACGTATCTGATCGAAATTACCTGCCACCATCTTTACCATTAACGTTTTTCGATCCTCACTCAGGGTTAATACGTCTAAAGTTGACTCGTCAATCTCTCGCCAGGTTGATGACTCACCGGTGATTCCCCTGTTGATATCATCACTGTAATCAACATTCGGATTTCCGAACAAGGAATCTGACTCGATTATCTTGTCAGTATCTACCAGAACACCAACAATGGGACATCTGAATGCAATCGTCCCATTTAGAACTAGATTTTGCTCAAAACTTGTCCCGCCAACACGATCTATATGAAGTAGAAAACTGTCGACAGGTTTGTCCACTTGCCCGGGGATTGCTTCAGTATCCAGAGTTAGGTCCTGCGATGTATACTGCCCTGAGGATATCAAACCAGTGATCTCATTTTGAAGTGGAACTGATTTTCGTTCCTCAATAAGAAACATTTTGCTGTCGCTTTCAAACGCATCCTGCTCCAGCGATTTCGGGCTGGCACGTAAAAAGTCTATACTTCCTTTTACTTCGACTGACGTGAGCACATCTTTCCATGTCTGTTTGTAAGCATATCGATCGCACGGTATGTCGCTGACAGTGCCCGAACCATAAGAAACCTGTTTGGCCTGCCCGGCAGTCAGAACATTATCATAGTGCTTGTCATAAAGCGATGCCATTTCAACTTTACCATCGAACACACTTACTTCACTGCTTTGGTTCTGCCTTACAGTAACACCAAACTCTGTACCAAGATCGGTGATCTCAAAGTCAGCACTCTGAATTTTGAATCCGTATGCCTTAGGCGGAACACTGCATGCAACCTTGCCGTAATAAAGGAAGATTTCGTCTGTATCGCGCATTTCGAACTTTGCCGGAGACTCAATTATAACGTCTGCTCCGTTGTTGCTGAGTATTCTGGCAAAACCTTTTGTCAACAAATACGGGCTGTCGCCTGTCCAGAAGCCAACTCCGTTTGTCCACCGCACTCCTTCGTCCGTCCACTCTGCATCCACCTGGTCAACGAGCGTAGCAACCTTGATGCTGCCCTCTTTAGGACGGACAAAATTCAGAATGAAAACAACAAATAGAAGTGCCGCGGAACTAATGATAAGTGTAACAATCTGAAACTTACTAAGTTTGTGCTTTTCACGTTGCGGGTATTCCACCTTTTGAATTATGTTCCGGCCTTCCTCTTGTTCGGAAACGACTACAGCCGGAGCTGTCATCTCATACTTGCTCAACTCCGCCCAAAAGTCAGAGCTTATCGGGTCTGATAGACTACTTTGGCTGAGATCGATACCGTTCTTCAGCAAAGCCGTGTTTTTCATAAACTCTCGATAAAACTCTAGTGCCTCAGGAGATTGAGCGAGCTGCTGGTTTAACACGGATAGTCCGTGATCAGTTATCGAACCGTCCATCAGCCCCATTATGAGCTTGCACAGTGCTATTCTTTGATCGTCACTAATCATTCGTTATGTCCTGATGTTCATACTATCTCAAATATACTGCTAAAAAGCTCAGTCCAATATCTGGGCCGTGCCTTTGAAAAGACCCAGGAGCGCTCGCAGGTTATAACCGTTCTGGTTTGGCAGATTAGGTCTGTCCTGACTATCACCCCAGAAATCATCTGCATTTATGGCTTCTTTGTCATTGCTGAATACAACATGGCCGTCTCCATGAAGCACATTGATACCTGCAGGCTTATTCACCCCCGCGCGGTGCATTACGGTATTCTGTGTATCGATAAGGTCAGCGGCCAGACTCGTGCTAGAAGTCATGTTTGAAACCTTATAACCTACCATGTGAACCTTTACGTCCCGGTTGCTGCTTCCACACTGGATAACTTCCCTGGCACGTACTTGAGGGATATAGCTGTAACTTACTCTTACCGCCGCACTGTTGGAGTTACCTGGTGGATTCTTGACAAAAGGCCAGGAAAGGCGACCAATATAGGGTTCGTAAGAATAAGTCTTGCTGACGGTACGTGCTGAGGGACAATAAAATACTTTAGGATCCTTCAGATAATCTGTGGTGATCAGCCACGTCATATTATATGGATCACCTATTATTTTGTCTTGATCAGAGGTTGCGTTCGGGTTGATGTGGCAAGCAAAATATGCCGCCCAGCCTGCATAACCTGCTGTGCCTCGCCAGTTTTCTTCCATCCAGCTTGGAGGCACCTTATTGTTATTATCAGTTGCATAAGTGAGCATGCTGATTCCGACCTGTTTTAGATTGGAACCGCAGGTCACACGGCGAGCTCGCTCTTTGACCATGCCCAGTGCGGGCATCATAATGGCCAAGAGTAATGCGATAATCGAGATCACTACCAACAATTCGATGAGGGTAAATCCGCCTTTTTTCAAATTCATGTGTTTTATTCCCGCTTTAATTCCAGTGTTTTCCGCCAAACAACTTTACAACAAAACACGATCATTGACTCAGGTCACTACTCTATGCCGCTACCAGTCTGCAGGCACTATTCATTCCGTCCGGTTGCTAAATTGTTTTGGATGCATCGATACAAGAGATTATGTATCCGTGCTAATGTATGGTAGATACCTGTTTTCGATCGCCCCAATACTTCAGCGATCTTGCTCATGGGGTAGCCCTGGTAGTATTTTAGGCTCAGTATTTCCTGGTCGCGACCATCCAGTTTCTTGCGGCACTTTTTCAGGACTGCCAACCGCTCTGCCAAACGCTCTTCTTCTTCCATTTCGCTCATCTCTAATTCAGCAATGCGAGTGTACAGGTCAGGATTCAAAAGAGGACGTGACTTGCTGTTTTTCCGCAAGAAATTCAGGGCCTTGTTCCTTGCGATAGTGATGCCCCAAGCAGTGAAATTCGACCCTCTTTCGAACCTGGAAAAGTTTTCCAGCATTGCTGCTGCGGTATCCTGCAAAAGGTCCTGAGCATCGCTTTCATTGTGAACCATCGCGAAAAGGAAGCTCAAGATGCGGGTCTGAGACTGTCCGTAGAGCTCAAAAAACTCTCTATTCCTATTATTTTGCGAGCTTTCACTCATGTCTCTAAGCCTTATCGCTCATGTTTACACATTTTTGGCTTGTCTTTTCGTGCTTAACACTATGTTAACAATTTGCCACCCTTTTTTTGATGAGTAAAATTGAAAAATTACTAACATACTTGTTTGCAGATGACATATTTGCATAGATGAGGCCTCTACGAGCAAAAAAACAGCCGCCTCGCCCCAACATATCCCATATGCAAACAGATTCGTCTTTCCAGGGCCAGTTACTGCAAAACAACCATCCTGAAACAACCATTTACTGGAATTTTTCGCCAATCCTGACCATGGCTAAATTCGGTTAAGCCAAAAAAAATATGGCCCCAGCACAGTGCCAGAGCCATATTTTGTTAACATCTTTAAAGTCGCTGATTACAGATTACTCGCATCCAGCAGCCAGTCCTGAGCCAAGTAGACGAAATCCAAGAAGTCGACGACACAATCGTCATTGATGTCCTCGTCAAGTATTTTGTACTCGTTGAGGCAGAGCTTCGTGGTGACATCGTCTTTGATCAGGAAGAAGTCGCTAAACTCTTCGGTGGCACCGGAGGCATCGCCGCGGTAGAACCTGATCTGATATACTGCGGTGGCAGCACCATTTGGGATATCCCACACGTACTTGTGCCACTGACCATCGTGTGAGCTCATATCGAACCAGTCTCTGTAGATTCCGTCGTCATTTCGGCTGTCGATACGAATGTCGGCAGAACCGCTCGTGCTTTCCTGATAGACCCAGTAGCCGAACTTGTCAAACTCGCTGAAGTCAACATCCTGCGGAAGTCCTATTGTAATGCCGTGAGCCCAGCCACCTTCTGAATCATCGTATGACCAGACCATTGTACGATTACCTGGATCGTGATTTTCATCAGCCGGAGTGGGGCTGAAATTGAGTTCCACACTACCAACGGCCCAAGTCGTACCGTCGCCTTCCCAGGGTGCTACGTAGTCGGTCAGCTGCGGTTCCTGATCAGGGAAGTTAGGATCAGCCCAGTTTTCGTGATCCAGATATGCATACTCAGATGGCGGGAACTGTTTGGTGTCAGTGAGCCACTCCGTTGCTAGTTGTTCGAGATCGTACATATCAACTCGGAGATCGTCTGTGAGATCAGTCTTCAGGTCACGAGTCGTGAAACGCCATACGTCACTCTGCCACAGCGGATTGCCCGACCCGTCTGATTCCACAACATACCAGTAGTACGTCGTGTCGAGATCCAGGTTGAAACCAAAACTTGCCTCAGGTGAAGTCAAGCCGGCAATAACCGATGGATCCGTCAGCGGATAGTTCGGATCGTAGTCAGGAGCATCCAGATCCGGTGCCGTCGTGCTGTAGTAAACATCGAACAGCTCGGACCCCTCGCCAGCATACCAGCTCAGATCAGTGTCGAACGGCACACCAGTGGCGTTGTCCGCGGGAGAAGGATAAACCGGCGCGTCGACGAGATCTTCATGCGGCAGAGCATAATTGTAAAGCTTAACGTTATCCAGGTATCCTCCAAATGGAACCAGGCCATCTCCTCTCAAGGCACCAATAGTAATCGGCTCTCCGGTTCCTGTACCAAGTGAGAAGTCAGAAGTGCCGGCCCAAAGGCCATTGATGTAGAATCTTACATTTGATCCGTCGAATGCAATTGCAACTTTGTTCCACTCATTGGCTGTTACCTGTTTAGTGCTTGTTCTCGTAATATCCCACGTACCTCTCCTCGCAATACTTACAGTACCATCTGCGTTGACAGTAGTATGGAACATCATGCCGTCTACAGACCATCCGGTCCGCTTGGACAAAAGACCCCCGCGAGTGACGCCGTCCCACTTGACCCAGGCATGTATCGTGAACTCGCCTGTCTCTGCGGTGGGATCCCACGTGCCTGCTGTCGATGCTTGATCTGATGTGAAAATTCCAACAGCGCCTGTGGCATTGCCGTCGGCATCTGTCACGAATGTTGGTGCAGTCGTACCGACCTTAGTCGCATCATGCCCATAACCCGAAACATCCAGGTAAGTGTTGTTGCTGAAGTCACTCTGATCCATCGTCCAGTGTGCCTTGAGTGTTTTGAGGATCAGATTAGCGGGCTCAGAGGCCTCACTGCCTGCACTGTTCGTCAAAACACAACGGTACATCGCTTCATCAGCGGCTGTTACGCCGGCAATCGTCAGCTCAGACGTATTCGGTGTGCTTGCTTCATCCAGCGTGACAGTCCCGGGTGCTGTGGTCCAGCTAGCACCGCCATCGGTGGATTTTTCCCATACATTTGAAGTAATCGCAGACTCGGAAACAAATTCAACTGTAAAGACCGCATCCTCACCTGCGAACAGCGCTTCACCGGTCGGGGTAGCATCGTCAATTGCAGGTAAAGCGGGAATAGTCGTAAAGCTCCACGCATCACCTAAAAAAGGCTCTGTGACGCCAGGCTCATATGAGTCAACTATCCAGTAATAAGTTGTGCCGTTTGCCATTGGACTCGGACTGGGTGAAATGGTCGTGATATCTTCAACACCATTGGTCAGTTCAGTCAGCCCATAGTTCGCCAGACTGTAGTTCGGCTCATTCGTGCCGAAATAAACCCTGCAACCATCCTGAGTGTAAGCTTCCGGAGCCGTCCAGCTAAGATCTGTGTCAATAGCTACATCTTCAGCTCCATCAGCCGGCGTTGGTTGACTTGCTGCGGGATTGGCTGAGTTGATATACAAATTATCAAACTCTACGCCGAAACCGTTAACGGCCACCTTATGGCTGGTTACAGCCGGCACGTCGGAGATGTTTGCGGTAGCGATTGCATAATTACTCGGATCGGCAACGTTGACAACTTCGAGAGTGACCTCCGAACCTGTATCGGTGACCGTAATGTTCCAATCGCCTGCTACGCCATAAGTCAGGTTACTAGTGTCTTCCTGAAGGCTGCTTACTCCGGCCCAAGCCGCTCCGTCTGCTGCCTTATACATTATACCTGTATTATACTGGTTGTTCATGAAAGAAAAACGCAATCCGGTACCGATAACGCCACCCATATTTGGCCATCCAGCGGTATCGTATTCACCGTTGGATCGTGTCCAGATCACAATACCTTTGCCTGCGGGAATGTATGCAGTAGTGGTAACCGTCAACGTTCCCTGGGTCGTAGGATCCCAACCTCCAACAGTCGCCATGTAAGGCCTGGCGTCCACCTGGGTCATGGTTAGATATCCGGGGTATTCGAGAACTTCAGACCCATCCTTTACCACCGGGATCCACGTACTGGCATCCAACTCGCCGTCCGTGAAATTGTCGGCCACCGGAATGGCCTGAGCAGCGCCTGCTACGAGCAGACATAACATTAGCATTATTAATTTCTTCATCATCTTACTCCTTAAAAATACATTTTATTTATTAGTCACTCCGAAAACGCCTCTTCGTCAGGCAATTCCCGCAATATCTGCTTCTGCAGTTTAGAAAAGCCTTGACTCATGTTTTCACAAAACTCCGAACCAACACCAAAAGAGGACTGCTTTTTGGCTTAAGCGACTTCTGAATGCCTGACGCTGCATCTCATGGCAATTAATGGCTATTTAACGCCATTCATCATGTCTCTAATCCGTACAACAAATAACTATTCTCTTTTTGATGAAAAAAATTGAAGTTTTTTCTTTTTTGTTCATTTGCAGGTCAGATGACATTATCAGTGATGATGTGACAATTACAGTCCCGATGAACGTCTAAATTGGTGATTACCCAGTCCATGCACTCCCGGCTTGATATTATCAAAAAACAATGGAACAAGTCAACTGGTGAGAAACTTGCCACCTACTGGCGACTGGAATGCTCCCAAAAGCTTATCCAGTTTATGTGATGGTATAATCGACTAATTTGGTATATTGATATGACTAGATTTAGGAGATTATGCTCATGAAGAAACGTTTTAGCGGTCCACAGATTGGTGCCAAATTACGGCAGGCAGATGTTTTGATCGGCCAGGGTAAGACGGTGCCGGGGTATGCAAAGAGATCGAGATCCCGCCACAGATGGCGTCGGCATGAGCCCTGACATGGTCAGGCAACTGCGTTAGGTTCAGGAGCCCGCCCTCATTTAATATCCCCCCTCCAGAATCCATAGCAACGTTGTCCTTAAACAGACAATTTCTCAAAGTAAGCTTGCTTTGGTATACACGTGGCTTGACCCCGAAAAACTGTACCGTTGCTGATTAGAGAGTATCCGTTATAATTTGTTAGTTTTTATGGAAAGGATGCTCTTATGAAACGCAAGAATCACAGTCCCGAACAGATTGTCAAGATGCTCCGCCAGGCGGATGCTGTAATCGGCTCCGGCGGTACGGTCCAGCAGGCCTGCCGTGAGCTGGGCATCAGCGAGGCGACCTACTACAACTGGCGCAAGCAATACGGCCGCATGAAGCTCGACCAGGTCAAGCAGCTCAAGGCCCTGCAAAAAGAGAACGCCCAGCTCAAAAAGCTCGTTGCCGACCAGGCACTGGACAACGCCATACTCAAAGAGGCGCTTTCGGGAAATTACTGAGCCCGGCCCGGAGACGCAAAGCGGCCAGGCATGTTCAAAAGAGTCTGGCCGTATCCGAGCGTCGGGCATGCAAGGTGATAGGTCAGCCGCGAGCCAGCCAGCGGTATAAACCTCAGCAGCAGCCAACGAACACGGCACTGACCAGCAAGATAATCGAGCTGGCAAAGGAACACCAAAGCTACGGCTACAGGTTTATAACGGCCAAGCTTCGTCAGCATGGCTGGCGTGTAAATCATAAACGAGTTCAACGAATATGGCGAAAGGAAGCATTACAGGTGCCTCACAGACGCAAAGGACGAAAAACGAAAGGCAACAGCGACAACAGCTGCAGCGTGCAAAAAGCCGACTACAAGGACCATGTCTGGACGTATGATTTCGTCAGCGACCAGAGCGAGGACGGTCGCAGTCTGAAGTTTCTCACGGTGCTCGATGAGTTCACGCGTGAGTCGCTTACGATAGAAGTAGGCAGGTCGATCAAGTCGGGCGATGTGGTTGAAACGCTGGAATACCTGTTTGCGGTCCGAGGCGTGCCTGGGTTTATACGTAGCGACAACGGGCCGGAATTTGTGGCTAGTGCGATCAAGAAGAAGCTCGGCAAAAAGAACGTCGAAACGCTTTATATCGAGAAGGGTCAGCCGTGGGAAAATGGCTTCATCGAATCGTTCAACGGCAAGTTCAGAGATGAGGTGCTCAATCGTGAGCTGTTTTATTCGGTTAAGGAAGCGAAAGTGATTGTCGAACAGTGGCGGATGGAATATAATAACCATCGGCCGCACAGCGGGCTGGACTACGCGACCCCGGCCGAGTTCGCCGCCACGTGCATTGCTTCCGCTTCGCCTACGGCTCAGCTACAGCAATACACGACAGATGAGAAGGACAACTCTCTAACAGTAGCTGGTACATAATTCGGGGGCAGGTCACACGCATCCCACCGCCCTGATAATGATCAGGCATGAGACCGACAGCATTGCCGCCTGATATTGTGAGTCCTTCCAAAACTACCGGCGAATCTATACATCCAGCAGTAACCACGTGGCAACTATTATCATCTCGAGAACCTCCATTGTCATCTAAACTAACCGACCCCTTCGAGGTTTAGACATAAAAAAAGCACCGATATCATTGTTTGACACCGGTGCTTGCCGAACGGAGGAGGAGGGATTCGAACCCTTCAGATTCACGGTAAACAAAGGACTTACAACAATTTTTGGGGTATTAAGTATAGTCTTAAGTATATGGATAACCCATTGCCCCTACAGAGATTAACAAAGACTGAAAGACGTTTTTTTTCAAACAAACTGCTTTCTTCAATAAATGCTTTACTTTGCCACCTCTATGTCAATTTAGGGTGGTGCTAAAGTGGAGTTATTTTCGTCGCATACGCATTTGGGACGCATACATAAACACTCACTATTTAGAACAAGGGGGCTGCTTACATTGCAGCACCCTTATCATAACAACCTACTTAATCCAGCCGACCAATTTGAAAATTGTCAATATAGCCTTCAAAATCCCAGCCAGCACCTCTCAATTGAATGCTAATAATAGATGCAGCCTCTGGCCAAGTCTCCTGAATATTAAAAGCGATCCCCTGCACCCACTCCCCCTGTGGCACATCTAAGCATCTCTGAATGAACGTTGATTCAGTTTTGTCTTGAATAGCACCTCCGTAGTTCAATGCATACTTGAGAATCATCTCATTGCCGTCAGAATCCTGTGCCGTCAACTGCACTATCACTGGAAACTCTCCACAATTCCAGCCGCAGCCTGCTCCTACGCTACGGTAGACTGCATTTGCATCAAAAGCTACATAGGTGCCTGAATTCACAGGAATTGAAGCTTCCTTCAAAACGCCAACACTTCCACCATTACCACCTGCGCCAGATCTGTAAAATTTCAATGCACCATCTTCAACTACTACGCTTCCTGGGTAATCATCGTTATTTTGCTCCTGCCACTGCGGGTCAGAAACAAAATCACCATCATTAAAGTTGTCGAAAAACAATGTTGGCTCCTTGATTGCCAAGATTCTTCGTGAGCCATACCAAGACCCCAAACTGACTAAATAATTGTCAATATTATCATGAGCCATATAATATGAGGGCTTGCTATGTTCATGACGTGAAGCATAGTAATATCTATCTGAGGAGTATTGTTTTACTCCACCTCTTGTGACAAATGCACAATCGCCATGTTCGGTAAGCCCTAAACCATCGAACAAAGCCAAAAGATCGCCGCCATCAGCATAAAACTGTTTTAAGTCATTCCAATCTGCAACCCGATAATCAGCACCAAACTGTTCACAGACTATTGCATCCCACTCGGCTTGATCATCATAAAGCCCTTCCGTAACGATAAATCCATTTACTGGGGTGGGCTCAATTTGCTCCAACCAAAACTCAGAGAGCACGATCAGATCCAGAATATCAATGTGCTTATCCCTATTCACATCTGCCCCATCACAGTAAGTAAGCGAGTCGCATGAATTGAGCCAATTACCTGCAAGCTTAGCAAAATCCTTAAAATTGACACTGCCATCGCCTGTGATATCTGCCACATCCAAAGGTTCAAGAATGTTTAACGTAATTATCGAACTCCAGTTATTTGTTTCGTCGGACTCTTCTACACTGTCAAAATCATCCCCCTTGATTCTGACGTAATATGTACCTGCTTGCTGAGGTGCAACAAAAGTTAGTTTGCCTACGTGATCAGAGCCAGCAGCAAGAGAAGACATCTCTAGTTCAGCAACCGCACTAGTCTCACCCAAACTATTCCAGTCCACCTGCTGATCAGTTTCTATATATGCAGTCGTATCGAAATAGTATGGGTCGTTAGGTACGGCATTAACTGTACCAGTGTTGGAAATAGTAACAGGAATTTCCAGATTCCCCCCAGTTAATTTCTCAGTTGTTGTCAAATCGACTTCAACCACAATATCAACGTAATCAGGTGAGGGGCCGTCAGAAATAATGAGATCGACACTTTCACCAATGGTCGTAAATGAACCAGAAGCTGGCAGTTGTGAAATTACGAAGCCGACAGGAACAGTTTCGCTATAATCGTGAGAAATGGAACCAAGGGTAAGCTGTGAATTCGCAAGAATACTCTCTGCTTCTGCCTCAGAACAACCAACTACATCTGGCACAGTAACAGTTACAAGCTCAAAATCAACTACAATCTGATGATCAGATTGGACATTCGTAATCGTACATTGATCTTGCCCATCAATTGTAGACTGATGCACGTCATCGATGAACCACTGACTTACCCTATAACCTTCCGAAGGGACAGCGCTGAAGGTCTGATTCTGACCTTGCTCAACATGTGCATTTCTTGGAGAAACGGTTCCACCAGCAAGTGCTTGGGCAGTCAGCGTATAAATTGGAACCGTGATCGGCTTATAAGTAACCCGTACTATATGGTCCGAAGTAACATTCTCAAGTGTAAATTCTGCGACTCCCGCATATGCGGACTGAATCACATCATCCACATACCATTGATCGACCGTATAGCCTGAATCGGGAAGAGCTGTAAACAATTTGGACTGTTCAGCCTCAACATGCTGGACCTCACTCGGAAGTATGCTTCCGTTTTCATCAGATTCAGGTACAACATCGTAACTCTCATATAAGTGAAAGTCCAAAGCAAATACATCACGATACACTGCCCCCTCGACAACTTCAAACTTCAGCTGATAATCGCCAGCCGCAAGCCCCAGAAACGGAGCAACCTCTTCAACTCCCACATCCTGGGTTTCATAAGCATGAAGTGTTGTAGTTTCATCATTATCAATGCGTCTGCTTATGCCATCACCAACAATAGTTATGTATACATTTACAGAAAGATTTTCACCTGTATTATTGTGGACTGTGGCCCCCATATCCGCTATTTTTGAAAAGGAATTTGGTAGATTTCGCTCATTCTTTCTCCATACCCCATATCCACTGCTGTACTGCGATCCATCAAAATCAAAACAAGCCAATACCTCTGTTGGGTCAGTAGCATCACAAGCAAGTATCATGTTCATTGCCTCTGACGAAACAAACATCTCCTCCCATAAGTCGTTATAGGGTAATGGTTGAATGGAAACAGTCCTGCTTATCGGACTGGGCTGAGACACGAATCTGAGTGTGAGTATGGGATAAGGTGTGTCATGGACCAACGCTTTAAATTTTTCCCACTTCACAAAAACATTTTTATAAACTTCCGGTTTATCATAGGTACCATCAATCGTTTCTATAAAAGAAAACAGTGCACCCGACGGATCATGCACATAAACACCTTCGTTGGAAATTCCGGTTAAAACAACTGCATGTCCTGCGTTGGCAACTTCGTCCGAAGGAACTATACCCATCACAAGAGGTCCTAGTGGGACAGTCTGATCTAAATAGTTACGCACGCTTTGCCACAACATATAGTCCGACAAACCACTATCATCATTTTGCGTAAAGTTTTTGTGCTCATATCCAAATCCATCTCTTGCATAGAAGTATTCACCCAAGGGCGATAGAACGTCCTCAACCCCTATAGTTTCTGTTATATCGCTAATGCTGCCCCCCCCACTTACATCTTCTCCATCCCAAGCAGCTAACTCCCATGGGGTAACAGAACTTCCATAATATTTTGCGGCCATAGTTGTGGCATGAAATAAACACCACTGCGCATTGTATTGACTATAATAAGGAACAGCATGCAAAACACTTGGTTTAACGTGAAACGAATCTGCCCAGTCCCAAGCATCCGTTTTACCCCCTGGATCAACCTCTGTTCTAACCGCCTTGTAGTAATTCCCCTCTTCATTGGGAGTAAAAGTACTAGAGAATATGTACTGACTATTGCCTGCGATTTCATGATAAGGCGTGGTAACATCGAAATCCCAACTAGTTGATTGATCACGATCCAGTAAAAGCCTAATTCGGGTTTTTTTTGGTGTTGGAGTGTTGTTAACGACCACTGCTTCAATTCTCAGCTCTTCGCCAGCGATAACCGTTGAACTTGAATTCAGCAACTGATCATCCTCAACTCTATAGAGATTTAACTCTTTTACGAAAGGCCAGTTCCGCTTCATTACAATTGAATGGCTCGCCGAATCTACCATTAACTCACCTGTGCACCATAGCTCACCTAAATTATCAAAAGGATTCTGTCCTTCATAATAGGCTTCAAATGCGTAGTACTCAGCGGAAACATCTTGCCAAAGTACTTGGCCACTGGTATCGGTTATACGTTCATCAGTGTTTTGGTCGTTATTCCAATATCTAACTACCTTGACGTTTGATTTAGGGGTGGCATTCTGGTCCTGAATAGTCAACTGTATATCTGAAGAATTTGCGGGCGCACAATCGGCCACCAGGCGAGGGGCATTTCCAGCTTCCAAGCTTTCATAGGTCTGATACCCCGAAGGGTTTACTGCCTGGATGCATAGCGATATGTCTGATTGGCCATTATCAATGGCAGTTTGTAAATAGCTTTTTAGCTCCGGAATTTCGAAGTCTAACCACCCAATTAAATCACCTGACACACTGTACTGTGTGAAGGTCAAGGTAGTAGCTGTCGGTTTGTTATCCCAAGTCAGAGACTGCTGCGACCAATCAGAAGTAGCTTTGCCGAATAATATAGACAATGCCGAACCAGTCATTGGCTTTCTGAGTCGAATCTTGGCAGAGTTTACTTCCATTTGGGAAAGAGTCGAAATATCCCACTTGACATAAAATCGCCATTCGCCAGAGTACTGACCAACTATCAATGCATTGTTTTCACCATAATTACTTTGAGAGCTGCCGCTGTAGACGCAAGCATCTTCCCCTGCATCAAGACTCACCTCGCTAGCCATGCCAACGGAAAAGGCCATAACGATAATCGCAAAAATGCATTTACTTTGCTTTTTTACAAAAACGGCTGATTTCTCTAAGCAACTTTTTGCATTTCCTGATACCAACATCTACTCTCTCCCAAAGAACCAGTATTCAAAAACTTATTCGATCAATATGCTTTAAACAAGATGTTTGGCACTGCTGAGCCTGAAATGCGGCAATTAGTTTACCCTACAGAGGCAACATCCTTGTTGGCATCTTTTACCTGCAGCAAAGTCCCGCACAATCTAAGCCCATGATGTTCATCATCTATTTAGCACCTCAAACTTTTATCAAAGAGTGCGCCTTGCTCAGTGCGGCATAAGTATAGCTAGCTACACAACCAAATACAAGGAGAAAGCTGGTTTTGGTTAGATAATTACTTCAATAGCCGTAGATTCCACGATATTGCTGCCAAGTATGCACCTAAGAGGATTTATCCTGATCAGCTAACCAAGCTCTCACATCCAGAAACGAAATATGTAGGGGAGCCAAAAACAACCAGGCATGAATTTCCCCCGCCCCAAAATCCGCATTTAAGGAGTCCCATTCCCATCCTTTGAGTCCCAGAATTCCCAAGCGTATGGGGTGGGGTCTACTGAAATGGAAAAGCCCTTCTCCCCTGACCTTCTTCGCCTACCTGCCGAACTTCACCATCTCCCCAAGCATCTTACAATCCTTACACCCCTCCTTACCCGCCGGCACCTGCTCCCCATCCCACATGCTCCTAACCTGCTTCAGTAACGGGCTAAGCACTCCATCAGGGTCCAGTTCGAGCCTCTTCAGATACGCCCTGAACGGCATCACAAATCCATCCTGCTCAAGCAGGTTACCAATGCCCTGCTCTACAGGAGCATTTCCCTGTGGCTCATAATAGCACAGCCCAATGCCGCCTACTTCACCCATACCCAGCTTTTCAAAAATGTAAGCGTATCCATTTAGCTGCACCTGATACATAGGCAGGAGTGCATCCTGATTCCCTGTGTATTTGGCCGTCTTGTAATCAACGATGAAGTACCTCCCATCCTCCATCAAAAAGATATCATCGGGAACACCCGTCAGTTTGATCCCTGTCTTTTGATCTGTATAGTTGAACTTGCTGTGATGAGGAGCAGGAACAGGCTTGACAAATTCTCCCCAGGAATCGAACCACTGTGGCACCTTGCCATTCTTTGCACAGCATCCCCAGGTAATCTTCTTGCTGTAGGAATCAATGCTGGAGAAGATTCCTGGGAAGATCTGATAGGGAAGCTTGAAACCCATTCTAAGCTTCAGATAGAAGCATTTAGGGCAGTGATCTTCAAGGGCAAGAGCACCAAGGTTCTTGGCTGATATTTTGATTATCTGTTCCATGCCCTTGAACTAGAAAAACGGGGGAATCTGGTCAGGTGGAAGCGACTTCTTTGCACAACAAATGGTCAGTTGCGGGATTTGGAGACATACGGCCCTTCAAGGATTGTGAACTACCTTTTGGCACTGAAAAAGCGTGCTGTTAGTCAGTAAACATAATAGCAATAATAACCGATACTACTATTGCAGCTTGGATCATAGAACACAAAAACGACGATTACATGTCATCCTCCTTTGCAGGGCTGGTCTTCCTCAGTTGGAGGCCAGTCCATTTTTTCAAGTTGAACACGCATATTTATCCATCGTTTGCGGCAGACTTTTTGTAGAAACTAAGCCCTACCACCGATTTTCTATGTCTCAGTTGTGTAAAATGAAGCTACACTTTAACTGCTATTACATTCTGAAGATCACCACAATTTTGCCGTGTCATACCTTACTTCTCATCTTTCGATTGTAAGACTCCCCAAACCCGAACGTCATCAATGTTCCAGCCCGAATATGGGTAAGCACGATCTACCACCTGGTAGCTCCACCTCAAGTAAAGTAAATCCCCAGCAGTAACATATTCACCAACATCAACTTCCATTTGCTGCCATTCAGAATTGGCAACTGCCTCAGGGCCGTTCTCCCAGACCGTCTGCCACTCTGTAGCATCTGTGGAGACCTCAAATCTACACTGGACGTAATCAGCACTATCTACGTTCAACCAGCTCATAAACGAAATCTTTGTAGGCTGCAGATGGGAACAGTCAATTGCAGGCGTTGTCAGGTAGAATGGTCCACCTAAAGCCGTATCATAGTCCCCTTCCAGATTGATCCCATAGACGTTTGCTCCTGTGTAGCCTGAATTTGGGTCGGTATACCCGTACGATATGCCGCCCCAACCTAACGGCTCGCCAAATTGCCACTGACCTTCCAGAGACCACCCAGGATCCTCATCCAGCACATATTCCTTGACAAGCGTTCTTCCGCGGGACATCCAGCTTTCGGCAAGAAGAGCCAAGTCAGCCAGATCCACAACACAGTCTCCATCTAAATCCCCAGATAGCTGTTCATAACACCTGTAGGCGAGGAAAGTATCTTTGCTGATGTCATTAACTGCAGAATTATCAGCAACAGCGACATAGACCAGACACTGGTTAGATTCGACCTCAGGAACAGTCCATTGATAAATCCCGCTATTTGCAACAGTTCCCAAATCAATCCAACTTTCGCCTTTGTCAAAAGAGTGTTGAATATTTATCTGACTGTCTGCATACATGTCTCCAGTAGACCATTCAATAGTATGATCGGAGTTAACAAGCACGCTTTCTCCGCTCTGTGGGCTCTTCAAAAGAATGGGCCTGATTTCGAAAGCAGACTTGCTAACGTCGAAAACGGCCGGGTTCGATGCATCACAGACACGGATCAGGCATTCGTCAGAACTTTCATATGGAATCACCCAGTCGTAGGTGCCATTATTGCCAACATTACTTGGGGTGACTTCAGCCCAGCTGGTTCCATTATCCAGTGAATACTCGATCAATACCTCATCGATCACTCCATCCGTTTCCCACTTCACGGGGATAGTCGAGCCCGACAAGAATCTTTCACCGCCTCTGGGAGACAGCAAATTCGGTAGTGACGATACAATCTGAAAACTTGCACTTATGTCGTTCACAGAAGCAAGCTCAGCATCACTGATGCGAACGAGGCAATTATTAGAAACCTGATATGGCACTTGCCATGAATACTGACCTGTGTTCCCCGTGTTAGCAGGATCCACAGGTTGCCATGTAGTACCACCATCAGTGGAGAAATCAATTGCGACATTTTCGATTGAACCTGCTGTTGACCATCTGATATCAAATGCATCACCTGTTAGTAGACTTTCTCCTCCGCTTGGCATCCAAACGTTTGGGTAAGAAGCTACGATTGCAAATGGTGCATCACTGACATCGCTGGCAGACAGGTTATCAGAATCGCTAACACGGATTAAACATTCATCGGAGACTTCATGAGGGACTTGCCAGCGATACGACCCAGTATTTCCTGTATTGGGTGGGTCAACTGCGTTCCACGTGTTTCCGTTGTCTGATGAGTATTCAACAAGGATTGTTGGGATCGTTCCTTCTGTGTTCCAGTAAACTGTTCGAGTGGTTCCTGTATAGAACTCTTGACCTCCATTAGGCGAAGTCAAGATTGGGTAGGCAGGCTGAATCATAAAAGGTGAGTCACTGACATCAAATACGTTAGAATTGTCTGCATCAGTCACTTTCAGCAAACACTCGGAAGAAGGTGTGTCAGGAATAGTCCACGAGTAAGAGCCTGTATTCTCGACTGTACCGATAGGGAGCCAGGTTGAGCCGTTATCTGCCGAGTAGGCAAGGTCAACATTGGTTACTTTTCCTTCTGAATCCCAGGATATTGGCTGAGCGGTTCCAATCGTGACGGTTTCTCCTCCGTTGGGAGACTGAACAGTGATTGTGTCGATGATGGGAAAAAGGGTTATGTTGCAAGTCCAGCTTGGAGTTTGCCTGTATATTCTGTATTCACATTCATATGACTCCCCGCTTGCCAAAATTCCCTTAAGTTTACCATGCCAATATTTATCAGTTCCATCATCAACGAATTCGGATACAATGGGATTATCTAAGCTTCCATAATATACAGAGTTTGAATAATCATTGTGTATATAGTCATAATAGTAAAGGTCTCCATATAACTCTATATTGCTATCATGCTTTGAATATAAGTTGTCAGTAGTTCCTCCTAGTGCCGTTTCCGAAATATAATTTTAACTTTTCCATGATTTAAGACTTGCGCCATGCATAATCTGGTATTATATAGAATGACACGAAGAAATAATTTCACGCTTACAAGCAGAGAAAGGGATTTCTTATGTGTCTGTACGCCAGAGACCTCAGTACCAGTGAAGGCCAGCAAATTCAGCGGATACTCCGCAGCAGCAAAAGCCGAATCAAGATTCGTCGCGGCCAAGTCATTCTTGCCTCTAACCAGGGCTATAAAGTTCCTGCTATCGCCGAGCTGGTTCACTATTCGCCGCACCATGTCAGGGTCATCATCAAAGACTTTAACCAACGCGGCCTTAAGGCGTTGGAGCCCAAGCCCCGGCCGGGAAGACCGCCGGAGTTTACCGAGGACGACAAGGCCATTATTGCCGAGACTGCAAAATGTCCGCCCGACCTTCTGGACTGCCCTTTTAAGCGGTGGTCGCTGGAAAAACTGCGTGAATATCTTGTCCAGGAAAAGATCGTTCCTACGATCAGCATTGAAACACTCAGGACCATCCTGCGTGAAAAGAAGGTCAAGCTCCGGCGGACAAAGACGTGGAAAGAGTGCAACGACCCCAATCTCAAGTCTAAAAAAAACTAATTCGCAGATATGTGAACCAGCCGGCCTCAAACGGGCCGACCATATCATTCGACGAGTTCGGACCGCTGGAGATTCGTCCTCAGCCAGGCCGGAATTACTGTCATACCGACCATCCCAAGAGGCTGCCTGCGACCTATACCCGCAAACACGGCGTTCAGCACTGGCTGGCGTTTTACGATGTCCATCAGAAAAAGCTCTGGGGATATGTTCGGCCACGCAAGCGGCATCAGGAGTTCTTGGAAGTTTTGAAACTGACCAGGAAAAAGTATCCGGCAAACCAGCGGATCCATCTGATACTGGACAATTTCTCGCCGCACCGCAAGGACAAGGTTCTGCGGTACTGTCGCGAGAACAATATTCATCTGATCTGGACGCCGACCAACGCATCATGGCTAAATCCTATCGAATGTCAGTTTACCCATGTTAAGGAATTCGTCATACGCGGAACTAATTATCAAAATCATAATGAGCTTAAAACCGCTCTGAATAGATACGTAGCATATCGCAATAAAAAAAATCAGCAAAAGCGAAACTTAGATAATTGAAACGGCACTAGTATTACTAATTTGCTGTATTCATTTGTGTAACATGCTCCTATATCTCCACCCATGACAAGGGCCTTACCCCTTTGTTTGCAATCAATACTGCCTATTTTCCCTTGGTTGATTTTAACCGATGAATCGTCTTCAAGTATAGTACCATTCATTTGCCCACCATTCACTATTAACGATGAATGGTCTCTATGAAATAATGCATGAAAAGTGCCATCATTAATAATCGTTTCACAGTTATGCATTGTCCATATCGCAACATTAGGATTGACACTGAATACTCCTCCATTGAATGTAACTTTTGAATTATCGTGGAAAAAATGCTGTCCATCAAAATACCCTCCAGAAACAATGAGTTCTGAGTGGTCATACGTTACTAAACCACCCCATACATCTCCAGCATTGATATTTGCTAAGCTATTATTGTATAGGTAAAGGCGATGATCTATCCTTGCCCCACTCTCCACAATTATTTTTGTCCCCGGCACATTATTCACATCATTATCAACCCTTACAGAGCAATCTAAAATCTCATCACTATACTGAACATGGTAATCAATTACATGCTCCCCACCATCATTGAAGTCCACATAATCACCGGGTCCTGAAAAGGCAAAGGGCACTAACCCCATTAATAAAACGAAAGCCAGTCTTAAGTTCTCCATTTTTTTCTCCTGCTCTATAGCTGATAGATAAAAAGCAAAGCATTATCTTGACCAGTATAATACTCCGAGAGTTGAAACTTTCCCAGCTCTCTACTGGCACACTTGCCTTGTGAATACACGTAATATCCGTGGATACAAATCAGGAAAGAAACAGATTACCCTCTTCCTTTTTGGCCCGCTAACGTGATCTGCAATATGAACAATTTTCCGCTGTCGTGTCAGAAAGACAAGAATAATTTTAGGATATTTGAAGAAAATCAAGGGGCACTGAGGATAGTACGCTCGCATCCTCAGATTAACCCAGTAGAATCCACGTGCAACAATTTCACTGCCCCGTAAAAGCAATTTTTCAGAATGAAAGTTTTCCCCCGGCAAGCACATCAACCTCTCAACATTTTCACCACACAAGTCCGCCGCTCAAGAAAGATCCATCGATCCCCCCTCTGTCGCATGTTAGACATTCACTCCTGCAAATCGGAAAACCTTTTCCGAAATAAGAAAAATTCTGAGCTTGGAAAAATGCTTATTCTGTTTCTGAAATCCTGATTTGAAGCTTCTTTAAGGGTTTTTCACAGCAGATCCCCATTTCAAAGCCCAAATGAGCCCTTTTCCTGCTCTCATTTCCCAATTGCCGTGCTTATTTGGGAATTCGCTTGAAAATTGCCGTTGATTCTGGCGTCATCTGGAGCCTTTTGCCTGACCAGATGACACCATTTTTTGAGGAAAAGAGAAAAAAGGAGAATAGAAGTGGCTGAGAATCAAGTTGGAAATGATGTGAATCAGATTGAGATAGTGAGCCTTTCAAAGATTCGGGGGCAGAAGAAGGTTACTGATCTTTTGAAGGTCAATCTCGACGCCTATTTTCAAAGTCGTCAGAATGGCAATCCTGGCTCATTTGGGCCAGTCCTCCTGTGTGGTCACTCAGGCACAGGAAAGACGCTCGTTGCTAAGGCTCTGCATGCTGAGCTGGCAAATCTCGACCTGATTGAAACAAATGGAGAAATGCTTTCCAGCTCAGGTGAACTCACCTCCATACTGCTGTCTGCGACTGAGAATACCACGGTCTTCATCGATGAGTGTCAGGGCATGCATCCTCGTTCCCAGCACATCCTCCTCACCGCTCTTAGTGAAAGAGTTATCTATGTTCCCAGAAGAGCAAACAACAAATCAAAGCAGGCGATCCCTCTTGAGAACTTCACCTTGATAATGGCAACAACTCACGAATACTTCCTCCAAGCGGCTCTTCGCAACAGGATGCGTATTTATGCAAGGTTTGAATACTACTCACTTGAAGATCTTGTAGAGATCATCCGCCAACGTGCTTTGGCTCTTAACTGGAATATTGAGTCCGGGCAGGTTCTTACCGAGATTGCAAAACGGAGCAAGAAAACACCGCGTATCGCTTTGAACCGTAATCTGCAACAGTGCTGGAATGTGGCTGCTGCAAAAGGAAAAGAAAGCATCGGTATGGATGATGTGCTTGAAGCATTCAGACTCATCCAAATCGACCAATTGGGCTTAGATGAGCTTGAGCGTAATTACCTTCGCATTCTTCATCAGAACGGCCCTACTGCCTTGAATGTAATCTCTTCTAAGCTTGCCCTTCCTACCCAGACTGTAAAGAGCGTTTTGGAGCCTTACCTGCTTCAAGAGAATCTGATTGGAAAGAACAAATGCTCCCACAGGGAAATCACTTTTCTTGGACAAGAGCATATTCAGAATTGTCAGATGTAATTTTTTTAGGATTTACTGTCCACTTGTTAAAAGGATCTTACACAATGAGTGCCAAAAAGATGTCCATAACTAAGCCGATTGTCAGCATCACTGAAATCTGTGAAATGCTTCAGCTCTCTCGCAGTCGCTATTACCAGCTTGTCGATTCAGGTTTCTTTCCCAAACCTTTGAGGGATGAAAAGAGCAAGCGTCCCTACTATGATGCTGCTCTTCAAAAGCAAATTCTTGAAGCTCGCAAAACAGGGATTGGAGTTGATGGTTCTTTCATGCTTTTTTACTCTCCCCGCAAAAATGAAAGCAGCCGTCCCATGTTCAAGAAGAAAAAACAGGCAGATCCCGTTGCCCAGGAACTTGCTGATATCCTTGCGGGGATGGGAGTGGAAGCTGCTTTTGAAGAGGTGCAGAAAGCTCTTAACAAGCTCTACCCTGATGGTACTGAGGGTATGGATCAGGGCATAGTCACCCGTGAGTTGTATCGATATTTCAAGCAAATGAAGTAACTGTCTTGAGCAGTTCCTGTGCACTTGTTTTGCGAAAGATGGGGAAATGATGCTTAGATGCTTTATAAATCTTGAACTTATGATGCTGGAAAGGTGCCGATACCATGTCTAATTCTCGTCCAAAAAAACGCATGATTAATGATGTAATCCTGCATTCCTCGGACTTGACCCCTCAGGACAGCAGGACTCCACAATCTATCCGCCCTGTTCCTATTCCAAAGCAGGCAGATAGCGACCAGGAACTTGTAAACCTGTGGCTCCATGGCAAGAGCAAGCACACCCAGAGGTACTACAGGAAAGATGTTCAACGTTTCTTTGAATTCACCAACAAGTCACTGAGAGAAATCATCCTGAAGGACCTGCAGGAGTTCGCCGACCATATTGATGAGCAGGATCTTGTTGACGGCTCCAAAAGAAGAATTCTTTCAAGCGTCAAATCTCTTTTTGCATTTGCTCATAAATTGGGCTACCTTCCTTTTGATGTCGCCCGTGTTCTGAATCTTCCTACTCCCAAGGATACACTTGCAGAACGAATCCTCACCCAGAAACAGGTCAGAAAAATCATCGATGCTGAAAACCATCCTCGCAATAAACTTATTCTCAAGACGCTATTCTTCACTGGGATCAGAGTTTCGGAGATGTGTTCTCTTTGCTGGAAAGATTTGAAGGAACGCTCAGAAGGTGGACAAGTGACCGTTTATGGTAAGGGCAAGAAAACAAGAACGCTTATTATCCCTGAGCCTCTGTGGTCTGAACTGATGAATTTCAGGGGTTTTGTTCCTGAAGATATTTTCGTTTTTCGGGGAAGGAACAGAAGCACTCAGATGCATTCCACTACGGTTCTGAGGATCGTCAAAAAGGCTGCTCACAAAGCAGGTTTGAAGGTCACTCCTTCTCCCCATTGGCTCCGCCATGCACATGCTTCAATTGCATGCGAGAAGGCTCCCTTGCATGTAGTGCCGTTTCAATTATCTAAGTTTAACTTTTGCTGATTTTTTTTATTGCGATATGCTACGTATCTATTCAGAGCGATTTTAAGCTCATTGTGGTTTTGATAATTAGTTCCGCGTATGACGAATTCCTTAACATGGGTAAACTGACATTCGATAGGATTTAGCCATGATGCGTTGGTCGGCGTCCAGATCAGATGAATATTGTTCTCGCGACAGTACCGCAGAACCTTGTCCTTGCGGTGCGGCGAGAAATTGTCCAGTATCAGATGGATCCGCTGGTTCGCAGGATACTTTTTCCTGGTCAGTTTCAAAACTTCCAAGAACTCCTGATGCCGCTTGCGTGGCCGAACATATCCCCAGAGCTTTTTCTGATGGACATCGTAAAACGCCAGCCAGTGCTGAACGCCGTGTTTGCGGGTATAGGTCGCAGGCAGCCTCTTGGGATGGTCGGTATGACAGTAATTCCGGCCTGGCTGAGGACGAATCTCCAGCGGTCCGAACTCGTCGAATGATATGGTCGGCCCGTTTGAGGCCGGCTGGTTCACATATCTGCGAATTAGTTTTTTTTAGACTTGAGATTGGGGTCGTTGCACTCTTTCCACGTCTTTGTCCGCCGGAGCTTGACCTTCTTTTCACGCAGGATGGTCCTGAGTGTTTCAATGCTGATCGTAGGAACGATCTTTTCCTGGACAAGATATTCACGCAGTTTTTCCAGGGACCACCGCTTAAAAGGGCAGTCCAGAAGATCGGGCGGACATTTTGCAGTCTCGGCAATAATGGCCTTGTCGTCCTCGGTAAACTCCGGCGGTCTTCCCGGCCGGGGCTTGGGCTCCAACGCCTTAAGGCCGCGTTGGTTAAAGTCTTTGATGATGGCCCTGACATGGTGCGGCGAATAGTGAACCAGCTCGGCGATAGCAGGAACTTTATAGCCCTGGTTAGAGGCAAGAATGACTTGGCCGCGACGAATCTTGATTCGGCTTTTGCTGCTGCGGAGTATCCGCTGAATTTGCTGGCCTTCACTGGTACTGAGGTCTCTGGCGTACAGACACATAAGAAATCCCTTTCTCTGCTTGTAAGCGTGAAATTATTTCTTCGTGTCATTCTATATAATACCAGATTATGCATGGCGCAAGTCTTAAATCATGGAAAAGTTAAAATTATATTTTTGAAACGGCAGTAGTCCAGAATAGCCTTGGCCATAGCTCGATTCAGACCACGAGCCACTATCTGCATGTCAGACCTGACGACTGTTCGAGCAAGTATCTGGATTTGTAGGAATTTTTTCCCAAGGGATTAATCAAATGCAGACGCAGCTATCACATCCTTTTCCGTTAGAGTTTTCCTTCCCTCCGCTCTCATTACAAGAACGCTATCCCTGAGCAACTGAATCACAGAATCATACCCATTCCTAAGATCAGTTAGGAGCCCTGGGACCCTTTTCTCGTATGCAATATTTGCATAGGCTAGCCTCTGAATACAGACCTGCTCCAGCTGAGCCTTGCTGTAATCCTCAATCTCAACCCTGTGTGTGAAATGCTCCCTAACCTCCAATGGGACCGCTTTTTGAGCATAGGAGGTGACAATCACAGGCCCCAGCACAGGCCATCCTGTTTTCCCCATATTCGCATAGTTCCACCTTGTGAGCACTCCTTGGCTCACAATGTTGTAAAGGTCTTTAACAATCAAACCTTTCATATTCTGAGCCCCAGAAATAATGTGACCTGTGTCGAGCGTTGATAAGTGGAAGAATTCAATCAGATCATTGTAATTTTGAGCCAGCTGAGCAGAAGTTTTCTTTATCTGCTCTATTCCTAAGGCCCTTAGAAACGCCTTTGCATGAAGAACCTTGTCTCCATTTTTTCCGCTGATCAGCAGGCTCAAAGGTCTTCTGTTTTCCTTTTGGGTCTTGCTGTTCAATTCTGCATCAACTATGAGCTTTAGCCTTTGCAGAGCCTCCCCTTTTCCCGCAGGAATGAGCTGCCATAACGAAACCTGCTCCTCAAAATCATCCAGATCGATGATAGACTCCTTCTCGTCTACTCTCTTCTTATCCAAAGACAATCTCCCCCATCACTGCCAACTGCATGAATACGTCCGCCGTCTCAGCATCCTCATTATCCATTGCCAAGTTTCTGAAGTGTCTTTCAGGAACATGCCTGCCACGCTTATCCTTGCAGTCTGCCATCATTTGGAGAGCCTTCTGAATTCCTTCTTTGTTCACAACTCCCAAGAGTTCTCCTGTTTCGATGTCAAACACCTCAATGTTTTCATCAGCGAACGGGATCTTCTCATAGGACCCAAACTTATCTTTGTAATTTTCTGGGAACTGAAATTTGGCCCAATAATTAGAGCCTCCCTCCACAGCAGTGATGATCATATCCTGTATCTTCTCAATGGGAATTCTGACTCTTGCCCTCACCTCGATGTATCTGTCCATTGGATTTCTCCCGCAAAGAATTATTTGCACTTGCTCAGGGGCTTGGCTTCCCAGTACAGATCCCGCTCAACAGGGAGTCCCAGTGGTCCCCTGATTTCCTCTAAATCAGAGAGACGAACATATCCCAATTCCCCCTCAGGACAGAGATGACTTACGACCTTGCAGAAAAAGAGCCAATCCCCCTCGGACTCTTCATCGCCTTCAATGATAAGCCATGTAAACGAGCTATCAGGGGTAAAGAATTTCAACGGGACCATAGGATCTGTCACTTCTTCTTGACTGTAAAGTTTTGGAAGGGTTCGCTTGATTTCTTCTGTTAAGAGTTTCATTATTTCCGTCCTTTTTTATTCTTCGGCGGAAAAAATGGGATCATCTGGTCAGCTAGTGACCAACCAACTCTTGCTCCAGCACAGTTTCAATCTCAATGGGATCATTCTCCCCTATCTCAGATAGCCGAGCATCAATAGTTCGTAGGGAAATATCAACCTGCTTAATCTCTTCCTGTGAAAGTCCTGCATCTAAGGCAATCTCCTGCCTTTTCAAGCGTCTGATCAGAACTCCAAGTTCGAATTTTGACTGCAAATAGGCCTCTTTCTTCTCATTGAGCCCATCCAAATATTGCACAACTTCAGCCAATTCCTTCGCCAGAACGGCCCCCTTGTAGTTGCCCTTTATATCTTCACTTTCCCTGACCCCCATGCCCCTCAATTTGAGGACTAAATTCTTTCGGTCTTGGTCCAAGCGTGCAATTGATGGTTCGACATTGTTTTCGAGTTCATGTGAAACCCGCTGTAAACTGCCCCTTGCGTTCTGTAGGAGTTCCTGTCCCTGCCTATTTTCAGCACCCACTGGCTGAGCCTCTTTATTCTGATGGAAGAACCAACCTGCCCAGCCAATTATGACCAACACTAAGAAAATCAAAGTTATGAATGCCAGAATTTTCATGAGCCCTGTCTTTGAGGCTTCGGAATCAGTTTCCCTGTTGATCCGTTGATGGAGAAGAGCTAGACAAGTTCGTGCCCGCTCAGAATCAGTGACATCAATAAGGAGTCCATAAAAAGCAGTCGCATACTCGTAATCTTGGCATGCTACCGCAATCTCTGCACCCCTCCGGCCGATTATTTCAAATGAAGTGAGGCTGTTTCGGGGGACAAATTCTATTTCGCTTAAAATGTCGTAAGTGGTCAGGTAATCGTACCAACCATTATTTACGTCTATTGCTTCCGAAGCTTCTTTTAGCAGTCTATTACAGTGACGTTCATAGTATTTCTTCTTTTCTTCGTTCTCGGAACTGACAACCGCCAGAGCTGTAATGCCCCCTAAGACGATTTCAACCCCAATGAACGTTAAGAACAACAGCCCCCAAGAGAAGGTGCCTACAATGCCAAGAATGACAAACAGGACTATTGTAAGAATAGGAGCGATGATAAGATGCAGACCACAAATCCATTCTCCTTCCCATTCATCATATTTGAACTCTGAAGGATAGACTGCAGGATACCGAGGGATCTTGTGTCGTCGCCCCACATATTCACTTGGAACGCTTGGGCTCACTGCTGAGTCACCTCAGTATTCATGCCCAAGACATCATCGATTCTTTCCAAGGTTTCATCAGCATCTTGGGTCTCTATGAAGATTTCATCAATATTGGCCTCAGCAGTTGAACTGGCCTTCCAGTCCGCCTGCTCCATTCTCAATCCTATTTCCACCTCGACATACAGTTGATCCAGTTGCTTCTTCACTGAATCGAAATTGGTTGCAAGAGTTTCGTCCTTCCCGCCTGCAATCATGGCTGCTTTTCTCATTGTATCCAATGAAACGATTTTAGCGTCGATCTCTTCGAGTTGAGCATGCATTGATGATACTGTTCTCTTTGCGTGTCCTGCTTTTTCTTTCAGAGAGTATGCATTCTTTTCCAGCAAATCCCTTGCATCAGTGATACTATCCATTTGTGCTTTTATGCTCTCATGAGTCCTCATCAAATCCTCGGCCATCTCCTGAAGTTCTGTAACTGAGTATTCCCTGCCACCAAGGACAGCGGGTTCACCTTCAGAAATCAGTTCCCTGAGTCTCTTAAGCGAATGTACAGCCTTATCTCTTTTCTGAGTAAGGTCATTCAGTTTCGTAACCAGCCGTTCAGCTTGCACCTCGCAACGTATCTGACCTTCCTTTAACTTCCTGACAGTCTTTTCGAGTCCTTGAATCCCCTCGGACGATTCTGCCCTCTTTACCCTGAATTCCCCCAAAGCATTGTCAATCGTATTGACCAGATTCTCTCGACCAACTGACCAGTAAGACCTCATCTTGGGAATTCCCACTATGGCCGTCAGGACAATTAAAACCACAGCTATTATAAGAATCACGTTCTTCATTTCTTTGTCTCCATGCTTGAAATCATTCTTTTTTCCCATCTTTCACTCTTCCCCGCAAAAAATGGGATCATCTGGTCAGGGTTTCAGGATTTCATGTATTGAAGAACACATCTTTGGACCTCTTCAGGGAGCTCGGAGAATTTCACCCTTTTACCCAGATGCTTCCCTTCCATACATGTCCCCGATTGCCCCACTCCTTGAGCAGAAAAAGGCCTTGCTGACATACTTAGGCAATAGATACGTTGATAAGAAGGATCACCCTTGGAAGCACTTTTATTGCTCCCCTCCGTAAACACATCCCATTTGCCTGTTTCAGAATTGTAGATTTCAAAAGTGAATGTGTAACGGTCAAGCGTCTTGCCCCCATTATCATAGGCTTTTCTGACCCGCATCAAATTTCCATTTTCATCGATTCTTGCAGGATATTCAGCTTGCATCTTCATCTATCATTTCTCCGTTTCGCCAAAAAAGATTAGTTCCAAGGATTTGCCCTTCTTTTCTATTTGGCGGGAAAAATGGCGCCATCTGGTCAGAACTCACACATTCATTTCTATCATCGCATCGATGATGCTTTTTGCTTCTTCAATGCACTCCTCCTGTCCATAAAATCCCCAGCAGGACTCTTCACCCCCATCGATGATGCAGCCATACACTTCCCCCCGCAAATAATGGTCGTAGGTTCCCACTTCCCCCTCTACGATTTGAAGAGCCTTTTCCTTCAAGGACTTGGAGAACTTCTTCCTTCCAAATTCTTCCAACATCTTCTTCCTGCGAACAATCACAAACCCAACCTGCCCACTGTCCCAGGGACAAGAAAAAGGGGAAAGGGAAATAGTGATGCCGCTGTGGTCATACATGTAAAGGGGAAGGATTAAATCACCCTCCTTCTCAGCGGCCTGAGCAGCCTTGATACAGTCCTGAGGATTGGAGTAGTTCAGGCCTTCGTCCCCCAGGGAATATCTGCGGTGGGAGCAGTGGAATTCGCAAATATTGTCCCAGGAGCGGGGACTCTCTGCGGTAGTGTCGTAATGAATTTCGATAGTGTGATTTTTGTAGGTAACTGTTTTGACAGGTTCCATGTTTTTCCTCGCTTTTTATCTTTAGCGGGAAAAATGGGTGTGTCTGGTCGGTGGGGAGTAGTTCTTCTTACCTCAATCTCCTGGAGCCCAGCCCAGCCTTGACAAGCATCTTTTCAGTCTTCTGAGTTTAAGCACCTCTTTATCATCAAGCCATTTATCATCAATGAACTGACTGATAACAGAAGCAAACGCTTTTGCATGTAACATTCGAATCTTCTCTTTCGGCAGATGAATTTCTTTACGCAATTGAAGCATCTGTGCCAGCTCCTCATCTGTAACTTCAAGATCAGCTACAACCATTCTCAATGCCTCCCAGTATTCAGCTAATGCCTGCCGCTCTGGATTGATCTCAATGGAAGACTGAAAACCTGAACGAGAAAGAAATCGTTCACTTTTGGTGAGCCGCAACCCTCCTGCCCCATTCATTGGTGAAGCGACAAAACTTTCAGTAAATTTATATTTTTTAAGTCGAGCCAAGTCACCGAAAGTTCTGACCTTCTGTTTAGTCATTTCCTCCAAGTAACGCTCCATGAGACTTGCTGAAGCTTCTGCATCAGAGGACGCTATATGAACTGCCTTGTAATCAACATTGTGATACTCACAGGCCTTTTCCAAGTTGCACCGTTTACCTAAACCAAGCATCGGTCGCATGTACATAAGGCAAAAATGCGGAGGTGTCTGCGGAATCCCCAACTGATTCAGCTCATAAGCCAGGAACTTTATGTCGAAATAGACATTGTAAGCGGATACCACACACCCTGACAAAGAATCGACTAGCCCTCCTGCAATATCAGAAAAAACAGGAGCATTTGCAACATCATCTTCTGTGATGCCATGAATTTCCGTTGCTGACATTGGTCGCTGAGGATTAACCAGAGTATCAAAAGCCAACACAGGTTTTTTGCCGGGCTCCATTCGGTAGACCGATACTTCAACAACTCGATCCACGCCAGGAGTTAATCCCGTAGTTTCAAAGTCAATTACTGCTATTGGCGTTTCATAAATTGAGAGTTCCTTTATTCCCTTGACAGCAGCCATGATTAAAATTTCCTCTACTCATTCCAGATTTGCGCCTTTTTCTCAAACCTCTCCCAAAAACCCCGCTTACTGAGTCACACCCTCCATCCATTCATCTGCCAGCAAGCTGAAGTCAACCAGATCGACTCGGCCATTCTTGTCTAAGTCAGCTCCATCGCACCATAACGGTCCATTACAATTACAGAGCCAACTCGATGCTAAATATAATAAATCCTCAGTGTCAACTTTCCCGCTGTGGTCGAAATCAGCTCTACTAAGGCCAATTAATGTCACTGCTGTCCCTGAGTAGTTTAACTTAAAACTATGTCCATTATTTGTTTTAACTATATCGTCATCAGCGTTGAACTTACCATCTAATACTTGTGACGAAAGAATAGTTACCTCATCACCTATCGACGGTGTGTACCCATCGACTAACAAAACGTTAAGGCTACCACCAATTTTTGCATCGCCAGTAATCGATAGATGTGAAATATTTTCCTCTCCTGTGCCTCCTAACAGTACAGTGAGAGTACCTTCCTGATCTTGTTCATAGCCATTTGAAATCTCTAATGTACCGGGTTGGTACTCTAAATATCCATTTGGCCACACTGGCCATCCAGGCACTGCGGTACCACTTATATAAACACTCCCTTGGACATTGCCAGTCCCTTCGAGAACCCCATCTGTTCCAACGGTAATCGCTTTCTGAATACCGCTATCACAATTTCCCACCCACATTTGCCCTCCTTGGGAGAGATCAATCAGGCTATTTTCCATGACACGCACATTTTTATCGACTAACGCTACACAATTGACCGCCACTTCCAGTAAGCCATCCCCGTATCTATCTCCAATGGTCATTTCAGAAGATCTCAGACTTCCACCTTCCATTTTGTATGTGGCGTTGCCAGTTCCAGTTTGAGTCGAAATAGTCAATTTATTTGCCTTATTTACACCTCCTGCAAGGACGTAAAGACCGCTAACCATTAGCTCCTGTTTACAGACATGTTCACCACCAGCTTGTCTGAAAGTGCCCAATATGTGGCTTATTGTTGCATCTATTCTAGCTTCGATGTTTGGATACGGTTCGGAGAAACTATATTCGCCCTCATTCAAGAGAAGATCAAAAGTGCATGAACCACCAGATTGAACCATAGAGCCATGATCAGATACGACGCATGCAAAAGCATTCACATTACCACCACTGAGGTTGAAACACCCTTTACCATTCCAAGTGGAAGCAGCGCCTACAAGTATTTCATCTGCCGTTAAATTCCCATTTGTTTGTACGTAATTAGCGTCATTATCGATCCAACCAATTTCCAGCCTATCATTAAGCGTTAAATCACCGGCTTCCAACACATAGGTTCTGTCTATGTATTTGGGATCACTTAGTATCATTTCATCAGTAGTGACAGTTCCACCCCTCTGGACAAACTGACCTTGAATAAAAGAGTCTCCCTGTACTAGAAGATCACCATTATTTACAGTAAGTGTAGAAAGATAGTGCAACGAACTAAGGCCGAGAGCACCGCTTATAGTGAGATTGCCCCCTGAGATGACAAGATGCCCCACATTGTCATTACCATTTGGCATACTTGTGCCTGAGGGTAGCAGAAGACGTCCGGCTGTTGCAAAGCCTTCACTGATAAGTGCAATGCCATTGTTATCAATAAATGCCTCGTCGAAAGGTCCTGGGACTTCGCCATCCCAATTATTATTAGAAAACCAATCTGATTCAATGTCAGGTGGCCCCGTCCAATACACAGCATTGCCAAGGACAAAAGAATGTGACAAAAAGATTATGAAAATTATAAGGATACTTTGAGCGATCTTATTCGATATCACGACAGTCTCCATCTCCTAATATACACATGGCGATCTATGATCTGCTACCACGCTCTACAAGGCAATATTGTCACCAATATCAAAATACATAATAACCAGGCCAACTAAGGATTATGGTACAATGATATTATTTCAGCTGGTGATAGAAGTCGGTCGAACACTCGGACTTCATCGATTGTGCCTGCAAAAAACTTATCTGAAAATTTTTCAGATTTATTAGCTCCAACCACTAGAGGCTGGGGCCCATATCCATATAATTCCCAATTATAACAATTTGTAGGGAAAGCCACCTCAACAGAATTTTCGAATTGACCATCTAGATATAAAGTCACTGTCTGCGTTTTTGCATCATATACTGTAGTTCCCATATGCCACTCATTGGCTGTTACACTCGTAACACTTAAGGCAGACCTTACACTATTACATTCCCCACCTGTTCCATCTTGAGAGCCATGCCGTACAGTCTTCAATTGATCTTCTTCCAGGAAAAGACCATAGTTTACATGTCCATTAGCATACCCGTATTTTGTAAGTAGGGTTTGTGTTTGGGAGTTTGCTGTTTGTAGAGAAAACCATAGATTCACAGAATAATCTTCGGTTATACGCAAAGGCTCATCTGTAAATAGCAAATAATCATCAACGCCATCGAGGCCCAATGCTAGTCCTGCTATTCCGGTAACAGATGATGGGCCATTGTAAGCGGTTCCTTCGTTACCATTCCCAGAATCATCGTGGCCAATATTACCAGAATCATCAAAACTCCAGTAGGCTATCATATCAGAAGGCTTCTCCGTTTCAGAAAATGTTTTTACAGCAGCCTGGTTGGAAGCAGTCCCTGTGTTGCCTTTAGAATCCTTGATTTGAACCGTATAGATGTACTGTGTATTCGGGTCCAAGCCATAATCAGTATATGTCGCAGATAATTGCCAACCGCTATCATCTCCACCAGGATTGCCTGATAATTCTGCAAAGTAATATTTAACAGGGTTGCTTATATCAACACCAGAGTTGGCGGTCATTGAAATGCTGCTCTGCCCCGTTGCCATCGGCGGAAGTTTGAAAGTTGCGGGGTTCGGCTCTGGTGGTGAAACATCCTCGGTGATTCCCGCTAACCAGTTTTCTGAGAGCGCCATTAGTTCCTCAAAATCAGTCCTAGGATCCAAATCGAACAAATATACCGAACCTCTGTATGCATCATTCGAATATGCTCCAACGACTGGATGATTACCAAGGCCAACGGAATAACCAAACAGGTCGGCTGTCGCTTTCTTAGAAGCGGTAAATTTGGACACTTCTACACCCGTTTCAATATCAAACAAGTATGCGGACCCAACCCACCAACCTTTGCGAGAATCACCAGGTGAACCTATAACAGCCCTATTTCCTTCTATTGCAACAGAAATTCCAAACCACTGGTTTTCACGTCCATCGGAGGGGGTCAGCTTCCTAAGTTGATTACCTGCATGATCGAATACATAAACACAACCGATAGAATCCTTTGTGTGTGCTCCTACAATTATAAATTTATCATCCATGGAAACTGAATAACCAAACTTGTCACCTTCTGTAGCATCTGAGGCTGTTATCTTTGCCAACTGAGCTCCTGTAATCGTATCAAAAATGTAGGCCGATCCTGAGTTGGAACCTGCATCATCATTGCCAGGCGCACCAACAACAGCAACACTACCATCAACACAAAGAGAATACCCAAATTCATCTCCAGCTTCAGAATCAGAAGGGGTCAGCTTAAATAATTCTTTCCCTGTGTTTGCGTTGAAAACATAAGCGGCCCCGGCATTTGATCCTGCCGTATCATTGCCATATGCGCCAACTAGCGCCTTATCAGCACTGATGCCCACAGCATAACCAAAATTTTCGTTTTGATTTCGAACTAGATCCGAAGTCACCAGCTTCGTTATTTGGGTTCCAGTAGTGACCTCAAAAATATAAGCTGATCCAAAATTTAGACCTTCATCATCATCGCTATATGCACCTACAATCACCCTGTCACCATCAACTCCTACTGAGTAGCCAAAGCGATCACCCCAGTTCCTGTCATTTGAGACTAGCCTTTGTACTTGGAGCCCAGTTTTCAAATCGAACAAGTAAGCTGCCCCTCGGCTATCTTGAACACCATAAGCGCCAACTACCAATGTATCACCGCTAACACAGACAGAATGGCCAAAGTAATCACCTTCAGAAGCATCAGAAGCTACGATTTTAAGAACTTCATTAGTTTTGTCAGTATTTGCAAGCCAGTGGTCTGAAAGATACGACAGATCTTCTAGATCAACCCCATAGCTCCCAAGATAATCAGCTGGAATGTCCTTTTCCCAGTGCAATATTGGATAGCCTATTTGATAAGGAATCCTCCAGTTATCATCTTGGCCATTTTCTACTTCTTCAACATAATCCCAACCAGCAATAAGAAAAGTATTGGGATCAAACATTTGATCCGTCGTTTTCCCCTGAACACCGACAATAATTCCGGGGCTGGTGTCAGAGAGTACATAACCAACAGTCATCCCAGATGTCTCACTATCCCAAAAGCAGTTCCTCATTTCCGAGCCAGCGCCGTATTGACGACCACAAAAACCGCCAGTATTTGTAGTACCGCTGATCGGTCCAATAGAATAGCAATTGTAAATGCCACTTCTTATGTTATATCCGCACAAGCCTCCAATACGATCATATCCTTCTACATAACCTGTGGCATAACAGTCAAAAATTAATCCTTCGTCATTCGCTCCACACAGTCCGCCAATATACTTAGAACCAGCTCCAGATTTCACATCGCCATTTGCGTAACTATATGCACATGAAGCCATATTCTGCCAGTTATGCCCTACAACACCACCAAGATAGTCGGAATTGTCGCCGCATGTAATAAAACAGGTTGATTCACAATTTGAGATTATACTGTAAGCCAACTCTTGATAATTCCAATTAGTTCCAACAATCCCTCCCATATAGTTGGTATCATAAGCGCCCTGAATTGTACCAGATGACTTACATTTTGTGATAGTCGCATTTAAATCCAAAGATCCGTTAACTCCAGCAATCCCCCCAACGAATCCAGAGTAGTCCTCAACCTGAATATTGACATAGACAGCTACATCAGTAATTTTTCCTGATGTATTCTGGCCGACTACGCCGCCGATGTAACCACAATATCTCGCATCAACTACACCGACGATATCACAGTTTTTGACAGTTCCCATGTTTTCGCCTGCAAGTGCACCTATGTAAAATGCGCCACTGGTAGATGTCCCACAATTACTATAAACATAATTTTCCAAAGACAAGTTTTCGACAACTCCATTTGGCCCTATCTGTCCAAACAAACCTAAGTAGCCATTGGTCGTTGTTCCAGCATCAATATATAGATTCATAATGCTATGGCCATTCCCATTGAAATTCCCGCTGAAAGTGGTGCCTTGATAAAAGTCATTGGTAGACGTATCTGGTGAAATAACTGCTGTAGAATATTGTTTGCCAGTAAGATTAAGGTCACAATCTAGCCTAATCCAATCATCCCAATAATCAGAATTGCCCGCAAATTGATCAAAATCAGCTAAAGATGTAATCCTATATGGGTCGTTCTCTGTTCCATTGCCGTCGAGAGCAAATGATGCAGAATGGAAGAATGCCCCAATAATGAATAGAATTAAGGTTTTTTTGACGCGCGTCTTCATGTAAAACATAATATTCCTCCGCTCCAATAGATTTTGGCATTATGGCATTCTTGTTTATTACTTTTTTCTTGGTTTGTTATTAATGCGAACTCACATGGGTAGGGTGCTTTTTTAAAGGAGTTCGGCATTCGTATAGCTCAGTTAAGGTGGGGAATTGGCTAGTGCAGAAACATTGGGGATGTAAACAGGTGAAGAACGACTTCCTAATTTTGACCAGACCATTTTTTCTCCTCCCAGAGCAAAAAGGTGGGATCGCATTACAACGCGAAACACTGTATTTATCCCTACTCTATATGTCCAAGATTCAGGGGTCAACCATAAAATTGTGCCTTTTTAAAAGCCGTACTTCCCACCATACCTAGCTGGGTAGACACATGTTGTCTTCAACAGGACAGAATCTGAGCCTCTTTCCCTGTTAATAGCCCAGCCCCTTTTGCAAAAGAAGAGGCACACCTTCCTTATCACATCGTCACATTCCATATCCGAATTCAGCTTCCTACCCCCCTAGACTCACAGAATCCCCCTGGTTACCCTCTCACCTGCTCCCCTACCAATTAACCCTATCCATCGACTTTAGCCACCCGGCACCCGCCGGTGACGCTCTACCCACATCTCCAACAAACATTGCTCATCACCCTGCTCCGCCAAAGCAAAACACCCCCTTTACGAAGCACCCTTTTTCACTGGGACTTCGACCCGCTCCCGCTTAAAATTCAGAATCTTTAACAGATGAGGGCTCACAATTCTCTATTACATCATTACATTCACTTACCCTTAGAACTCCTCAGATTGCTCCCGGTTGCCTTTTCTCCTCCTATCCTGCCACTCTGATACCTATTCCCTAAGAAGACCCATCCGGAGGCCGCCGGTGAGGTTCTATCCACATTTCCCAACAAGCACCCCTTATCACCCTGCCCTTAGACCCCTATTTCCTCTGCATATGAGCTGCTCTTCCCTGAATTCTTGCCAGTGCTCTATTCGCTCCTTCCCCACGATTCTTTCAAACCGCTTATACCCAGGATGCTCAGGGAGCAGGACGTATCTTCGTGCCCTTCCTCCCTTTCCCCCGTTCTGAGATGCAATTATTACAGAATCATCCACACACTGTATCCACCCATGTTCTGCTAAGAGTTCCCTGAGGGCCTTGGCTTTTCTGGGATTACAGCCATTTTTGTTTAGACCCTTCTCCTGCATGCACCTGATAAAATTCTCCAACGAGGTCATTGGCACCGTCAATTCTCTTCCATAGTGCTGAGCCTTGTTTAAACTCCACCATTTCTTCTTGCCTAAGTAATCTGCGTTGGTCAGACACAGCTCTATCCATACCGCTGTTATCGCTACCTCTCTCAGATATAGCTTCCTATCATAACTGCTCATTCTGTTGACATCATCCTGAGTTAGACCCAGTTTCTGCCCCATCTGCTCTATCTTCTGACCAAGGCTTCCATAAGAGTAACGCCTCATCTTCTCAATATTCGTTTCATAGACGTAATTGAGTCGCTTTATATCCTCCTCATCTTCAGCACCTGTTCCTACATCCCTTCTGTAATCGTGCCTGTATTCTTCGAATGTAGGTTCTCTTCCTTCCTTTAAAATATAATCCATATAACAGTAATAAAGATATCTTCGGCTCCTGACAAGAGCATCTGTTTCCATGGAAATATCGTCTACATTCTCAAATGTGCCGGTATATATACATAGTTCTTTATTACTCTCTCTCTCCTCACTAGTGCCGTTTCAAAAATATAATTTTAACTTTTCCATGATTTAAGACTTGCGCCATGCATAATCTGGTATTATATAGAATGACACGAAGAAATAATTTCACGCTTACAAGCAGAGAAAGGGATTTCTTATGTGTCTGTACGCCAGAGACCTCAGTACCAGTGAAGGCCAGCAAATTCAGCGGATACTCCGCAGCAGCAAAAGCCGAATCAAGATTCGTCGCGGCCAAGTCATTCTTGCCTCTAACCAGGGCTATAAAGTTCCTGCTATCGCCGAGCTGGTTCACTATTCGCCGCACCATGTCAGGGCCATCATCAAAGACTTTAACCAACGCGGCCTTAAGGCGTTGGAGCCCAAGCCCCGGCCGGGAAGACCGCCGGAGTTTACCGAGGACGACAAGGCCATTATTGCCGAGACTGCAAAATGTCCGCCCGATCTTCTGGACTGCCCTTTTAAGCGGTGGTCCCTGGAAAAACTGCGTGAATATCTTGTCCAGGAAAAGATCGTTCCTACGATCAGCATTGAAACACTCAGGACCATCCTGCGTGAAAAGAAGGTCAAGCTCCGGCGGACAAAGACGTGGAAAGAGTGCAACGACCCCAATCTCAAGTCTAAAAAAAACTAATTCGCAGATATGTGAACCAGCCGGCCTCAAACGGGCCGACCATATCATTCGACGAGTTCGGACCGCTGGAGATTCGTCCTCAGCCAGGCCGGAATTACTGTCATACCGACCATCCCAAGAGGCTGCCTGCGACCTATACCCGCAAACACGGCGTTCAGCACTGGCTGGCGTTTTACGATGTCCATCAGAAAAAGCTCTGGGGATATGTTCGGCCACGCAAGCGGCATCAGGAGTTCTTGGAAGTTTTGAAACTGACCAGGAAAAAGTATCCTGCGAACCAGCGGATCCATCTGATACTGGACAATTTCTCGCCGCACCGCAAGGACAAGGTTCTGCGGTACTGTCGCGAGAACAATATTCATCTGATCTGGACGCCGACCAACGCATCATGGCTAAATCCTATCGAATGTCAGTTTACCCATGTTAAGGAATTCGTCATACGCGGAACTAATTATCAAAACCACAATGAGCTTAAAATCGCTCTGAATAGATACGTAGCATATCGCAATAAAAAAAATCAGCAAAAGTTAAACTTAGATAATTGAAACGGCACTAGTACTAGTAGGAGGTCTCAGGTTTAAAGCCACTGTGTTTTTTTTCTGCGTAGAAAATAAAACAGAGTGTTCCACTAGAATAGGCTCAATTCCCTTCTCCACAATCTCAATGATCTTGCGTTGCTTTTCTGAGTAACAACCAGACAGAAGAAGCTGGTTAATCAGATATATCGTTACTGACAGGTGATGAATAATTGAGAAGACTGGAGAATCCCTGAATTCAACCAGATCCTCTATTGTGAAAAGATCTGGGAACTTATGCAGAACACCGTTTCTAACCATCTCAGTGATGACAAGTGATCCACCTTTATTGAAATAATATTTATACTCAGGGTAGGTGCCTTTGAAGGCGTCAAATTCTACCAGGTATTCAGTATCTAACCTTGTTTTTCCATTTCTATCGGTCCTGAGCTTCAAGACATGCGCAGGGCACAAGACATTGTTGCCGTAAATCTTGAATATGCGTCCCGTGTACTTAATGATTTCATTGGCATATGGTATCCAGGCCTGTCGGATTGATGCATGGTTACGCCAGTATTCATACAGAGGAAGCATATCAATCTTGGGATAGTAATGAAGAGATTTGCCTGAGGATCCCCTATCATAGAAGGCCTCAGGATAGAAAGACTCAAACAGGGCTAAGAATGGTTCAACGGCTTCAGGATCCCCAGTGTGGTTGTCGATATCTGCACCCAAAAGTCTTTCTGAGCAGAATGGATTCCCTGTCCAATACCATTTTCTCTGCTGGGTGATGTGCTCATAGACTTTTCCCCCGTGAAACCTTTCTTCGTCTATTTCTTTGTATTTTTGTTGGCGGTACTGGTTCCAGTAACGTTTCGAGAAGCGATTTGTTGCATAATCCTTGGGTTTCTTGTCCCAGTAAAAAAAGAGTTTATTGGCATCTTCTCTTCTCATGTGATGGCGAATTTCCTTGTTGCCGATGTCTAATCCAAGGTCGTAACCGTCAAAATAGTTTGCAAGCTCCATACAGACCGCAGACAATTTAAAAGGCAGAGGCTTTTCGCCAGTGAATCTGCAATATTCATAGTTCCTATCGTCATTTTCAATTTTGCGGGGATGTGTGATCCGCCTGAAGAATCTATCCCTTTTCTTGTTTTTCGCCATAACTCTTGCTCCCGATAAATTATTTTATCTCTATAAAGGGAGAGAGCCAGGCTTAGCGGGGCCTGGCTCTGGAGCAAGAGTTTTCTACGTCTCTTTGAACTTCTACTATCTTTTACATTTATGATTGCTTCGTTTCTTGCTCTTTCTCCCGCTACATCATATGAATTCAACAACTTCTGCAGAAATCCTTCTTTTATTCTTTATTTTCTTCAAAAAACTCGTCTAGATATATCTGACATGACTCTTCACAGTATCTCTTTTCCATTGCACGTAATTCCTCAGGTGATACCTTAAGATACTCTACAAGCTCATCCTCTGAATGAATGGGCCTGTCTCCAAATACAAGACTCCGTCTACAATCTCCACATTCGTAGCTGCCCAAATTAGCAAGTTGCACATCATGTTTTTCGACCGAATTGTGATAATAAAATGATCCGTCGTCGTTCTGAGCAACGTCACACTCGCAACTTATCCAAGTATTGAGCTTTAGATCATTTGAGCCGCAGTAAACACATTTAAAGTCATTCATAATAATACCTTTCACACAATATAATTTATTCTAAAGTTCTTATACATAGTCGCTTTGCAACATCTCAGGAGACGTACCTAAACACAGGTCCTAACCGTGAACTTGCTCCAAAAAGAGCTCTTTCACACCTTTCCCCGTATGCTACAAGCATAGATCCTGCTCCACTGCCATTATTTTTAACCTTTCCATCCTGAACATAAGCACTCGCCTGGTCATGCCTGATGAACTTGACTCGACCCTTCAGGAATAGCAGTGCATTGGCCGGCCTGCAATAATCATAGAACCAAGACGTATCTATCCTTGCGAAGACAAGTGCAATCCCGTCGTTGTGCTCATACATCTTTTCCAGCCAGTTCGAAGTTTCTCGGCCGTAAGGAGGGTTGCACCAAACTGTTCCCTGCCACTGCGAATGTAGTCCATCATCCCTAATAGTCAGGTGCTTCTTTGCAGGAATCCAGGGGACAATATCTTTGCCTGGACTGGCTACATCCATGTCAAATTTAATTCCTAAACTGTCAAAGACATATGTAGGCGTGTACCATTCATTTGTCTTATTCTTCTTAAAATCATGCGAAAAACCACTACTTTTCATCGAACTCTCCTTCACATTCTAAGGGGTCCTCTCGCCACAGTTCAGCAAAGTCAAACTTTCTTTCGAGTTCCGCCATTTCCTGTTCCTTGATCTTCTCTCTCAATGCGACTGCATCATCACAAGATTCTCTCAGCAGTTTACAGTAGACTATATAGTCGAATTTCAGACCGCTCGCACTAACCGTCTCATAGCCAGTTCTCTCATAGGTATACCTACGGACGGACTCAGCAGATTCTTTGATATAAAGATGAAACTCTGGGACATCTTTTTCTCTTAGAATGACAGCATCTCCAACAGCAAGGCTGTCATTGTTGATAATGTCGTTAGCTGTGTAGGAATGGAAGTTGGGTTTTGCAACACTCTTCCCTACAAGTTTAGGCCGCTTAATTTTTTCTTCTTTACCCTTGCAGCATTGATTTACATTTTGATCGTCAGGAATTTCATGGTCATCGTCAATGTCATTGTGATTGTCTTCACCTACAATTACTCTATAGCACTCTTGCAAATTCGCACACTGTGCGATTTTGATTTCATCCCTGTGCTCATAAATTCGCATGTAATTGCTAGCCGCCCGCTGTTTAAACTCCAAATTCGTTTCAATCCAAGTGCTCCAGTTACCGTGACCGACTTCCTTTTTCTGCTCAGTCAGCAGCCCTCCAATTTCAATTGCTTTCGAGACGGTAATACTCAGCATGTCACATATAGACCGATGTAAAGCGTTAATTGTTTCGGCAACATCCACCTCGCTACTAAGCTCATTCGAATGGAATTGTTGTTCAAGATTGTCCCTCACATCAAGCGGGACTTGTTTTAACATTTTATCACATTCACTTTTATTTATTGTAGTCATCACAAACGCCCTTCTACTTCCAAATATCAATTACTATTTTCATATAAACGCTAAATACTTTCGCTTTTCAAACGCAAACTTTTTCGCTTTACATTTTGTTGGCCCATGTTTTCGACTGGCGACAATTTCTACCTTCCAGAAAAGTGAAAAAGGAAAATGCTTTCCGATTTGGATGCAGTCTTCACAGCGGAGCACATCCCCTTTTCACCCTTCCGTTGAACACGATGACTGCTCATACAGGAAATAGTGAGGCTTCAGCGTCGGAACATTGAAAATCAAAATCTCCGTATGGAATTTCAATCCAAAACAGTCAATCGGAAGAGAAACAATTGAAGTGATATCCAATGTATCTCTCATCCATTCCCATCTTTTGCTTTCGGCTCTTACGTTCAGCCTCATTCCCATTGGAGCAAACATCGCAATTGGCACTTTGGGGCCAAACAAATCTACCATTTTGCGGAGGAACACTTCCGAATAGAGCTTTTTTCCTTTTGCCCCGTTAAAAGGAGGATTGCAAAGAATCAGATCAGGAGACTCGTAACTCCATGCGTGGATATTTTCAAATTTACCATGGATGAACGTATCACAATGATCACTGCCGACCCTGCTTATATCTACTCCAATGATTTTGCAGGTTCTACTTCTCCAAATGTTCGTCAAACTACCTTTACCAATCGCAGGGTCAAGCAGAACACAGGGATTTATATGGTGCTGCAACAAATTAAAAAGGTATACACTGACCCTCTCTGGCGTATAGATCGTTGAGTCCTTAGTGTTCTTGTTATAGTTATTATTTTTTATTGTATAAGGGATAGCCATTTTGAATTTTCCTTTCTTTGGACACTTGCAGGTGGTTATTTGAGATGCTTCCAGAGACTCTTATGGCCCTTGAGGATTGTTTTCATTCTGGCCTTGGAAACTGTATATTTCTCTGCATCCAACAGGGCCTTCGCATAGACACAGTAATTCTTGTTGAGGTCCACGCCCGTGAACTTCCTTCCAAGGAGCTGGGCTGCTTTGCAGCCTACCCCGCTCCCGTTATAGGGCTCCAATATCCAGTCTGAGGGAAATGTCAGGAACTGAATAAGCGATTCGGCCAGCTTAGAACTGTAGCTACACGGATGGGGATTATTTTTGTATACAAGGGGAGCGATATTCCAAATAGTCCAAGAGAGCTCCAGGAATGTTTCTTCGGTGATATCAGGCTTAATACCTTCGGGAGAGGAAAGAGTAAACTGTTCATTACTCCAAATCATGATCTGTTCATGACCAACCCTCATTGAGGGCCTTTCGGGGCTGCAGAAACTCCCATACTTTTTATTGATGGGGTTTTTGGCCTTATCACCTTTGTCCCAGATAATGTGCCCAAAAAACCTGAGAGACGGAGCAACCTTTTCTACTCGCTTGCGGAGCTCATAAGGAAAATCATAGTTGTAGTCACCACTTATATCACGGTGCTTGTTTTCGAGGAATGTGGGTACAATGTAGATTACTCTACCGCCTTGTCGCAACAAATCAGGGTAGTACTTGAAGGGTTCAGCAATTGCATTCATATATGTGTCGAATGCCTTTTCGTCGTCATATTCTGAAGAGTAGAACATGCCGACGTTGTAAGGGGGCGATCCCAGAACTGCACTGTACTTGGCCATCATTCCATGGTTCAGCATCTCCTGCATCACCTGACAGTTGTGACCAGCTATGACTTTGTTTTCATACTGACCTGCAGGAGGGTTATCGTAGTCCAGATCCATGTCAGCATAAGCCCTGCGGTATTCTTTAGTCGCTTGCCGCGTCTTCGTACGATTTTTGTTTGTCTCCTCTTTGAGGTAAGACAAAGCTTCAAATACCCCCTTGCACTTTTGCAACTCAGGCTTGTTCTGATTTTCATACAGACGCATGTAGTTGCTGGCGGTCCGACAAGTGAAGGCCAGATTAGATTCAACCCACTTGCCCCACTCGCCGTGTTCCAGCTCCAACTTCTTCTGAGTCAGGAGCTGGCCAATCTCAATTGCAGTCTCAACCGCTCTCCTGTAGGTGTTCTCGCATTCAGAATGCAAGGTGTTAATGCGTGAGACAAGATTCCTTTCCACGTTTCTTTTCTTCCCTGTGTTTTTCTTTCTAGACTCCATATTTGGTCTCCCAAAATTCGCCCTCTTGGGCTAACTTCAGTATCCAGCAAACCTTGTTGCCAGTATCACCCTATGGAGCAAAAAACGGTCTACTCTGGATCATACCCAAAACTGCATTCCCACGCCGACACGCCTGATTTTGACCACAATTTTTCCGCAGATAGCAAATAAAACTTTTGCGAAAGCGAAAGTTTTCTCTATAATTGGGACTAGCACAGGAATGAATAGGAGGGCGCAGAGTGGAATATGATTTGGAAACGCTGTTATATATATGGCAAAACAAGCCTAGACGGTATTTGATCAATTTGCGAGGTTGTTCAAGGGAAGAAAAGGAGTGGCTGAAGCGGGAAGTTATCAGGCTATCACGGGAGGGAAAGAGTGCAAAGGAAATCGCCGCAGTTTATCCAATGAACATCGTCACTATTCAAGAGTGGATTCACAAAGCCCCCCCTTCACTCAAAATGTGGAAGAAACGTGGTAGAAAACCGCTTCGAGTTATAAATCCCACCAATCACAAGCGAATTCTGAAGGATGTTTTTCTTGAGATATACAACAAGCAAGAAGAAGACGTAATTTTCTGGAGTTATTCAGACATCCAGAGATTAGTCAATGAACACATCAGTGGGCATTTGGAGGAATATAAAAAGAAGAAGCGTATTTCTACTTTAGATCGCAAATTTAGATATATGCCCGTCGCAAAGGAGCTCAGTCGGTATCATGTGAAAAAAGTTGTCTCTGAACTACTTGAGCCCCCATCATTAGCTAAGATTCGCCATGTTTTTGCTCAAGAGTACAGAGAGCCCGGCGGGGAAAGAATAAGATACGAGCCAAATAGCAGCATTAGGTGGTGTTACATTACCGGAACCTATTTTCGTTATTTCTATGAAAGACCAAATTCACGGCGTGGAAGCAATTTAAATTTTTGGACGATCTACTCTCCAAGAGGAGATATGAGACTTGCTTCCAAAAAACATAGTTGTGATCATATTTTGCAGGCACTTCTTTCGAGGGGGAAAAACTGGATTGCTCTAATAAATGGCACTTATATTGGACCTGAGGTCATTGCGAAATACGCTAGAACTGGGAAGATTTATTTCTTAAAGCCCTACAGGCCCAAATAGGAAAAGTCTTTCCGATTTAAATATGCAAACCGAGACCAGCTCCCTTATTTTCCTCGCTTGGCAGGCACTGCAGGGCCCTCCATTGGGAAAGTACAGAAAGCTGATTTTTTCATTGCTCCAGAACGGAAATTAAGGAAAACTCCCCTGTTCGGCAAGTTCATGAGTATGAGTTTGTAGGATTTTTTTAAAGCGGGCAAAACAAGGAATAAGGCTGCCCATACATGTTAAATCTAGTTCACCAAACTGCGTGTCCACCGCATTAGACGAGCAGGCATTGGAGTTTTCAATTTCCAAACTACATTCATCGGTCTTGAACCTGTATGACTCACATAGTCAGCCTGTCCGAGGAAATAATACGGCTCTGCAAAGCGGTTGCAATTTTGTCTGCTCTCTCTGACAAACAGCAATATCTTGTTGCCCGTACTCCGATGGTTGATGTATCGTTGGCCGGTCGGTGACTCTGAAGAAGTAGTGGACTGACTTTGCCAATGGAACAGATCGCTGCTAATCGCATAGTCCTCATACATGGTGGTCGGCGAGTAATGTTGTTCCGACTTGTTCAAGGTAATAAAGAAAACATCAGTTTTGATTTCGGGCAAGTACAATACACCTTCTCTCATCGCTGACTGATGCTCTAAAGTCCAGTACCCCAGGCCTGCAAATATTTCATCACGTGTGTATCGAGCATGAACGTCAAGCGGACATTCAAAGCCAAAGCTCTGTGCGGATACCGAACTGCTGATATGCTCCCTGCGATAACTGAGCAGGTCAATGAGCTCTTTCCGCAACACAGAATTTTCACTGAGATTGTCCCAATTCTCAGCAAGCGTTGGTGCAATATCAGCTTTGCTCCACAACGTGAACATCAGCATTGCTAGCCGCTTCTGCTCAAGTCTGGTCAGACTCGACAATTCAGATCGCTGTGATTGCAGGATGCTCAGCAAGAAATCTATCTGATTTACATCATCGATGTGTTGCAACCTACGCAATCCCTTGGTCAATCTCGCTTCATTCGGATTATAGAAGTCTTCCTTAACACCTGCATCCACACATAACCTGGCCCAGCTGGCACGCCGATAGATATCGTCCAATTGCATTCCATGGTATTCCAGAAAATTCGGCAAGTTTAGTTCTTTACCAGTATCGGAATCAAATGAAGCGATGTTTTGAATGATTCTCGGTTTGCTCTGTACAATTTCACTTTTCACATTTTCCAGCACGTACTGGTAAGCCTGTTTTTCAAACTGGATATTGCATCCTGCTGGAAGATGAGGGAAATCGTTTTCCAACTCATCCTTAACCTTCTTGTTTCCATCTGTCAGCAATGCTCGGTATCTGATATCAAAGCGGTATTTTTTATGAGCCTGCCCAACAAAGTCAAGCACAGTCAGACAGTCCTTGTCATCCGCCAGCCTTAAGCCTCTTCCCAGTTGCTGCAAAAAGACTGTTAGCGATTCTGTTGGCCGCAAGAAAATAACTGTATCCACTTCAGGAATATCTACACCTTCGTTATAAAGGTCTACCACAAAGATAAAGTTTATTTCTCGTTCGCACAAACGCTGCTGTACAGACAACCTGTGTTCTCTACTTGAATTTGCCGTCAGGAAATCTGCAGGGATATTTGACTGATTAAATTTACGAGCCATATACTCAGCATGAGCTTGAGAGACACAGAAACACAGTCCGCGAACCTTACTAATATCGAGTACAGTTTCAGCCAACTTTTCAATAACTAGATTTGCTCGTACATCGTTCCCAGTCAATATGCTTTCCAGGTCCGACTGAACATAGCCACCTCTGCTCCACCTCAGACTTGAGTAGTCAACTGAATCGCTGATGCCAAAGTACTGAAAAGGACAGAGCAGCTTTCTGTTTATTGCATCAGGCAGACGTATTTCAGCAGTGATATGGTTATCGAAATACGATCTAATATCTCTGCCATCCAAGCGTTCTGGTGTTGCAGTCAGACCGAGTAGCGACAAAGGATTGACATGACTAAGCAAATCCTCGTAGCTCGGTGCCGCAGCACGATGGAACTCGTCAACTACGACATAATCATAGTGTTCAGAAGAAACCAATTCACTGAGTTTCTGAGAATTATAAGTTTGGATCGATACAAATAGCTGTTCAATCTGAGATGGACGATTTCCTGCAACCATCAAATCACCAAAGTTTTGATCTTTTAAAACAGCCCTGAAGCTGTAAAGCGATTGACGCAGGATTTCCTCTCTGTGAGCGACAAAAAGAAATTTTGGTGGTTGGAGATCGCCGCAATCTCGCATTTGTTGTCGCCATAATTTGAAATCAAAAGCGGCAATCATGGTTTTGCCCGTACCGGTAGCCGCAACAACGAGGTGTTTTTTCCTTTGTTGCAACTGTCTTTCGGCGTTTATTTTATCCAATATCTCCTGCTGAAATGCATATGGCTTAAGGTCAAAACTGGGCAACACAAACTGTGCGTTATCACAAGCCCCTCTTTCCGCTATCAAAGCACTACGAAGTCGCTCTCGGTCACCCTCGGTATTGTAAGTCTGAAATTCGTCATCGTTCCAATATGACTCGAAGGTTGCAGACACTTTTTCCCACTGAAAAGGTTGCTCGTATTGACTCAACTTGACCGTCCACTCCAATCCGTCAGTCAGTGCGGCCTGCGATATGTTTGCTGAACCTATGTATGCTGACGAAAAACCTGTTTCGCGGTGTATCAGATAAGCCTTCGCATGCAAGCGAGTCCTATGCGTGTCATAACTTACCTTAATCTCGGTGTTGGGCAATTCTGTCAAAAACTCTATCGCCTTCAGGTCCGTTGCACCCATATAGCTGGTCGTGACAATCCTGAGACAGACACCTTCTTTAGCGGTGAAAAATCTCAATGCTGGCTCAAGTATACGTATTCCGCTCCACTTTATAAATGAGCAGAGAATGTCTACTCGCTCAGCAGAAGCAATTTCTTTCTTGAGCTGCGAAACAAGAGATGGGTCCTGGCGAGTGCCCGTCAGCAAAGCTCCCAAGGCAAGCGGTGTGTCAGGCCTGGCAGGAGGTTCGACAACCAATGCAGCTTCCTCAAGAATAGCCAGTAACCTTTTAGATGCTTGCGACACTCTTAAATCATGAACACCCTCAACACCCGCCTGCTCAAGTGACGTGATTATTTCGTTACAGACGGCAATCTGCCGTTGAAGTCGGCTTTCCCTTCTTTCTCTATCACTTGTCAGACCTGGTTCAGGACTTATCTGAGCCAACCCTTGCGATAGAATACGATAGATGTACTGGGCCAGATAATCGTGGCTGTCTGCTACTTCTATGGATTCGAGAAGATGGCGTTCGGGGTAATTTCGTATTCGTCGTTCTAAAACTAAATTGACAATCTGCTCATAAATACCCGACTGCATATCACACCTGAAGAAGAAAGGTAAGTAACAAATTTATTCGGGAACAATACTATCCTTATTTGCCCATGCAATCAAATAAATTAATATCAAATATATGCTTTCTACAGCAGCATAGTGCATCTTTGGGATCAGGGTATCATAACCCGGCGATTACAATTCGGAAAACCCTTTCCCTTTTGCTCTCACAGTTCTCCCTCCCCCCCCTTCCCTGAGGACTCTCCATATCCCCCATTTCCAAAAAGGAGTTTCTTGGAACAAAAGTGCAGGGGTGGGGGTTACAGAGAATCCCAACTTCTTGCCTACATCATCACACATGTCCCCCCTTCTTGAGCACTGTTTCTCCCACGCCCTTCTAAGCGAAAAAGTATTTTTCTATTTCCTCACATGCCTTTTGGGTCAGGTTAGGTCGCCTTTTCAAGTAGTGGTCCGTCACGCCAGCTACCCTGTGGCCTAACAGGAATCGAACCTCGTCCAATGTGCAGTTGGCATCGACACCCGCAGTTTGACATGCATCCCTTATATGCTCGAATTTCACAGCATGGTCTACCTCGGCCTTTTTTCGCAATTTACGCCAGATTGAACCTATGCCATGAGCACAATAGGGTTTTCCAAGAAAGGTAATGAAAAGAAATTCAGAGTCATGGGGGGCTTCGGCCTGTGCTCGCTCTATTGCCCGAACCGTGCGATCCCATAAGCATGCCACCCGTGGAACGCCTGTTTTACCCCTGTCCATTACAAGGGTCTTCTTCTGCAAATTGATATACGCCTTCTTCAGGTCACAAACATCCTGTGGGTAAAGCGCAGCATTAGCTGCCAACAAAAGGATGGCTTTCTCTTTTGCGTTCGCCAAGGCGAATATCTTTTGAAAGTCTTCCCTGTGGATAGGTTTCGGATCAACACTTGCCCGCTCAGGATAGACGAACTTCTTGCAAAGCACCAAAACATCTTCAATGTCCTTAGTATATTCGACAGCATCAGATTTGAGAGCATACCTTAATATGGTTTTTATCTTGTCGAATCGATGCTTAATCCAAGTGGGGCTATATTCATGCTTGTTAAAAAGTTCATATAAAGCATCCTGATAGCGTTTGATGTCACTAAGGCAAACGTCACGAACAGTCTTGCTCTTGGCAAGCTTGCAAAACTGCTCCCACCATCTCTTCGAATCATCGTATTCTTGCTGTCTCAGTGGCTTCTTGGTTCGCTTTAAGTAAATCTCGCCGATTTCGTGAAGAGTTAAAGGCTTTGGTAATGGAGTTAGCTTGTGCAGTTCTGCAAATTCAGGTATGCCTAGTTTTTCGGCGACAATAGAAGGAGGGTTATTTGAAATCAAACTCCTGGCTATATCCCAACCAATTTCCTCGTTGATTTTCAAGTCAACCGGCGGGTCTATATACTCTTCACAGTCAATGGAGGCTCTCCATTCCCCCCATCCATCCTTGTTATTCAAGATTCGCTGATGGACTTGGTTCAGAACACTTTCCTTGTCATCATCCTGATCAAACACAATGGAGGTGGTTTTCTTCTCTCGCTCGTCTCTCCAACGCCTGAACCGTCGCAAGGCATTGATGTAGTCGTCTGGAGCACCAAAATGGAGTCGTGGAACGCCCTCAGTGCGATAATGGGTATTGTAAAACCCATTGTCATCACAACTAAGCCCAACAAGAGGTCGCCCCCGTTCATCGGAGACGTATTTCGGAGGCCTCCCTCGCTTTCGTTTTTTCCGCATAAACACCCTCGTAAGCTAAAAAATGAACCAAGGGGAATATAGCAGAAATGAGGGAATAAGTCTATGAATAAGTTTATAAGCCCCCTTGCGGGGGCCATAAACCTAACGGAGGAGGAGGGATTCGAACCCCCGGAGGCTTGCGCCTCAGCGGTTTTCAAGACCGCCACTGCAAACACGCAAGGTGTGGAAGACACAGGACTTACGGCAATAGATGGTGACCGCTTACAAACCAGCTTACAAATTCGTGCTGCGTGTGAGCTGCCGCTGGAGCTGGCTGAAGTGATCAGGGCGTGGCCGGAGCTGCCGGAACACGTCAGACTTGCCGTGATGGCACTGGTCCGCTCGGCAGTCCCGGAGTCTTCAGGGTAATACATATATATGCTCCCCTCCTGCCACAGCAAAGAATTTCCGGCAATCCGGCTACAAGCGGGTATTTGGATAGGAATATTCTTGCATCACCACCGCAAAGCAGCTATGCTGTGCCCAAATACTATTTGGAGGAATGATCCATGAATGAAAAAGCATTCTTGATCACTGTAGGGTTTATTTGCCCAGCCTTTTTAGTCCTGTTAGGTATTGTTGTTATTGACATGGGAAGCCCTAAATCATCACCCGATGAGCCCGAAAAACCAACTTTCAGTGATATTTTAGATCGGCTAGACTCTCGTGAAAGTACTGCACAAGTCGCGGAAGAGAGCGAACAGGACGACGAAGCACTGGAAGATTTGGCGAGGAAAAATTTGTATTTTGAAGCACTAGCGTTGGAGGAGGCCGTGGGTCGCCTTCAAAACGCGGCCGAAAAGGGACTTAGTTCCGCTCAGCGTGAGTTGGCCCTTCTATATTATAGCAACCAGCTCTGGGCCAAATCACTCTACTGGGCAAGTAGGTTAGCCGACAAGGGGGAGCCGGGGATTTATGAATTGTATCACCGTTTCTTTTCAGATGGAAAAGAGGCAACGGAATGGCTCATAAAAGAAGCGGAAAAAGGAAACAAGAACGCTCAGTGTTGGCTGGGCAAACTTTATGATCTGGGCAAAGGTGTCTCACAAGACACAGACGAGGCGGTAGAATTATATCGTAAGGCTGGTGAGAAAGGTAGTGCCTGTGCTCAGTTCAGCCTGGGCGTAATGTACCACAGAAAGTTAAAAGATTACAGAACAGCTGCAAAATGGTATACAATGGCCGCCGAGCAGGGAAATACAAGTGCTCAGGTTAATCTAGGCTCGCTGTTTGAAAGTGGTAAGGGGGTAATTAAGAACAATAAAAAAGCACTTGAATTGTATAGGATAGCAGCCGAGCAGGGAAATGAGGGAGCACAGTTTAATCTGGGACTGATGTATTTAGATGGTAAGGGCGTTACCCAAGACCATAAGGAGGCTGTGAAATGGTTCACTAAGGCCGCTGAACAGGGTGATGCAATTGCTCAGTGCTATTTAGGTTTTTTCTACCAGAAGGGTATTGGTCTCAACGAGAACCATAGAGCGGCAGTAAAATGGTTCAAAATGGCCGCTGAACAGGATAATGGAGAAGCTCAGTACAATTTGGGCTTAATATACTGTTTTGGTCGTGGCGTTTTGGAAGACAAAGTGGAGGCCTATAAATGGCTGCGATTGGCCGGCATAAATGGTGAAAAGGTCGCAAAATTGAAAAATGCTCTTAGGCAGAATATGACGTCAAAGCAGATTAGCCAAGCACGATATAAAGCGAGGCAGTGGATTGAGCGGAAGGAGAAGGAACAGCGTGAGGCGGCTGCTCAGGAGTAGTTGTGAGATGTGGGGGCAGTTTTTCGGAGAGTATTATGGAGAAGTACAAAACGCCGGAGATGTTCGCATGTCTGGGTGCTGCAGTGTTCTTGTTTATAGGTGTGGGCAGGATGCCTTATGATTATTATACCTTCCTCAGGCTGGTTGTCTGCGGGTGTGCGGGTTTTCTGGCGTACAGGGGTTTTGCCATGAAGAAAGAACCGGCAGCCTGGGTCCTGATCGCCATAGCTGTCGTGTTCAATCCTTTCGCACCGATCCACCTGTCCAAGGAGATCTGGCAGGTGGTCGACCTGATCACAGCGGTAGGATTCATTGCCTTCGTGCCGTACCTGGGCAAAGAGCCGGACCAGGAGAGCGAAGGCGAGTAGGATTTTTATAGGAAGGGAGTACCATGTTACAAGTGCTGGCGTTTTTTGTGGCTTTCGGGATTTGCCTGGCAAAAGGCATGGGAGTGCTTGCTGCCTTGGGAGTTGGCTTCCTGGCAGCCATAGTCTGGGGGATCGTGTTTGGCCTGATACTTGCCGCCCTGTCTGCCATGGACCGCTGAATGCCAGCAGGGCTGTCTGATTGTCTCTGGCGGCTACAGGGCCGGCACCAGACGGCACCTAAGTGCTGACCTGTTACTGGCTACCATCACTGATTAGGACGGTACAAAACAGACTAGCACGACCCAGAGCCACTGCTTGCAAAATCAAGTCGAAATTTTTAGGAATAAATACTTGTGAGAGGTGTCAAGATGAAGTCATCACAGTCAAATTTTCATGCAGCTAGAGCATGCATCATTGTCTGTTTGAGCCTGGCCAGCGTGGGGTGCGTACTCGCAACTGACAACAGTCCACAATGGGAGAAGCACACTCTCCAGGATGGTGGTTCCATAGAACTGCCGAAAACTTTCTCCACTGCAAGGGTTACATTCGAAGTAATGAAGACATATAAAGGAAAAGAACCGGCATATAGAGAGAGACTACTCAGTGCTAAGGGGGTCCATGACACCGTCGTGTGTTCGCTCAAGATATGGCGAGTTTGGGCTGAGGATGCGGATGGCAATGTAATCCAGAAGGAGACCCCCAACGCGTATCTGATGAAACTCTTTGATTCGTCGGTGAAAATCACTTCTTCAATGATGAAGACGCAAAGGCTCGAACCATCCTCTTTCCGAAAAGTTGGGGACAGGGTTTACTATAGCTGCTCCTATTTGGGCAATAATGGGGGATCGCGTTTCGATCAGTTCGCGTTTTATCGCAAAGGTTTTGTCTATTTTATCAATGCCGCGTACAGGAAAGTTGGAGAGGACTACTGGACGGATACCATTATAGAAACTGTAGCCACCTTCGCTCCAGGTGACCTGTACAACAAGGATTCTGCTGTGAGTGAGGGCATTTACGAGACGGAGTCCAAATGGACAAAGTATGACCTTGACGGAAATTCAAGGCTCTGGCTACCAAGTGACTGGCTGTGTATCTACCGAAATTCTAAACCAGAACTCAATGGATCGGCAGATGAGGGTTTCGTGGTTGGATTTCAGACGTTGATGAATGCACGGCCACACCTCCATGAAGGGGACACTTCGACTCTCCATATATGCAGAATGTTTGCAAGAAACACAACCACTGGCAAATTAGAAAACTTCGCCGAGGACGAGAAAAAGGAATTCGAGGCTATGATGGTGCAGGGTCTTTTAGAGGGCCTTAGTGACCATAACGTCAGCATTGCCAGTGGCCCAAAGCATATTACGGTGGCAGATTTAGAGATGGTCACACGTGAATATAAAATTGGGATGGGTTCGCAGGCGCGCACTACTCAGATATACATATTCGAAAAAGAGGATTGTCTGTATTTCATCATGCACGGCTTTTTAGAAAAGGATGCAAAGGCATGGCAGCGTGCAATGACTGAGGTCCTAGAAAAATGGGAATTTGGCGTTACCCGTGAAGACACCGATGAGGTTCAAATAGGCGAAGTTGATACGGATGATTCTGAAGATGATGTGTTCGTGTACAGGAATAATGAGTACCACTTCTCACTGATTCTGCCAAAATCCTGGACTAGGATATCGCAATCCGTCCTCGACGATTTTTCAGGGCTTGCTGGCGGGCTGAGTGGCACTCAGGTCAATTACATTGCGGGTTTTCAAAAAGGTGACCTTACGAAAGGGCATGTACCTCATTTCCTGGTTCAATATGTTGATACGAAGGGTGCTCCCGTTGACATGCTGGAAGAGTACTTCGAATCCGAAAAAACTACGGGTGAACTATCAGAAGCGGCCAATACAGTTGAGCAGAACTCAGGTGGACTTGTTTCCGACTGCGGGGTTACAATCCTGGATGTTGACACTGAAAACCATGTTGTGACGAGTCGTTCAAAGACGAAGGTGGCCGGAGAAGGATATTACTACGGCTATTCTTTGGGATTTATTGGCAGAAGAAGTATGGTGAATATCCACTTCTACTCACGATCCAGAGATTTTACCGCGTCGGAACTCAAGGAAATCAAGAATATCACATCTACTTTCAGTTATGACATGGGGTATGATGCCGACGGCCAGGAAAGCCTAAGATAGTTTCAGGTTGGACTCTCCTGTTTGCCCCTTTGTTTGAAGAAGGCTTCTTTTATTCAGTCAGCTGCTCGTCGTCGCCTGTGATCGCCCTGCCGAACATGGACCAGCCTTTCAGGGCGTCCGTTTCGCCGGGGGACGGCAGGCCTTTGTGCAGCAGGAACGAGTTGACCAGCGTGGCCAGGATCTGGACGTCTTTAGCATCATCTGTCTCGGTGTACTGGTCCCGGCAGCGGTTGACCACGGCTTGGCTGACCGTATAGCTGCCATCTTCCTGCCTGGTCAGCTCGACCTTGTACATGCAAAAGCCCGTCCAGCTCCGATGAAAGCAAATCGTGTCGTCCTTCAGGTAGATGAACCACTTGTCCTCCTGCTGGCGGGGCATGTAGCCCTGCTTGAGCTTGTCGTGCTCCGCTGGTGTGAACCGCTGGGAGTACGGAATCACAGCATGCTCGTCCGGCATGGGCTCTGTCCGCCAGTCTGATCGTTTGGTCGGCATGGTATCTCTTGGACCATCAGGGCAGTTAGTTTATAGCTCGATTTCTCCGCATTAAGAGCAAGCCTGTAGTCAATAGAGCCAGCGTAGCTGGTTCGGGTATCGTGTAAATGAAGACTCCTTGGTCATATTGGTAGCCGTTGAGTTCACTATACCTACCTACAATTGTATCTCCATGAATTGCGGAAAAAGATGTATTGTACGCACCGGGCTTGTCAACCGTAATCCAGGAGGTTCCGTCGTATATGAAACCATGACTGCCTGAATCATCGGAAAAGGTGCCCACAATAAGTCCGTTGTCGACTGCAGCTCCATGTATCGAGCTTGCTCCCGGCTTTTCCAGGATTTCCAGGGTATCCCCTGTACGCACATAATAATGGTTTGTCCCATTCTCATCTTTGTATCGCCCTACAATGGTGTCACCATCTAAGTCAAGTGCCTTAACCGTATATGGTGCTGCACCATCTATCTCGAATTCTTCCCAGCTGAAGTTATCAAACATGTAGTCGTTGGTGACGGTACTGGTGTCACTGGCGAGCATCCGGTCACCGTCAATCGCCTTGAGTAAAGTGGTGGTCGTGTGCGGGTTGTTCAAGGTCGTGAAAGATTCGCCGTCGTACACAAAACCCTGATAATTGTAGGAAGAACCGCTGTCATTGTATGCACCTACGATCAGATTATCGTAGACTCCATAAGGCTTGGTCGAGTATGCACCGGGCTTTGAGAGTTTTTTGAATTCGTTGCCATCATATACGAACCCCTGAGAGCCATGGCCGTCCTTCGGTATGTATGTACCTACTATTGTGTCACCGTAAATGGCCGTTGGGTTGAACGTCCCGGCTGAATACAGTGGTTCGTCCCATTTCAACTCGGTCCATACACCGCCGACTGCATTATCTGCAATCAAGACTGCAAACACACAAAATAATATTACCGCTGCCTTTGACTTCATGAAAAACTCTCCCTTCCAGAAATACCGGCTGACATTATAGATGCCTACTTGACAGACATGAACACTTAATGATTTCTTATACAATAAGTCCGCTACTGAATCAAGAAAAATCTACCCACATATCAACTTAGCAGGTTTGTGGCGGATCAGCAAAGGTCATTCGGAGTGTTTGGCTTTTCAGGTCAAGTGTGTATTGCCAACTTGTCTGCCGGTCTGGCCGGAAGTTTCGGGTTGATCAGGAAGTTCAGGAGGTGGTGAGGCCTGCCTTGACTCTGTGATTGACCTACAACGCCCGGAACCGGAACAATGTATTTTATTCTGGCTGGCCTTGACGTCGAACGTCTCCTATGTCCACCGGTCGTCCGGAGGGTTCGGTTCAAGTAGGCCTCGTAGAGCGGCCAGCAAACTTGCCTGGCCTCTAGAAACCTCTGCCACCATCCGGGGCTCCTTAAGGGGACTCGGTAGACCGGCAATAGCCTCTAGATGTACAAAAAAAATGCCGCATGCGCTAGAATAGCGATACAGCTTAGTTTTCCCCCTTGTCAGCCGGGTCGACTGGCACTAGACTGGCCCCTTGTCAGCCAGGCTAGCCAGGCAATAGTCTTCTGTAAGCCCTCTTGACTACCTATATATATATATGTTAGACTAGATAGCTTTAGGTCGACTGGCCTTCAAGTCTCTGCTAGCCAGGCAAGCCAGGTAAAAGCCAGGAAGGCTGGAAGTGTGAATATGTGAGATTATATTCACACAGCCTATGGTTAACCAGGCAGACAGCCATGACTAGCTGGTAGGTGGATTTTATATCCACCAGTCTTGAGGCTGTCTAGGCAGTCATGTGTACCGGACGGCTTTGAGCGTCTTGTCTACCTGGCCCATTATAACAATATTGAAAATCCTGTCAACATAAGAAACACAGGAATTTTTTGCGTTTTCTAAGTCCTGTGGGTGTGGGGGTTTATGAAAGCCTGGGAAGTCTGGGGTGGCTTAAGGGACCGAAGACAACTAGATTCCAGAATACCAATCGTAAGACTCGAAGAGACTCTCGTAGGACTCGCAGGCCTCGTAGAACTCGAAGAGACTCTCGTAGGACTCGGCAGACCTCGTAAGACATCCCCACTGACCCGCCCCTTTACCTAATGGCTTACCTGTCCTCAGTTTCCTCCATGTCTTCCCTGTCCTCTGTGTCCTCTGTGTCCTCTGTCAAGCAGACAAAAAGACAGCCCGGAGGGCCTCTCGTAGGCCTTCCAGGCTGTGTCTATCTTTTTTGGGGGGCTCTTGGGTCTGTCAAAATAGCCCAATTCGACCGCTGAGCCTCCGGAGAATTGATTTTCTAGGGGTAGACCCGACGATTACTCGGGCCGGGCGAAAATAACGGCTCTGAGCGAGGCTCAGTTGATCGGCTATCTGGAGGAAATCCAGCTATCTATTAGATATTCCCTCGCCCACCCTTCTCTTCTATGGGGTTTTACAGGCTGCCCGCCGTCTTCTGAGCCCGTGTGGCGAGCCACAGGACCTGATGATCATCAGACTCCAATGCCGGAGCTGACAGCACGAACACATGGCACAGGTTTTCAGAGATCTGTCCCCCTCCCCCACACCTTAACATTTTCTTAATAATTGACTTGGGGCGTATTGCATGCAGTCCAGAAGTCGGGTGTCGGCTGGCTATTCATTAGAAATACATGGCTACCTTGAATGAACAGGAAGTGCCGGGGCGGCATGTTCTGCTCAGTAGCTCCAGTCTTCGTGGGCTAGGGGTGACTGGTTGAGGCGGTCGCGGTGGAGTCGCCACTGCGGCATTAGCTTGTCCATCAAGTCTATGAACCGCTCATCGTGGTGCCGTTCGATCAGGTGGACCATTTCGTGCACCAGGATGTACTCCAGGCATATGGTTTCCTTCTTGGCCAGCTCCAGGTTGAGCCAGATCCGCCCGGCTTCTGCGTTGCAACTGCCCCAGCGGGTCTTCATCTTGCGGATACGCCAGTCACGGACAACCACGCCTACCTTGCCCTGCCACTTTTCCAGCAGTGCCGGGACCTGTTCCTTGAGCCGGTCCCTGTACCAGGCGTTGAGTACTTCCTGCCGTCTTTCGCGGCTGGTACCGGGCCTGATCCTCAGCTCCATGGTCGTGTTGTTGGGGAGTGCCACCTCTGCCGGTCCATCATGCTCAACCACATCGAGCCGGTACCGTCTGCCCTGGAAGTAGTGGCTCTCACCTGTGACCATCTCCCGCTGTGACTGACGGACCTGATGGTGGAATGACTGCTGCTGCCGCTTGATCCAGCCAAGCCGGGAGACCACTGCCAGCCGGATGGCCTCACGGCTCAGATGTTCCGGGGCAGCCACGCGGATCCTGCCGTCGGGCGGATAGACACCGACATGCAGGTTTTTGATGTCCTTTCGGACCACCTGGACCGCCAGGCCGCGAATTTCGATGTCGTAGCGTTCAGTAGTCACGCTGATTCTTTACCAGTTCAAAGACCTGATCCAGCAGTTCGCCGTCGCCATCATTATTGTCACTGATAACACCCTTGATAATGTTTCGTACCTGCTTTTTCTTCATTGCATTGGCTCGCCAGTTGTCCGGTCGGTTCGTTCTGACGGCCTGGTCGATCCTGAGTGCAAGCTCCTCATCGCCGTCCAGGTTGTCATAGAGTGCCCTGCAGCCAGGTGTTGTGATGCTGGCCGGGTAGCTAGCATGCGTCTGCGGGCTGACAACCTTCTCAGCCAGCTCCCTGACCTTACGCAGGTACTTGCGGTAGTCCAGAGCCTGCTTTTTCCGCATAATGATCAGGTCGTCCAGCAGTTCCGACATTTTTTCATAGTACTTGGGGTTTACCGCCATCTCATCGATGATCAGTCGTCTGACGTTGTTCTCGATGGTCTCGGCCACCGCCTCCTGGTTGTTCCTGATGCCTTCGGGCAGCTTGTCTATCGCATCCATACCGGTATTGACGATCAGCTCCACCAGGCTCTTATCATCGAAGGCGGATATGCTCTCGCTGTCCTCGGCCCGGATGTACTGATCCAGCAGGTGCCGCATGGCTGGCTCGTACATCTTCATGTCGATGTAGTCGCCGCTGTTTAGCTTGACCTCTTGGCGGACGCTTTCGTAGTGCTTGACCTCCTCGGCAATCTCGGCCGCCTCTTCTTCGCTGTAACCGGCCTGGGTCATCTCGTTGGCAAGGTTCGCATAGGCCCGCACAAAAGAGCTGGTCAGCTTATACAGAGTGATCCGCTTTGATTCGTTGTCATCGACAGACTCGCCGTCCGCGTTGTCTGCCGCAACAAAGAACCGCAGATATGCCTCGGTATCATAAGGCGGTTCAACCGGTTCACACAGGGCCTTGATCGACTCTCGAACTTCCTCCAGACGCTGCTTGCCCTTTTCCAGCCTGTCGGTGAGCAGACCGTCCACGTCCTCGCGGTCGTAGCCCTCGAACGCACCGCCGGTATAGTCATTGATCGATTTTTCCAGCGACCTGAACAGGTCCTTGTAGTCTATGATGTGCCCGTACTCCTTGTCATCGCCGTCCAGCCTGTTGACCCGGCAGATCGCCTGGAAGAGGCCGTGATCCTGCATGTGCTTGTCGATGTACAGGTATGTCGCTGGCGGTGCGTCAAAGCCGGTCAGCAGCTTGTCCACCACGATCAGCAGCTTCATCTGACCTGGCTGCTCGATGAACCGCTTTTTGACCTCCTGCTCGAACAGCTCGGTCTTGTACATCGCGGCTTCTTCAGACTCATCAAAGTGATCCGCCAGCATCTTGCGGTAGATTTTGTATTGCAGCAGCTTCTGGGTAAGTCCTTCACCTGTCTCTTCTCCCTTGATGTCTGAGGGGTTTGGCTTGTACGAGGTTATAATCGCACAGTTGCCTTCCAGCCCGCCGTCACAGAACATCTGGTAGAACCGGCAGGCCGAGTAAATGCTGTCCGAGACCAGCATTGCATTGCCGCGACCGCTGAGAAGCCGGTCCTGCGTATCCATGTCAAGGAGAACATCGTTGACGATCTTCGAGAGCCTGTCACGCGAGCTGAGCACCTTCTGCATGGTGCCCCAGCGGCGTTTGAGCTGTGCCCTGGCGTAGTCGTTGAGGCCCCTGGTCTTGGCCTCGAACCACTTATCCACCTTCTCCTGCGATGTCAGCCTCTGGTCGATATCGCGTGCCTCGTATTGCAGGTCCAGCACGACGTTGTCACGGACCGCCTCGTCATACTTGTACGTGTGAATATACGGCCCAAAAATCTCCAGGCTGGTCTTTTTGTCCCTGCTCAGCAGCGGGGTGCCGGTAAAGCCGATAAACGTTGCGTCCGGCAGAAGCGTCTTCATCGCCTCGTGCAGCTTGCCGGACTGGGTGCGGTGGCACTCATCGACAAACACGAACAGCTCGCCCCTGGCCTTGAATCCTTTAGGCAGGCTCTTGCGGATGTCTTTGAGGTATTCCTTGATGTCCTTGTCGCTCAGGTCGTCCTGCCTGCCGAACTTATGTATCAGCGAACAAATCAGCCATTCGGTGTTGCTGTTGAGCACACTGACCATGTCCGCCCCGCTCTTTGTGCGATAAATATCTTCCTGGACACCTTTGAACACTTTTTCGATCTGCTCATCCAGCTCGGTGCGGTCCGTGATCACCAGGACCCGCGAACCGGTGACTTTTTCGCGGATCCACTTGGCCAGCCAGACCATTGTCAGACTCTTGCCGCTGCCCTGGGTGTGCCAGATTATCCCACCCTTGCGGTCCCGCACATACTCCTGTGCCGCCCGGACGCCGAAGTACTGGTTGTGCCGACAGACCTTCTTGACACCCGAATCGAACACCACGAAATCATGCATCAGCTCCAGCAGCCGCTGCTTACAGCAGAGCTGCGCCAGTTCCTTCAGCAGTGTGTTCTCGCCAGGCACCGGTTCTGCCCCAGCCTCCTTCCACTGCAAATAATATTTTTGTTTCGTCTCAGTCGTACCATAACGCAGACCCTCTGTCTCATTTCCCGCCATCACAAACTGCATGGCGGCGAAGAATGGCCTGATAAAATCTTTCTTCTGGTTGTCCAGATTCTGCCTGATGCCCTCACTGACCGCCACTGTCGACCGCTTGAGCTCCAGCACGCCCACCGCGATGCCATTGATATACAGCACCACGTCCGGCCGCTTGTCGTGTGTGCCCCTGATCGTGACCTCCTCGGCGACGCCGAAGTGATTGGCCTCTATGTCCTGCCAGTCGATCAGGTTAACCGTCTTCGTCTGCTCGCCGATGTCGGTCCTGACCTTCACACCGTACCGCAGCAGGCTGTAAACTTCCATATTTGCATCGTAAAGCGTCCTGCTGCCGCCGACGGTCAGAGCCTTTTTAAGCTTTTCCAGCGTCCTTGAGACGGTTCTCTCGTCATGGCCCTGCTTTTTGAGCCAGGTCTTGAGCTTATCCTCCATGACGTTGCTGTTGTCCTCACGATCCTTGAGAAAGCCCAGATAGCTGTAGTCCAGCTTGTTGAGAAAATACTCGACCACCCGTCTTTGCGTCTGATATTCCCGCTCACCGACATTCATTTGTGCATCTCCTCAAATATCCTCAATTCGCTCCGACCTCTTCGCCCGGCAGGGGCAGGTTGTACAGGTCGCAGTACCAGCGTGCCCAGTCTTGCAGGGTCGGGTCGGCTGTCTGCGTTGCTGCGGCGATTACGTCTGCTGATGTGAAGGTTCTAAATTTTTCGCTGTTGGCCGTCAGTTGGCAGTATGCGTCCATCGTTGCGTCGAGCATGCGGTTGCCGGGGTGTCTTACTACCGAGAAGAACGCCCTTTCGAATTCGCAGGCCGGGTCCGCCTCCGCCGCAAGGCCCATCAACTGATTACGCCAGAGCTGGTTCATACCTCCCTTGAACGGACAACCCGCCTGAGAGTCCGCACCGGCAAAAAAGTCCCGGTTTGCCTCGGTCAGCTTCCAGTAGTTGAACTGCCGTTTGCTGTGATAGTAACAGACGTTCTTGTCCGCCAGTATGTCCGATAAGCTGCCCGTGCAGTCGTGGCATGCCTGTCTGCCGCCGCTCTTCGCCCCGCCGCAGGTGGTGAACTCGGCCTCTGTGAGCTTGTGCTCGATCAGCCACAGGCACAGCCTGCCGTCATGGTCATAGTACGCTATCGCCATGTCCGAATCGGTGCCTGATGAAGGCCGCTTGTCGCCCAGGTATTTGTTCCAGTATTCTATCTGCCAGCCGTTGTCGAGCTTGTCGGTCGCAAGCCTTGCAAAGTCCGGCTTGATCTTCGCCAGCACCTGATCCGCTGAGCCGCTGATCAGCACGGGCAGGAACAGGTTGACATTCGCCGCCTGCGAGCTGGCCATGTGGTTGAAATACTGGTGCTCCCTGAACGGGAAACGCCTGGCGTGGGTTTTGAGCCTGTCCAATACCGGCGGGTAGACCGTTGCGTATGTGCCGTGCAGGCTCCTGGGCAGGATCGCATCGTATTCACGCTTGCCGTACAAGCCGGGCTCCCTGGTGATGTGCTTCCACTTCCAGTCGATCAGGTGCATCTGCATCTGCATCTGGAAATCATTCAGCGAACCCGCAAGCCGGTACTGCCTGTGGTTCTTTTCAAAAATTTTCATACCAGTCTCGTCCTTCCCGTCAGAAGTTCTGCCATCATGCCCTGCTTGATCTGCCTGGTCTTGTCCCGCCGATCCTCCAACGCCTCGATCTCCGCGTCCATGTCCGACAGAACCTCGGCTATGGCCCGCTGTTCCGCAACGTCTTCAGGTCCTGCAAAGACAAAATTCAAAAAGGTCGGTAATCTGAGAGAATCGACCGTTGCCTTCACAGTGTTCTTGAGGGCATACCGGCCAAAACTGTTGACCATAGCAAAGTAAACAAACTTACCACACGTCGATGACGAAAAATCGGATATCTTGTAGACCCGTTGGTGAACGTCAAAGCGACCATTTATGTAATGAAAAATCCCTCCAATGCCTCCCTCCCCTGGCACCAGAATTGCTTCTCCTTCATAGGAGTATGAATTTATGTGTTCAACCGTTGCAGAGCGAACATAAAAGGGGTACTTCCCATCCTCAATTTTATCCTGGTTATTTCGGCTGCCGGTTTTTATATGGGCCAACTCCCCCAACCGCTTTGTTTGCCATTTTCCTGAGAAGCCGGGCAGGCGGGTTTTGCCGGTGAGCAGTTCGGCCATGGCGGCCTGCTTGAGGGCCCGCTTTTTGGCGATGAGCCTGTCCAGCGACCCGATCAGCGAATCCACATCCGACAACGCCTCCGCTATCGCCCGCTGCTCGGGGACACACTCAGGCACTGCTATTTTCATCTCCGAGAGCGTACTCATCGTAATGTAGGGTGTATTTCCAGCCTTAACTTCGACTCGAATCCGGTCTTGGAGATTTCGGTCAATAAACCATTTGCAAAAATGGATGTTGACGCGGAAACCATTTAGTACATAGGTCCGCTGGTATGCATTAAATTTGCCTGCATAGTAATGAATATAACCGACATTCGCTCCATTACCTGATATCAAGAGAGCTTCTGTATCAAATGCAAACTTGTCAATCCGGTAAGGCTCGCGTGCACATGTGAAGAAAGGGTAATCCCCATCTTCGGCCATCGCGTTGGCATCAAGACGGCCCGTTGTGATTCGTTCACAAATCGAGCCAAGTTCGATAACCTCCCAATCCTCAGGTATGACGCCGATCTCGGTGCGTTTATAGCCTGGGGGGACCTTGTCCGGGGTTGTATTCTGTTTAACCATTGACGCTGACCCCCATCTTATCTAGGTGGACGTCGACCTTTTTGGTGAGCGTGGCGACCTGGTTGAAAATATCGGGCAGAGGCTCGGCGTACCGCTGTTCGAGTTCCTTGACGCGGCCTGCGAGTGTCTGGGTGAGCCTGTCGAGCTCGGAATCGACCGCCCGGCGAATGGAGGCGAACCACTTGTCCTCGACGGCGAGCGTCTTTATCTCGTCCTCGGTGAGCTCGGGGTATTTTGCCAGCACCTTCTCATCTAGCTGTGCCCGTGTGTCCTTGACCGCCTTTGCGGCGGTGGAGTCGGCGTTCATCAGTTTTTTGCACTTATTGAGTGCCCTGCGTTCGTCGGCTGCTTCGGGATCTTCTTTTATTTCCTTGAGCCTGGCGGTGATGCCTCCCTTGGTGACCTTGCCCTTGTCGTTTGTCGCATCTTCCAGGGGGCCCTCTTCGACGGTGTTTTCCTCGATGAACTCCTCAAGCTGGCGGGAGGCGGTTTCGTGTTCGGCCTGCATGTCCTCAAGGATGCCCTTCTCGACGGTGAAGAACCGCTCTATCAGCAGGTCGGGCGGCAGCAGGTCCATCTTGTACTTCTTGCGTTTGACGGTGAGGTCGGGCGTTTCCTTGATCTTGCGTTTTTTGTCGTCGATGATCCCGCGAGGCTGGGCGGCGTCTTTCCAGCCGTCGGCTGCTATCAGGTAGATGTCGTCCTGCATGGTGTCAAACCAGTAATCCATCAGCCGCTGATACATGTCGTAGGGGTCTATGAGGGAAAGCTGCTTGAACCGCTCTAGCAGGTCCTCGCTGAGCGTGCTGATGACGTCCCTGGGCTTTGCTCCGGCGTCAAGGTCCATCAGCATGGGTCTGTGCTTGCGGTGCCATTTGCGGAAGATGGAGCGGACCTTGTCGGCGTACTCGGTGAACTCGGGGTGTTCGAGGATGGCGGTCTTGACCTGGGCGGGTTCGAGACGCGGTTCGCTGTAGCCGGGCCTGCCGTTGCGTTTGAACAGTGCCTTGCGGACGGTGGGGAAGACGTCCCAGTATTCGGATAGCTCGTCGATGTCTCGGTTGGGGATGCCGCCGTTGAGGTGTGCGTCCAGGTCGTGCACGTCCTCGGGCTCGCTGGAGTCGATGTATCGCGGGATATTGAGGTTGTAGTCGTTGGCCTCGGATGCGATCTCGTCCAGCGGGACCATGCGGGAGTAACGGGGGATCTCTGCGGCCCTGTTAAAGACGTCGACGATGCGATGAATGTCCTGCTCGCGGAGGCGGTTCTTGTTGCCGTCCTTGATGAAACCTTTGGAGGCGTCGATCATAAATATGCTCTCGCGGAGCTGGCAGTCTTCCTTGTCGATCATGATGATGCAGGCGGGGATGCCCGTGCCGTAGAACAGGTTTGCGGGCAGACCGATGATGCCGCGTATCAGGCCGCGTTTGATGAGTTTGCGGCGGATGTCTGCCTCCTTGTTGCCGCGGAACAGCACGCCGTGAGGCAGAATGATGGCACCTTTGCCCTTGCTCCTGAGGGAGGTAATCAGGTGCAGCAGGAAGGCATAGTCGCCGTTCTTGGCGGGCGGGATGCCGTATTCGAACCGGCCGAACTGATCGTTTGCGGGATCGAAACCGCTGGTCCAGGACTTGGCGGAAAACGGAGGATTGGCGACGGCGAAGTCGAACTTTTTCAGGCCGCCGTCACCGTCCTTGAAGTGCGGGCTTGCAAGGGTATTGCCCCGCCACAGATCAGCCATGGGATGGTTGTGCAAAAACATGTTCATGCGTGCCAATGCCCAGGTTGCGTTGTCCATTTCCTGGCCGTAGATGGATATTCCCTTCGGTGCGTGGTCGGCCGCCTTGATCAGCAGTGAGCCGGAACCGCAGGTCGGGTCATAAACGGTATGCTTTTGCATTGTTTGTGGTCCTATACCGATGATGCTGGCCATGATGCGGGAGACCTCTGCGGGAGTGTAGAACTGGCCCTTGCTCTTGCCGGATTCGGTGGCGAAATTCCGCATGAGGTATTCATAGGCATCGCCGAGCAGGTCGTCGCCCTCGGCACGGTTTGAGCGGAAGTCCAGGCCGTCGAAGATAGCCACCAGCCGTGAGAGGCGGTCCTGCATTTCCTTGCCGCCGCCCAGTTTGGATTCATCGTTGAAGTCCGCCTGGTCGATCACGCCCTTGAGCTCGTTGGCCTCTGCGAGCCTGCCGATGATCTTGTTGATCTTGTCGCCGATCTCCTTGTCTCCCTTGAGTGCGACCATGTCGTCGAAACTGCCGCCCTGGGGCACCTCGATCAGGGCGTCCGGGTCGTTTGCATACTTGTCAGAGACGTACTTCATGAACAGAAGCGTGAGGATGTAGTCCTTGTATTGCGATGCGTCCATGCCGCCGCGAAGCTCGTCGCAGCTTGACCAGAGGGAGCTGTAGAGTTGTGACTTTTTCAGGGCCATACCGATCTTTCCTGACCTGAGGGTTTATGTGACGGGTTCCTTGCACGATCGTGGGCGGATATCGGGGGTGCACAGCCGCAAAACGGGCTGATTTTGACGCTGAAAACGGCAGGCCACGCTCCGAGTATCTCCACGGCAGGCAAGTTTAGCCGCCGGATTGCGGGCTGTCAAGGGATATCAGATAGGCATAAACTGGAAATTGACTATTTTTGCAGGTGTGTATTCCGGTTTGACAATGATGAAGATTTCGGCTATTATCCCCCTGAATTTCCCGCGAGGTTGCTGAGCAGCAGCCCGCACTGGGAAATGATCCTTCTTTCGGAGCACAGCAAGATGCCGATTAGCGAACTGAGATTGATCAAGAACTGCGCTGAATACATTCCGATTAGCGATATTTCCCGCATACCAGGCCGCACACGCGGAATATACGTTCTTTACAACCACGACCCAAAGAGCAAGATGTATGATGTTGTGTATATCGGCATGGCTGGGGGAGAGAAAAAAGCCAGCATTCGCGGCAGACTGAGGCGACATAGAAGCAAAAAGAGTGACGAGTGGACCCACTGCTCGGTTTTCGAAGTGTGGGACAATATACGGGAGGAAGAGGTCAGGGAGCTGGAGGGAATCCTCAGGCACATCTTCCGCAAGGATCAGCAAGCCAATAAGCTTAATCAGCAAAAGGCGTTTATGAAGCTCAAGCATGTCACGGCACATACAAAACAGTCTGACTGGCTGCTGAGCGAGTCGAATGGAGATGACTGATGTGGTTATGTACCAGGTACGACTTTTTCAGCGTGGTCAGGGGTGACGACCGGATCAGTCCCGGCAAGGTCATGGTGCGGGCCAGAAAGGCCGGGCATCTGCGAAACCTGCAGGGCCGGTTTGCCGAACTTCGGGATGTCCCACTGAAGACCTCAAGCACAACGGACTACCCGTGCAGGCTTGTTGTAAACCGGGAAGTCTGGGCCAGGATAGGTGCTGAGCTGGCTGCCGATATAGACTACACCAACTTCAAAAATGCCGCAGGTGGCGAGCTGGCAGACGACAGTGATTACTCGGAGTTCCTGCACGAGGTATGGTGGAAAGGCATGCAGTTGCTGCAGAGATCAGAGGAATAGACGGGCTAAATACCTAAACGGAAAGGAATACAGATGCGTAAAGTATCGAACAAATGGGCAAAGAGGCTTTCGTGGTATTGCCTGATACCACCTGCCATGTATGTGCTAGTCAGGCTGATTAACGAAGAAGCGAGAATATATGCACAGGACCTCGCCAGTACGCTGGCTGGGGCTGCGTTTTTGATTGGAATCGTTTGGGGAGTCTACGGAATTGCTTGTCTGCTCAGTCCGAGCTGGGTGAAATGCGAAAATTGTGCATTTGCGGAGCTAGCAGAGGACACAGACAAAATGTACTGCAGGGCCAAGGACTTCCAATACGCCATAGATTACTCCTGTCCCAAAGGCCGGATAAAGGAGTGAAGCCCGCGTATGAGGCTTTAAGATAATAAGCCTGCCTTGAACGCCCCTGTCAAGATATCGTGCCTGCTGGCCGGTTAAACTGGTCCTGAGAGGCAGTTTATGGAATGATATGATATGTATATAATTGCTCGGGGAAGGCGCTGTAAATCGCACCTTCCCCTTGTGGACTAGCAGTCCAGGTCGGCTATCATTTCTTCGATGTCGTACAGGCGGTAGTACCGGCCGTTCACTTCGTAGAGCTGGCCGTCCGATTCCTCGGCAGCCAGGTAGTCATTACACCCGCACCGGAACGCCACGGGGTCGAGCTCGCGGATGATATCCGAGGGATAGAAGACTATGCCGTCGAACTTCACCTCACCGTAGATCTCGTCCAGCAGCTCCGAGTAGGCCTCTTCCTCGTCGATGGGCTCACAATGATCCTCGATAAGCTGCTCTATCACCCACTCGGTGCCGTACTCGACGCCGACGCCATCCAGGTGCCGCATCAGGTCGTCACTGCCGCAGCGTGGGCAATTCTCGCCCTCAACCTTGATGTAGCAGCCGTAGCAGAACGGCTCGGTCACATGGTAGGCCAGGTCTTCCAGTCGTGCGTGTAGAATTTGCAGATCAGTCATTTTTCGCTACTCCTTTCAATGTGTAGATAAAACAAAAGGGACCCGGCTACGCTGCCGAGGTCCCTCTTTGCTTGTGCAAACGTGTGTGATTACCGCCGAAGCTCTTTGAGCGGTATGGGTGTGAAGTACAGGTCCCGCTCGATGGGCAATGCCATCATGCCGGTCAGGCCGTCCTTGGCGTGCTGGAGGTCGGACAGCCTGAAGTAGCCGTACTCAAAATCAAAGCCGTCGACAGCACCAAAGAACAGCCAGTCGCCGTCAGGCTGCCTCTCGCCCTCCGCGACATACCAGGTCCACCGGCCGACAGGGTCGAAGAACTTGACCACTGCGACGGTCTCGGTGCCGGTTTGCTCGAAGTGGTAAAGAGGCGGGATCTTCGCGGCGATTTCGTCAGTGAGAAGTCTCATGCTGCACCCCCTTTCCGGCTGACTATCCTGGTGTGGTACTTCTGCCAGGGATCGGACTCGCGGGCCGACTTGGTAGGATGGCCGCAGTTGTGAGCCCACCTGCCCCGCCGTTTGGACCAGCGGAAGCCTATGTCCTTGAGTGCCCGCCGGGTTGCCTGGTCGGGCCGCTTGTCAAAGCGTACCCAGACCCACTTGCCGACCAGCTCGGCCTCGAAGCCATGCTGACGGCAGAAGTCGATGACTTCCAGTACGCCCGGTGTCTTTTCCTGTGTTTTCATGATACGTCCTTTCGATTGAAGTGATATGAATATGAACATGCACAAGGCCCACCGCGGACCCTGTGTCTGCAATGCGATGGGAAAGTGATGCCTGCGGGGAATGCCGGTCTTGCCTTCGAGTGCTGGGACCTGCTGAGCAGGTCTGCCCGACGACGGCCGAAGAGAAATCAAGCGAACTTCGAATTGAGCGCAGCATTGGTCGATAGTCGAACGCAGTGAGCGTCAAGGGCGGATGCCCGGATCGACCCGAAGTCTTGAGGACGTCTATGGGCACAGGCGTGATGAATCGACGGAGGTCAGGGATGCCGGAGTCGAGAACGCGAGGGGCGGTTTTCGAAGTGCAAGCCGGTCTTTCCCGCTGCCCTGGATTGACCGAGCAGTGCTGTGCCACAGGTGTTCGGGGTGGGGGGGGGGTGTGTCTCGAAAGGACGGGGGGAGGGTCTGCTGAGAAGAATCGACGTGTGCAAAATTTGCCAGGTTTGACAAGCATAAGCGTCGTGATTGATCTCACATGTCCATATATTAGGTAAAAAAAGACATGTAGGACGGCGTACAGAGGCGATAGAGACGTTGCAAAACTGGGTGGCTCCGATTGTCCGGACAGCCGGAGAAAAGGCCTGTATGCGGGCAGGAACACTGCTGTGCGGGATGTCAGGGGGAGGGATGACCGGCCGCCTTTTTGCACCAGAAATATTGGGCTAAATAGGCCAGACTGGCCCTTTGACTTTCCAAATGGCACTGCTATAATCAGGCAAACAATACCACTACTTGAGGTTTCCATGTCTGACCAAAATGATTTAAATAAGCTTGTTGATGACAAATTGAAGCAGGCAATTGATGCAAGGAAGGAACTTATTGCTCTGGACGATGACTGCGACCTGGCTGACAAGCTTGACTGCCTTAAACTGTTCGTGAAGGCTGCGTTTGACTATGCGGACTTTAGCTGGAAGAAAGGATCCGAGTACTATAATCAAGACATGGCCTTTGGATTATGTAAGACAGCCTACACATTTGCAACAAGCTACATGCAAACTTGCGAAAATATAACACTAAGTCTGACGTGCCCCCAAAAACCTGAAGAGGGAGAGTTAGCTGCCTTGATCAACTTGCAGAACAGGCTGGATGAAATCATAGAGAAAGTCGGAGAGAGCAGGGATTCTGAAGACTCACAACCAACACCTGATAAAAGACAAATCAGGGCAATGATACGCAAGTGGAATCCCGATATTCTTGCAAAAAATGCCGAGGCAGCTGAAATGGTCATCTGGCATGGAGCTATGTTTGAACGCTACTACAAGTTCATTAGAGAGCATGATTCCAAGGATCTACCAAAGAGAGGTAGAGATGACTTGGACCCCTTGATAAAGGACATACTAGAAATTCGCGATAACCTTACAGCAGACGCTGTCTGCGGTGCTGTAAATCTGATTCAATCTGGTAAATTCAACCCGACTACGAAAGCTACGGTGTTCAAGACTCAGGCTTGGAAGGCAAGGCACAGAAGGTAATGAGCAAGAAATGCCACGATTTTTCCTGATGCTGCCGAGGATCACCACCAAAAATGAAGCGACCAGGGTAATTCTGTAGGACATCAACTCCACTAGAGAATCCAACCAACTCCAGGCAAGCTGAAGGTCGCCTATCACGCCTCCCTGAATAGAATCAATGATTAACCGGCAAATCATGCTTCCAAATAACTCAATCAGCACCTTCCCAACTCCACTTCTAACTCCACTCACATCTTACATAAGCCCTTTATTTACAGCTGTTTATGATTGACAGGCAGGGATTTTACGGTATGATTACTGCCATGATTTCGCGTGTATAGATTGTTCCGAACTGTACTTTTGGCAATGCTTGTTGTGATGCCAGAAGTCGGGCAAATAGTTAAGCTGAAAGGAGTGATAGACCATGTGACAAAGTGATAACACGGGCAGACATTAAAAAAAGAATTGAATGTATTTTTTTGGAGATTTTTTATGAATTTACAAAAACTGATAAATGCTAAACAGCTAGGCGAATTGCTGAGCCTGTCCAGAAGGCAGGTATTCAGGCTCAACTCGTCCGGCAAGATTCCGGCACCCCTGAGAATTGGGGGGAGTGTCCGCTGGAACAGCGAAGAGGTGCACGCATGGATTGACAATGGAGCACCCGCAAGACAGCAGTGGGAAGCCATGAGAACGGCAGGAGGAGCAGTAGTATGAGTATGAAAAAAGAAAGGCCGCAGCGCCAACTGCGACCCAATTATGAATCTTTGCAAAAGGATGTTAACAGAACAACTGTACATTGTCAACTAGGTTCAAAACGGGGAGGTGTGCAGCGATGACGGATATGTATATCAAGATTTTCCCGGAAGTCATGGAGCTGCCCGAGCTAAGTCATTCGGCAAAGCTGGTGTACTGTGCTGTACTAAGTTTTCGCGGCAGGGCTCTGAAAATGAGCAATGCTTGCATTGCGCAGCTAACAGGCAGGAGTGTAAGGACAGTGAAACAGACATTGACTACCCTGAGGTCACTTGGACTTATCTACCTCGAAAACGAGCAAAGCCGGTACAGACGAATCTATCCAACAACTGAAATTGAAGAATCTACTGGGGAAAAACTACGCCCCTACTGGGGCAATTTAGCGCCCCTACTGGGGAAGCTAGTTACCCACAGAAGGAAAGAAGGTAATAGAAGTAATGCAGGAAGTGCTGGTTATGAGTCTTCCTGTGAAGTACCTGTGGGTGATGATTCAGAATTGCTGGGCATACCGGAACTCTACCCCACGCAGGGAGAGCTTGAAGAGCTGGGATTGCATGAAGGCAAGGAGGTCATAGATGAGCAAGGATGAACTTCGAATGGACAGGGAAGTCCTGGTGAGAGAACTAGAGGAAGCGGGGGCAGAGTTTCAGGGCAGCAGTGATCAATGCCGCTGCCCCTTCCATGACGACCAAAATGGATCGGCCGGTGTCTACCAGGAGAACGGTGTCTGGCGGTTCAAGTGTCACGCCTGCTATGCCAGCGGCGACGTCTTTGACGTTATTGCCAGACGGGACGGCCGGGAACTCCGGGATGTCCTGGCCGAGCATTGTGGCAGGCCGGTTAAGCCCGCCATAGAGCCGGGAAGGCCGGGAAGGCATAAACACACCACCCCACAGGTAAAGACAAGCACAGCGGCGGCTGACGGCCGTCAAAGGCCAGCTGGTAAGTTGTTTAAGACACTTGCCGAGCTGGAGGCTGGACTGCCAGGGGAAATCACCGGAAAACATGAATACAAGAGTGCTTCCGACGATCCGGTTCATCTGGTATATCGCATCGAAACCAGTGATGGCAAGGATTACCGGCAGGCATGTCCTTGTCCAGGCGGCTACCGGCTGGCTGCACCAGACAAACCATGGACACCCTATAATCTTCCGGCCGTCGTGGAAGCCGATGAAATTGTCATGGTAGAGGGCGAGAAGGCTGCAGATGCTTTGATTAAGCATGGCATAACTGCCACGACGACCGCTGGCGGTGCTGGAAAGTCAGACCAGACGGATCTGACGCCCCTGCAAGGCAAGATGGTTACAATATGGCCGGACAATGATCCGGCGGGTATCAGGCATGCCGAGCAATTGCAGGCTGTACTACTAGAATTGAAATGCAAAGTACTCCGGCTCGACCCGGACAAGCTGGACCTTCCCAGTAAGGGCGATGCGGTCGACTACATCGAGAGACTGCAGGATGATCAGGACATAGCTGCAGAAATAGACAAGGTGCTGGAGACGGCGGAACCAGTCCGGCCGTCTGGAAGTCTACGTCAGCATCTTCAGCAGATAAGGTCTGGTGAGCTGCAGGCAGTTCCGACGCCTTTTGAGGTCCTGGATAAAATAGCCCAACCGTTGCTGCCCGGCAAGGTGTGCCTTCTTTGCGGCAAGCCGGGGAGCGGCAAGAGTTTTTTCACCATGCAGTGCATGCTGCATTGGGCTGAAAACGATATTCCGTTTGCCGGGCTGATGCTTGAGGAGAGCAGAGATTACCACCTCAAACGAGCACTGGCTCTTCTTGCAGACGAGCCTAAAATCCTAGATCACAACATCCTTAGCCAGGGAGAACTTGACATCGACAGCCTCTATGACAGTCATGCCGACCGCCTGGACCGGCTGGCCTCTTATATTGACACCATGTCCACTGAAGTGCCGGACTACAATAAAGTCCTGAACTGGGCACGGGAACAGGCGGCCAATGGAAAGAAGGTGCTGGCCATCGATCCGATAACAGCCGTGAACAAGACTGAAGATGTCTGGACTGCTGACCAGAAGTTCATTGGTGAGCTACTGCGTATCCTGGATGAACATGGGGCTGCCGCATTGATCGTCACGCATCCCAAAAAGGGGAAAACGGTTCAAAGCCTGGACGATCTTGCAGGCGGAGCAGCATGGCAGAGATTCAGCCAGACTGTTTTATGGCTTCAACTTTATGACGAAGGGAAAAGGTTCCTGATCGGGCCAGATAAGACGCTACAAAATATAAACGCCCGTCTTCTCGTGGCGAAGGCCAGGGACGGCAAGTCTGGACTCAGTACTGCGTACAGATTTGGAGAAGGATCTGTGAAGTTCAGCGAAATCGCTGTGATCACGGGCAAAGCAAAAGATAAAGGGAATGCGGCGTAGTTCGTCTTGGACACGTCGCAGATTAAAGGTATAATGACCCGTGGTAGCAATCGCAGGGGCGGGCGGTGTGATCGGCACCGCCCTGCCGCCTGTCCACTGCTACGGGTGGAGAAAACTTAACACGAGGAAACTATACAGATGGCAAGTATATTCAAACAAAAGTACACGAGTAAAGACAAGGACGGCAAGTCCGTCACCAAACAGAGCAAGAACTGGTATATCGACTACAAGGGTCCTGACGGCGTCCGCAAGCGGGTGAAGGGCTTTAAGGACAAGGCAGCTACCAGGCAGCTTGAGGCCAAGCTGGAGAAGGAGGCAGAGCTGGCGCAGGCGGGCATTGTTGACCGGTTCAAGGAGCACCGTGATAGGCCCCTGGCGGAGCATCTGGAGGATTTCAAGTCACATCTTGAGGCCAAGGGCAATACGCAAAAGCATGCACAGCTTGTATACGGCAGAGCCAGCAAGGCGGTCGAGGGGTGCAAGTTCGTCGTGTGGGACGATATAAGCGCCAGCCGGGTGCAAACCTACCTTTCCGAGCTGCGACAGGACAGAATGGTCGAGAAAACCCGCAAAACCCGAACCAAGGGAAAGACAAAGACTGAGACCAAGCTGCAACGCGGCATTAGTCCCCAGACGTTCAACTTCTATATGCAGGCCATTCAGCAGTTCTGCCGCTGGATGGTTCAGGATCAGCGTGCACAAGCGTCCCCGATCGAGCACTTATCGAAGATCAGCACCAAGACCGATCGCAGGCACGATCGACGGGCACTTGAACCGGATGAAATACGAACCCTGCTGCAGACTACTACGGCAAGTGACGACCGTTACAAAATGTCCGGACCCGATCGGGCTCTGCTGTATCGCCTGGCAATGGAAACCGGGCTGCGAGCATCAGAGATGAGAAGCCTGACTGTTTCGAGCTTCGATTTTAAGGCCAACACTGTCACCGTTGAAGCTGCCTACTGTAAGAACCGAGAAGAGGCCACCATTCCGCTGAAAAGTGATACGGCGGCCCTTCTGGAGGACCAATTCACTGGCAAGCTTCCTCAGGCAGTGGCTTTCAAGATGCCGAATGAGAATTACCTGGCCAAGATGCTCAGGGCCGACCTGGAGAATGCAGGCATTAAGTACGTCGACGATTCGGGACGTTACGTGGACTTCCATGCCCTTAGGCACACTGCAGGCAGCCTGCTGGCGGCTAGCGGGGTTCACCCCAAAGTCGCCCAATCCATCATGCGGCACAGCGACATCAATCTGACAATGGGAAGATATAGCCACATATTCCGCGGCCAGGAAGCCGATGCGGTTAAAAGTCTGCCAGACTTCTCGCTGGAAATGTCACAGGCACAAAGAGCGACCGGCACCGATGGTGAAATGGGCTCCGGCGCTTACAAACCAGCTTACAAAAAACTTACAAAAAACCCTTACTCTCGACGTCCTGCATCGTCATCCATTGTCACTGACAGAGACAAAACAAACCCTGACGCGTCCGAAACAAGCCCCTCTCGTAAGTCCAGCAGTTGGGCAGGTTTAGGCATGAAAAAAGCACCGATATCATTGTTTGACACCGGTGCTTGCCGAACGGAGGAGGAGGGATTCGAACCCCCGGAGGCTTGCGCCTCAGCGGTTTTCAAGACCGCCACCTTAAGCCACTCGGTCACTCCTCCAGTTAACTGTTTTTAGGCAAAACCTACCCTGCCGGGCTGGAGTCCCGCTCAGGGATGGACAATTTACACACCAAACGTGCTGATTGCAAGGGTTAAAACGGCACATATCGGCAAAAAACATGAGTCTAAGCGACCCAAGGCTCCAGAATGTCTCACTTTGGGCTTAAAGTGATTTTTCTACCTCAAGAATTGTTTAAGCCACACATCATGATTATAGGACGAAGGTGAAAATCCATTAATCCACACATCAAAAGCGGTTCTAGTAAAGATGAGCGGGTCAGCATTGCATGAGGCGAGTTTACGCCTGAGTCAGCCTGAAGGACCGCAAAAATCACACAAAACTGCCTAAGTCAGGCATTGAGAGTTCCGAAAAGGAGGTGAGGCAATGATTTTTGTTTGTTTTAGGAAGTGAACGCCAATGGCAGGGAACAAAAAAGGCGACAATATGAGCAGGTTAACAAGGTTTTTCGTTGGCCAAAATGGTCTATCTGCGGATGAAGCGGACACCTCCTGCTCACATTTTAAAGAGGAGAATATGAGAATACCATCAGTTTTGATCGAAGATAGTCTCGAAAAAGTAGCCGCTGTAATGCGAGAGCATAACAGCACTTCGGTATGTGTGCAGTACGATGGAGGGACCAAAGAAGTATCGGCTGCAGAACTGTTTTCGCGGATAGCGCTTTGCCCGGAAATATCGAAAATGCTGACAGTCGGCGAGCTGCTGGCCGACCGGTGTTACGATTCTGACCAGGACGGCGGTAAACGCATAAAAACGATAGGCGAGTTGCTGGAGAAGAAGTACAAGAACCTTGAAGCGATATTCGACAGCGTCCCAACCGCCCTGCTTCTTGTAACGGAGGATTACAAGGTAGTTCGGGCCAACGAATCCACCCGCAATCTTACGGGCATGAGCTATGATGAGTTGATCGGAAAGCACATCTGCAAAAGCTTCGGATGCAACGGATGCATTAGAGAGAACGGCTCCGATCTTTGTGATTTCATTCGCCCATTAGAAATGAGCAAACGGGTAGGTAAGGCCGTCCATGGTGCGGAGATCGCAATAGACCTGGAAGATCAGACGGAACCGACAACAGTCTGGTTCTCATTAAGCGTCAGTCCCACAAAAATCGGCAACGAGAAATTTCTGGTCGTCATGCTGGACGACATCACCAGACGCAAAAGAACAGAAGAAGACCTCCGCCGGGCTCAGGAACAAACCGAGCGGGCAAAAGGCGAAATTGAAAGGATCAATAAGCAACTGGAGATCTCCGCCGAGCAGTCAAAAGCCGTCGCAAACCAGGCAGTCCTGGCAGAGAAAACCAAGAGCAAATTCGTTGCCGCGGTCAGTCATGACATAAGAACGCCCATGAACGCGATTCTCGGCTTCGCTGACCTGCTCAAGGAGACAAAGCTAAACAAAGAACAGTCGAAGTATGTCTCAACAATAGCGGACAACACACGAAACCTGCTCACCTTGCTCAATGACATACTCGATCTTTCAAAACTTCAGTCAGGCCGACTGGAGCTTGAGATGAACGACTTTTCACTGTCGGCTCTGCTCGAGAATATCGAGTCACTACTCGGTTGCGAAGCCAGAAGTAAAGGGCTCGACTTCACGATAGAGCGAAACAGCGAAGTGCCGGACTTTGTCAGAACTGATGAAAACCGTCTGCGTCAATGCCTGATGAATATCATCGGCAATGCTGTAAAGTTCACTGAAAGCGGTCACGTACACATCACAACCAACTCACACAATAGAGAAGGTAAGCTTTTCGTGCGGTTTGATGTGGAAGACACAGGTCCAGGGGTTCCCAAAGAACAGCGAACCTCTATATTCGAATCTTTCTCTCAGAGCGATCTGGGCAAAAGCAGCAAATACAACGGCACCGGACTGGGACTTGCAATAACCAAGAGCATAGCAGAACTGCTTGACGGCAGAGTCTGGGTGGAAAGCGAAGTGGGCAAGGGAAGCACTTTCTCGCTCGAGATCGCATTGGAAAAGGCACACAAGCCTGTCGAAAATGCATCCGGCACTGAAACAGCAGAACAGGGCCTGACGGATGAAAAGGTCATTTACGGAAACGTGCTCGTGGTCGAGGACGCGCCGCCGAATCAGATGCTCATGAAGCTGGTGCTGGAAAAGATGGGTCTCAAGGTGGACATCGTAGAAAACGGTCAGAAGGGAGTAGATGCTGCCTGCAAGAAAGAATATGACATCATCTTCATGGACATCCAGATGCCCGTTCTCAATGGCTTCGAAGCAACGAAAGTCATACGCGAAAAAGGCATCACAACTCCTATTGTAGCTTTGACGGCCAATGCAATGAAAGGGGACGAAGATAAATGCATGAGGGCTGGATGCGATGCGTATCTTTCAAAACCGATCGACAGAACAAAACTTCGCGAGATCATCAATAAGCTTACTTCGTGCAAGCAGTCAACTTCAACAAGAATAAAGGGCAGGATCGACAAGCTCAAGGAACAGGTTCATGAGCTGACCCAAATCTGCAAAGGTGGCAAGGAAGAAGCTGACTGCACTGATTACACAAACGATGTAGAGCTTGACTGGGAGGCAGCTTTGAAATACTGCGGAGACGAGAGTGTAATAAAACGGATCGCTAATTCTATATGCGAAGACGGGCCCAAAACACTCAAGTCACTCAGGAATGCTATCGACGTCGGACGCAGCAAGGATGTATTGCTTTTCGCACATAAACTTCGCGGCAACGCCCTCACAATCGGAGCCAAAGAGCTGCCGGCCATCTGCGACAAAATTGAACAGATGGGCAGAGACGAGGATCTTTCCGGCATCGAGGAACTATACGAACAAGCGAACCAGGAATTCAACCGACTGGTTAGTTTTCTGAAGAATCCCAAATGGATGGAAATATCAAAACGAAACAGCCGTGAGCGCTAACACTAAGGCTGTGGCTCATTAAGGGTAGGCTATTAGACTGAGGCAGATTATTATGCTTTCGAATAAAATTAAAGTACTTTTGGTAGATGATGATCCGGTAGCGCGTCGGAGTGTCGAACTGCGTTTGGCTAGATATAAAAAGCGTACAAGCTTTGATATAGTCAATGCCGATAGTATGAAAACTTGTATCGAACACCTGAAACAAAATAGTTTTGACATAATTCTGCTTGACCTCGGCCTGCCCGACAGCGGTGGTCTGGAGACGATCTCAAGGGTCAGATCGGTTTGCGCAACCACACCTACTATAGTCCTGACCAATAACCTTGACGCCGAGCTCGATATTCAAGCGATAAAAGAAGGAGCTTCGGATTACCTCAGGAAGGACCAGATTGAAGGAGATACGCTTTTCAGGACGATCAGATACGCACTTGAAAGACACGAAATACGCCAGCAGTTGCGAGATGAACGCGACAGAACGCTGAGCTATCTCGACCAGGCAGGCGCGATCTTCCTGGCGATGGACACCGAGGGAAAGATAACATTGATCAATAAGGTAGGCGCTGAGCTGCTGGGTACCGAACAGAGTGAGATAATAGGAACTAACTGGTTCGAAAGGTTCATACCACGTAATGAGCAGCCGGAAAAACAGCGGATATTCGATGAGATGCTGCAGGGAAACATCGGTAATTTCGAACAGTTCGAATGCCCTGTCGTCACCGTAGACAACGAGAAAAAGACGATCGCCTGGTCACACTCACTTCTAAAAGACGAAGCAGGAGAAATCAACGGCGTACTTAGCGTTGGCACGGACATCACGCTCGTCAGGGAAACGGAAAGACAGATACAGGAACACAACCGACTGAAAAGTGAATTCGTAGTTACGATCACGCATGAGCTGAGAACACCGCTGACGATCTTCCGAAATGTCATTTCAAATGCTCTCGCTGGTGTGTGCGGCAAGATAAGCAAGAAACTGCGCAGGGACCTGGAAGCTGCTAATGAGGCCGTCGACAGACTTGCGAATATAATCAGCGACTTTCTGGATATGTCCCGCATCGAGGCAGGAAAAATGAAACTCGAGCTGGATGCGGTCCCTGTTAAGTCGCTCATAAACGAAAGCATGCGTACACTTGAGGTTGTCCTAGGCGAGAACAACATGTCGCAAGACATCATATTGCCCGACGAGGATATATACGTTCTGGCCGATGCCGGAAAAGTCAAGCAGGTGATCACCAATCTCGTTGACAACGCCGCTAAATTTGTCCCTGATTGCGGGGGCAAAGTAACCCTGCGTGTTGTAGATCAGAACGAACATGTAAAGATCTGCGTGGAGGACAACGGACCGGGGATCGAACAAAAGGATACTGAGAAGGTATTCGATAAATTCGTCCAGGTGGAAAAACACGTTGGAGAGGGAACCCATGGAACGGGACTTGGACTTGCGATATGCAAAGAACTCGTCGAAATGCACGGCGGCAGAATATGGGTTGAGAACACTGAGTCAGGGGGAGCATGCTTCAGTTTCGTGCTTCCCAAGTACGAAAAAGAAAAACAGGAATCGGAAGTTGCCGAACAGATCGATTTCATCCGAAGCCAGATAGATCAGATCGCCGACCTGTGTTTCGGCACAACCAAAAACATGAACAAACGTTCACACCATTGAAGCGGGACATAAAGGGTAACAATAGATAATGGCTTTCGCCGCTTTCTTTGCGGTTGACATCGACGTCCGCACCAGATAGAATGCTTTAAGGGGCAACTGATCATTTGGAGGATTTACAGATGAGGTTGCGTATCACGCAGGACGGACGAAAGCTCAATGAGCTTATCTTCGATTCGGGGCCGATCTACATCGGCAGGCATGTCGGCAGCCAGATATTTCTTCCGGAACGAGGGGTTTCGCGCAAACATGCCGTCATCTACGAAGAAGACAACGGCGACTGGTTCGTAGAGGACCTGGATTCATCTAACAAGACATTCGTGAACGATAACGCTGTTCACAAGAGCCCGTTGAACACCGGCGATACTATCGGGATCTGCGGGTTCAAGATAAACGTAAAACTGATGGAGCTGGAAAAGGAACCCGCAAAGACACCGCTTCAGTTGGACGATACCATCGCACATAAACCGGCAAGTCCCAGCTCCGAGGAAATACATGCCGAGATACGTAACCTGCATTCCAAGTCAGCTCCGATGCTGAAGATACCCCCTAAAAGATTAACGGAGCTTTGCAAGGCGATCAAATGTTTTGAAAGATGTGACAGCATCAAAAATCTGCACAGCGAAGCGATGAGCATACTGCTCAGCCAACTGGCGGGACGTGAGGCATGGGTCGGACTCTCCGATTGTCACGGAGACCGATTCGAGATCGAGGGCGGCAGAAAAGTGAGCAGCCAGCGCATAGGCCGCGATGACCTTGCTGCTTTGGAGTACCTTGAAGAGACTCTGGAAAAACATCACAGCATACTAATCCCCCAGTTACCCCGCGCCGCAGGCGGCCGTGTCGTAAGGTCGGTTCTGATCGCACCGGTACTCGTGGAGAGGAAATGTTACGGAGCACTTTATGTCAACAACTCGCCGATGCACGAGCACTACGAATCCGAGGACCTGGACTATCTGACCCTGCTGTCTGTTCATATTGCCGTGGCTGTTGAGCGTATATGCGAATTTCTTTAGTCAGCCTGCTCACTCACGCGAGTAAGTCCCCATAAGCTGCCCCTGAGCTATGATGTGACCGCCCATTGCTTTTAGGAGCTCATCCTTAGCAGCACCCGGCGACATATCAAGCTTCTTGTCAAGCGCATATATCTTAAAGAAATACCGATGCGTACCGCTGGGCGGAGCGGGCCCGCCGTATCCAACACTGCCAAAGTCCGTCATGCCCTGCATTGTACCGTCGGGCATCTTTTCATCTTTGGCCATACCCTCGTCCAAACCTGAAGATTCAGGCGAGATATTGTAAACCACCCAGTGAACCCAGGTCTTTGCAGGCGCGTCCGGGTCGTCAGCAATGATCGCCAGGCTCTTTGCCTCTTCAGGCAAGCCCTTCCAGTTCAACGGAGGGGAAATATTCACACCGTCATCCGTATATCTAGCAGGTATGGACTGGCCTTCTTCAAAGGCCGGACTTGTGATCTCAATAGTCATCTCTGATTCTTCCCCCTTTCCGGCTGCGTCCCGGTCTCGGGCGCAACCCGCAATGCACAATGTTCCAACCAGCAAAAGTAATGTTTTTGTCATAGCTGAGCCTCCTCATCTAAACCATTATATATGGTAAACCTAACCGCGCATCAGTCAACCTTACATACCAGCGGGAAAATGAGATCATCGGAATCATATCTGCCCCCCGTTGAAGCTATAGCAGAACACCAAACAACTTCGATGGCCCAGTTAGTCCTTATTGTACTTGAAAATCAGCATTTTTTTCGGAAAAAGGTGTTGCAACGAATAGAAATGTCCATATACTATCCCCACGTCTCTCGCGGGTGTAGCTCAGCGGTAGAGCGTCACGTTGCCAACGTGAATGTCGTGAGTTCGAATCTCATCACCCGCTTTTTGAGGACAGCTTTCCGGGTTGTCCTCTTTTTTCTCAAAAAATTAAGGGATTAACAGGTCGGCCACAACGACACTTCGGCCAAAGCCGTAATGTTTTGATTATGTTGCTTGTTTTTCCGGACACATGTTTTAAAATAGCTCTAGCGAGATATCGGCTAAATTTAGTCTGGCGTAGGTCGCTCGAGTGTAGGAGCCCAAATGATAAAGGGGCTGGGAAAATATATGATGGCCTACGGGAAAGAGTTTCCCAATGGCCTTTTTTGTTGTTTTGAGATGACATCAGTAATATAGGAGCTGCTCAGATGGCTGAAGAAAAAGAAGGCACACAGGTAGAAAACGTTGTAAAGGTAGAGGACGCGGGCCCCTGCAAGAAGAGGATCGCAGTCGAGATACCCGAAGAAAAAATACAGAACGCATTGGAAGAACAGTACAGTGACCTTCGCAAAGAAGCTGTCATCCCCGGTTTCCGCAAGGGAAGAGCCCCGCGAAGGCTGATCGAGAAGCGTTTCGGCAGCGATGTGAGCCAGCAGGTCAAGGTCCAACTGCTCGCAGAAGCCAGCGAAGAAGCTATCAAGGATCAGGACCTGAACATTCTGGGCGATCCGGACATCGATCCGGACGACATCGAGCTGCCGGACGCAGGTCCGATGAATTTCGATTTCGAGGTCGAAGTCAGACCCGAATTCGACTTGCCCGAGCTTGAAGGCATCGAAGTCGAAAAGCAGAAGGTCGAAGTCACCGAAGAATCAGTCGATGAAGAGCTCATGGAAATGAGAAAGCGGGCAGGCGTCTGGGAGCCCAAGGAAGACGGCGTCGTTGAGGACGGCAACCAGGTCATCGCGGACGTGGTGCTCAGCGTCGAAGGCGAAGAAGAGCCCGAGAGAAAGGACAATGTCGAGATCTACGCCCGTGAAAAGGCTATGGTCGCAGGCGTTTCCGTCGAAAAGCTCAACGAACTGCTGGCAGGCGCAAAAGAAGGCGACGTCAAGAAAACCACAGTTGAAGTTCCGAAAACATACTTCTCCGAGCGTTTCCGCGGCAAGAAGGTCGATCTCGAGATCACCGTCAAGGACGTCAAAAAGCAGGTCCCCGCAGAAATCGATGACGAATTTCTCGGTCGTTTCGGCGTCGAGGACGAAGAAGAGCTCAAGGAACGCATCATGGAAGCCCGCGAACAGCAGGCAGAACAGCAACAGAGACAGCAGATGGGCGACCAGATCTACCAGTACCTGCTCAAGAACACCGATTTCGAAATGCCCGAAAGCATCGTTGCCGACCAGGCGACCAGAATACTCCAGAGGCAGTACAGCAACATGCTGATGCAGGGTACTCCCAAGGAGCAGATGGAGCAGCAGATGCAGGAATTGAGAGCCAGTAGCGAAGAGCAGGCCAAAGAACAGATGAAACTGTTCTTTATAATGGACAAGATCGCCGATAAGCTGGACGTTGATGTAAGCGGTGAAGAGCTCAACGGCCACATCGCACAGGCGGCCATGTACCGCGGACGCAGGCCCGAAAAGATGCGTGAAGAAATGCTGCGAGACGGCTCACTGGCCCAGTTCAGCCTGCAGGTACGCGAATCGAAGTGCATCGAGCAGCTTCTGGAAAAGGCCGAGATAAAGGAAGTGGAAGGCGAAAAGAAGGCTGAAACGAAGAAAACAGCCAAGAAAAAGACAGCCAAAAAGAAAAAAGCTGCACCTAAGAAGTCCGAAAATAAGGACGAAGAGTAGAAGCTTTAAGTATCGCTTCTAAATAGCCAACGGTAAAATTCCGATACAGTAAGTATCAGAAATCAAGAACGGCTGAATTAAAAAGGAATAAGCTATGCATTTGAGCTATCCACAACATCAGGTGCCCAAGAACATTGAACAGCACATGCAGGTTTCTTCGGGTTATCAGCGCACACGCGAGATGACCCTTAGCGATATGCTGCTTGAAAATCGCGTTGTCTTCATGGTCGGCGAGATCAACTACCCGCTGGCCACCGACGTGATCATGAAGCTTCTGTACCTGGACAACACCAAGCCGGGCTCGGAAATAAGCCTCTACATCAACAGTCACGGCGGAGCGGTTGACGACACGATGGCGATCTACGACACGATGCGTTTCATCAAATCGCCCATATCCACGTTCTGCATCGGACGGGCCCAGTCGGGCGCAGCGGTTATCCTGGCTGCCGGAGCCGAAGGCCAGAGACACGCCCTGCCGCATGCCAAGATCATGCTTCACCAGCCATGGGGCGGCGTGACCGGCCAGGCAGCGGATATCAAGATCCAGGCCGAGGAGATCCTCAAGGCCAAGGCTGAGATCAACAAGATCCTCGCCAGACACACCGGCCTAAACGCCGATCAGATCCAGGAAGAGACCGAGCGTGACAAGTACCTCAGCGCTGACGAGGCCAAGGAGTACGGCCTTATCGATGAAGTATTGCACGAACCTGAAGAAGAAAAAAAAGAAAAGAAATAGACATTTCAGCGGGTCCAGCACTGTCGGACCCGTTAAACTCAGGTATAGGGAGCATTTGCGACATGGAAATGAACCAGTTAGTACCGATAGTCATCGAAAAGACCGGCCGCGGCGAACGATCATACGACATCTACTCGCGCCTGCTCAAGGACAGGATCGTCTTCCTGGGCGGGCCTGTAGACGACAACGCAGCTAATCTGATCGTAGCACAACTGCTGTTCCTCAGTAACGAAGACAGCAAATCAGACATCCATTTTTACATAAATTCGCCCGGCGGAGCTATTACTGCGGGCCTGGCGATCTACGACACGATGAAGTTTCTCCGTTGCGACGTCGCCACCTACTGCGTCGGCCAGGC